>NC_015948.1:332807-665615 GCF_000223905.1 Haloarcula hispanica ATCC 33960
GGCTGTCAGTCGGAAAAGCGTTCCGAGGTATCGGTTCGCATGTATTTTCCTTCGGCAGGGACCGCCCCGACGGTCTGTGAGCACTGACCGACGCTCTCCCGTCAGTAAGCAGTATTTACTATCGCAGCTCGTTCTGTCAACACATGGGGCAGAACGACGCTTCGGCTTCGACCGACTGTGCTGTCCGACCCGTGGGGTTCGTCAGCGATGCGCCGGTAATCCGACAGATTGGCGACCGGTCGCTGTATCTCGGAAACAAACACGCGGCACGACCCGAGACACACGACCAGTCCTTCGACTACGTGCTTTCAGCGACGAGCGAGGCGTACCCGCTCACGACCGCCCACCATCCGCTCACTGACGGCCCGGGGAACGAGTGGGCGGCGTTCGAGGCGGCCGTCGATACCGCCCGGCGCTTCGTCCGAGCGGACGGTCCGGCACTGATTCACTGCAAGGCTGGCGTCTCCCGGAGTTCGACGCTGCTTGCGACGGCCATCGCCGCCGAGGAGGACCGCCCGCTCTCGAACGCGCTGGCGGCTGTACAGGAGGCCCGGCCGATTGCGACGCCGAACCCCGCTCTCTATGAGCTAGCTGTCATTTACCTCGCTGCGGACCCGTGATTTCCCGATACGTACCTATTGGACCTACTCCGTGACGGCGTTCTCGTCTTTCGTGACGACTTCGTCGCGGACTCGGTCGACCCACAGCGCAACCGGCCAGTCCTCTGTCTGGTACGGCTCATTCCCTTCGAGCAATTCGAGGCGTCCGACCGAGTCCGACGGCATTGCGACCAGTCCCTCGTGACTGGTTTCTCCCACAGATTCTATCTTGTGTCGTGCCCCACCGGGTAGATAGACGAACTCGAGTCGTTCAGCCCGGATTACTTGCTCGCTTCCGTCTTCGCGTTTCAGCGTGTATCTGGCGGCACCATCGAGGCACAGACACACCTCGTCGAAACTGGGTGCGTGCGTGTGCCAGTCAATGACCGCGCCAGGGTCCATCTCGAAGTACAGCAACTTGAATTCGTTCGTGATACACACCGGGTACGTCCGGATGTCGTCCCCACCCTGCTCGAAGTGGCTGGCGTCGTCGAGCGACACCTTGTACATCGTTTGATCGGGAAGGTGCGTGTAATCGAGGGCTTCCGGCGTCAGCGGCCGCTCCGCTTCATCGGTATCAGTCATTGTTCCGCCGAAAGTTATCGGCGGTGTGTCATATAGGTGGCGTGCACCGCGGTAATGTAAAAAATTGCCAATAAATCACTCCGCAACTCCGACGGAGACTGCGAGTGGGATTACGCGAACAGCTGGCGGGCGTCGTCGATAGCTGAAACGAGCTTGTCCACTTCTTCACGCGTGTTATAGATGTAGAACGAGGCTCGTGCGGAGGCGGGGACGCCCATCTTGTCGTGGAGGGGCTGGGTGCAGTGGTCGCCGGCGCGGATGGCGACGGCGGAGTCGTTGAGGATCGAGGAGAGGTCGTGGGCGTGGACCGAATCGAGGTTGAACGCGACCAGACCGCCTCGTTCCGTTCCCGCGGACGGGCCGTACGTCTCCACGTCGCCTTCGTCCCGGAGTTGTTCAAGCGCGTACTGGGCGAGTTGTTCCTCGTGGCGCTGGATTCGTTCCATACCGATGTCGTCGAGGTAGTCACAGGCCTCCGCCAGCGCGATGCCCTGGCAGATGACGGGCGTGCCGGCCTCGAACTTCCAGGGGAGGTCGTTCCAGGTAGCGTCCTCGAAGGTGACCTTCTTGATCATCTCGCCGCCGTAGAGGTACGGCTCCATCTCCTCAAGCAGGTGCTTCTTGCCGTAGAGGACGCCGATACCGGTCGGACCGGCCATCTTGTGGCCCGAGAAGGCCAGGAAGTCAGCGTCGATGGCTTCCACGTCGACTGGGCGGTTCGGGACCGACTGCGCGCCGTCGACGAAGATGTACGACCCGTGGTCGTGGGCGATGTCCGCCAGCTCCGAGACCGGATTGACCGTGCCGAGCGTGTTCGAGACGTGGACGACGCTGACCATCGCGGTATCGTCGGTGATGATCTCGCGGGCGTGGTCCATGTCGAGCGTGCCGTCCTCGTCGACGCTGATGTACCGACACGTCGCGCCGGTCTTCTTGGCGATCTGCTGCCAGGTGACCAGCGAGGCGTGGTGTTCCATCTCCGTGAGGACGACCTCGTCTTCTGGCCCGAGTTCGTTCAGGCCCCAGGCGTAGGCGACGAGGTTCTCACTCTCCGTCGTGTTCTTCGTAAAGACGATTTCCTCGCGCTCGCCCGACGCGCCGATGAACTCGGCGACGCGGTCGTGGGCCTTCTCGTAGGCGACGCTGGCCTCCTGGCTGAGTTGGTGGAGGCCGCGGTGGACGTTGGCGTTCGTCGTCCGGTAGTAGTCAGCGATGGTCTCGACGACCGGCTCGGGCGTCTGCGTTGTGGCCGCGTTGTCGAGGTACACCACCTGCTCGCCGTCGAATTCGCGCTGGAGGATGGGGAAGTCCTCGCGGATACGCTCCACGTCCAGTAGTTCAGATTCAGCGTGTCCCATTACCTCTATACAGGGACTCGACAGGCAACATTCCTTCGGTCGCAGGTATTACGGAACGGTTCGACGAGAGTGCGGCCAGTCAATGTGACAGCCTGCAGACGGGCCAGTAAACGAGCGCTCAGCACCACCGCAGCCGCGTTGACGATTAGTGGCGTTCCGGAGCGCGAACCGGCGGGGTTTCCTGACAGGCGGGACAACTGACTGGCGTATCTCCGTCTACTCTACGGGTCCGCGCCCGACGGTGTAGACGCGATGACTGGTGTCAGACAGGGTCAGTGTGTCCCGTCCGTCGATGACGACTGAGCCCGCTGGTCGGCCTATCGAGTCCCAGTCTAGCGCCCCGAACTCGTCGTGCGGTGTGACCATGACGATAGCGTCGTAGTCCCGCTCTGACGCCCGAGAAAGTGGTAGCTGCTCCAGGTCGAACTCGGCGGTATCGTCGAGAAGCGGGTCGATCCCGTCGACGTCGGCCCCGGCCGCTGACAGCCTCTCTGCGATTGGACGGGCCGGCGATGTCTGCGTTTCCTCCACACCGGGTCGATAGGTCAGCCCGAGCACAAGGACGCTGGCCGCGGCCAGTTCCACGCCGTCGGCGGCCAGTTCCTCGCGGAGTGTCTCGACTGTAAACACCGGCATCGAATCGTTGACCTCGCGTGCGGTTTCGAGCAACGGCGCCTCGGTGTCAAACGGTTCGATGAGGAAGTGGGGGTAGACCGGGATACAGTGGCCACCAACTCCGGGTCCAGGATCGTGGATGTCACAGAACGGTTGCGTGTTGGCAGCCTCGATTGCTGCCCGAACGTCGACGTCAAGCTCGTCGGTGAACGTCGCTAGCTCGTTTGCCAGCGCGATGTTGACATCACGGTACAACCCTTCAAACAGCTTGACACATTCGGCAGTGGTTGCGTCGGCGACAGCGATAACACCGCTGTCGTTGATACTGGCGTAGATGCACTCTGCCAGTCGGGTGCTCTCATCGTCGACACCGCCAACGACCTTCGGGTACGCGCCGCGGATGTCCTGAATAGCGCGTCCACTCGCGGTCCGCTCGGGACAGAATGCGACACCGAACGCATCGGTCTCTAAGCCGGCTGCCGCAGCGATGCCGGGCCGGACGTGGTCAGCAGTCGTCCGTGGTGGAACGGTGCACTCAACGAGGACGAGGTCGCCGGGCGCGACGCCCTCCGCAATCCCGTCGATAGCAGCGTCAAGCATGGAGAGATCGGGCTCAGACGTGTCCGTAAGTGGTGTTGGTACGATGACGACGTGAACGGTCGCTGCAGCCGCCGCAGCGGCCGGGTCAGACGTCGCGCGAAGTTCCCCGGCGGCGACACAGTCTGCCACTAAATCGGGCAGTCCCGGTTCGCGCTGGACGTGGCAGTTGCCAGCATTGACACTTTCAACGACTGCCGGATCGATGTCGACACCGATGACAGCGCCACAGACGTCGGCAAACACAGCAGCCAGAGGGAGCCCCATCTTGCCGAGTCCGTACACTGCCACCGGAAGGGTTCCGTTTTCAAACGCGGTTTGAACCTGCTCGGCAGTGGCGTCGTTCCCGTAAACGCCACCTACTGACTCAGTCTGTCTGTGCATTGGTGGTGAACTCCCTTTCCGAAGACCCCGCGTCGAACGCTTTTCGGTCAATTGTCTGTGCTAACTCGACGGCTCGGATCCCGTCCTCACCTGTGACACGCGGTTGGCTGTTCGTCTGTACAGCATCGAGGAAGGACTCGAGTTCGCGTTTGAGTGGTTCCCCGGTGCGTACTGCCGGCTTCTCGACGATACTCTCATGGCGGTACCGGACCTCGTTGTCCGTCGCAACGTACTCCGGAACTGACTGGCGATGGACTTCTAGTGACTGATCAATGAAGTCAGCAGTCACGTAACAGGAATCCGCGGTGATTTTGAACTGGCGGATCTTCTTTTCTGTGACCCTGCTCGCCGTCAGTGAGCCGATGACTCCGGAGGAGAACTCTAACGTTGCTGTCGCGTATCGGCCCTGTGCAGCGCCGCTGACCTGAATATCTGATACTGCGGACGGCAGGAGATGACAGATCAGATCGATGTCGTGTATCATGAGGTCGGTGACTGCCGAGTCCTCAACGGTGCGATCGACTGACGGCCCTAGCCGTTTGGCCGACACAGAAATAACATCGATATCTGCGAGGATCTCCTCTAAGACCTCTGTCACAGGGTTGAACCGCTCTATATGGCCTACCTGAAGGGTCACGTCCACGGCATCCGCAGCGTCGATGAGGTCGCGTCCGGTCGCAGTCTTCACGACCAACGGCTTTTCGATCAACATCCCAGTCCCAGCGTCAATACACTGTCGAGCAACCTCGGCGTGGTACCGCGTCGGGACGGCGATTGAGACCGCATCGGCTTGCTTGCACAGGTCCGCGCTGTCACAGGCCCGGACCTCATTTTTGTCAGCGATCTGCTTTGCTCGGTCCGCGTTGGCGTCGGCCACACCGATCAGCGTCGCACCGGACAGTTCGTTGTAGACACGGGCGTGGTGTCGACCCATTGCTCCGACGCCAACAACTCCGACATCGAGCGTCTCACCCATACGTCTGGACCACCTCCCCAACTCGCTCGATCTCACGCTGCTCCAGCGCCGGATGTACCGGAAGTGAGCATACTTCCGCAGCTGCGCGCTTCGCTTCGGGCGTGTCGGCAGTAACACCGCTGTACGCCTCTTGTTCGTTGATCGGGGTCGGGTAATAAACACCGCATCCGATATCGTGTGCGGTGAGATGGTCGATCAATCCATCTCGGTCCCGACAGCGAACAGTGTACTGATTGTAGGCGTGCCGGCGGTCGGACGGTTCGACAGGAGTCGTTAGGTCAGTTGCCGAGAGTGCGTCAGTTAGTATCGTCGCGTACTCTCGCCGGGTCGCGACGTACTCTGGAAGGCATTCTAGTTGTGCCAGGCCGATAGCGGCGGCGATACTCGTCATCCGGAAATTATGCCCTACGTCGGTGTATCCCTCGTCGCCACGACCGTGGTTGACGAACCGCTCGGTCCGACCCGCGACCACAGGATCGTCGGTGACAACCATCCCACCCTCGCCAGTAGTCATGTTCTTTGTTGGATAAAAGGAGAAACAGGCCACATCGCCGAGACTACCGACCGGCTCGCCGCTGACGGCCGCTCCATGGGCCTGTGCCGCGTCCTCCACCAGCGGGATGTCATGCTCGTCAGCGATCCTTCGCAATCTGGTCATGTCGGCAGGTAATCCGTAGAGATGAACAGCGATGATAGCGTCGACGGCCCCATCGTGGGCCGCAATAGTCCGTTCAACGCTGTCGGGGTCTAAGGTGTACGTTGCCGGAGCGATGTCGGCAAATATCGGCTCCGCCCCGGCGAGGCGAACTGCGTTCGCGCTCGCGATGAACGAGAACGTCGTCGTCAGGACACGGTCGCCACTTCCGATGCCAAGTCCTTTCAGCGCGGCGTGGAGGGCTGTGGTCCCGTTAGCGGTAGCAACGGCGTGGGACACCCCACAGTGCGTGGCGAACTCGGTTTCGAACTTTCGCACCTGCGGGCCATCCGCCAGCTGTCCGCTATCGAGCACTGCTTGCACCCGCTCGCGCTCCGCATCCCCGATGTCGGGTGTGGCAAGGTTGATCATTGCTCTAGCCTGTTTCGTGTATCTAGTTCAGGCGGTAGTGGTTCGTGGCTGGCCGGGACGCCGACTGCCAAGCTATTCGGCGGAACATCCGTCGTGACGACTGCCCCTGCAGCAACAAAGCTGTGCTCGCCGATGGTCACATCGGGTAACACCGTGGCGTTCGCCCCGACAGTGACTCCGTCCTCAATAGTTGGCCCCGCCAGTCCACCGTCGCTACGCACTGGATATCTGTCGTTTGTCAGGACTGCATGTGGGCCGAGGAAGACGTTGTCCCCGATGGTTGTCTGAGACGGGACGTACACACCTGTCTGAAGGCTAACATGAGAGCCAATGTCCGTCTTCCCATCGATAACAGCGTTCGTTCCGAGTACGACATCGTCACTGATGGTTGTATGCTCCCGCACCAGTGCGTTGTGTCCCGTGACAAACGATGCTCCAACGGCGACGTCACAGTAGATTACTGTCCCGGCACGTACTGTTGCCGCTGTGCCGAGGACTGTCGGTGAGACATCGTCATTGTACTCGTAGCCCACCGTCGCCTGTGGCGAAATAGTTGCGCTCTCACCCACCTCAGCTTGCATAGAATTCGATACCTCCGCTCACCCTGTTGCTCGTAAATACGTTGTTCAGCAGGAAAGGAACCAGCGTGTTACTGGCCGAGTACTGCTCTCCATACCACCAACAAGCCCTATGGTTAGAAGGCATGTCCAAGCGGCTATTTTTACTATACAGGTTTTATTATAAAGCATATATTCTATATAATACTACCATACCTATCAGTAAGTTATTCTTTTCAACGAATAATTATATGCACAGTACCTGTAAAATCAGGAGTACTGTACAAACCACCGATACAGTTGCAGTAGTGAATCGATACCGGCTCCGCTCCGCTCCATAGAGTAGAACCCGGTTAGCTCGGGCCCGAAATGGAGTTTATACCTGTTTAGACGGGGGTCACCTGCACCCACCAGTTCATAGGCTGTTCGCCCCCGCTCGATCGCATCAGTAATCCCTCGCCAGATGAGCAACTCATTGACCGGGAGGTCCACATGATCGGGGGGCTTGACGTTCCCGAGCCAGCCCGAAATTGTGTCTCCGTCGTCGTAATAAATGTGCCCGCCGACGACATCGCCATCCACTCGGAGAACGTAGGGGCGGATTTGCCCCGGTTGAAGCGCTTCGTAGAGCCGCCCGGGGAACCCAGTGGGAACGGGGAACGGCTCGCCCTGCTCGTTGTACCGGCTTTCAACGTGGTGCATCACCGTCTCAGTCGCGTCGAGTCCTTCCTCAGAGATCGTGTACTCGGACTCCGACTCCTGCCCGATACGGAGCCGCCGACGCGCCTCGCTGGTAAACCGGTCTCGAACGGCGTCTTTTCCACCAGAGAGGTCGGTGACATACGTATACTCCGGCCGAACTGTACAGTCATTCCACTTGAATTGCCGGACGTCATCGAGCCCGGTTGGCGACCGCACTCGGAGGTACTTCGGATCAATCGTGTCTTCGATATACTCGAATGCCGCATCGATGAATCCCTGCCGACGTCGCTCCCGCTTGCGTTGTTTGGGGTCCCCTCGAACGACGAACGCCGGACCAAGTCGGGGAATCCAGAGGTTCGGTGGCGGGGAAAAAACAGCACTGAACGGCCCCTTGCGAAGCTCGAAGATCGGCAAGACACCGATCGGTTCCTGTCCCTTGAACCCCATCAGCCGGTGGAGTTCCGTCCCTGACTCGGCTGCCAGTTGCTCTAGAGCCGCACACCGGTGAAAGACAGTAGCGTGTGGCGAATGTTCAAGAGCGCTATCCCACTCTTCATGTCGGTCTGTCCCGACGCACTCAATCTCGATACTCATTGTCGTGGTTTGGTTCCAATTGTCATCTCAGTAGTTCTGTCCGCGATAGAGCCGGCGCCCGAATTTGAACGCACGCCAGGCGACCGCCGAAAGCCCTCTGTCCCACTGGACGATCGGGCGGACCGCTGGTCCGTACTGTGACTTGTACGAAAACAATCCGTCTCTGAAGTCCGCACCTGTCGTGCCGAAGTCGTAGCTCTCGAAGCCAGCGTCAATGGCCCACTGAATGGCCGCGCCATGGAGCTGTTCCGATGTCCCGTATTCGTAGGCTGACGTCTCCGGAACTGCCGAAAAGTAGTATCTGAGGGCTGACTGCTCCTCATCTACGATGCAGATGTGTCGGCCGAGGGTATCGCCCTCGCGGCGAGCAGTAAACACCTCGACTCGTTCGTCCATGTGTTCGGCAAGCGCCTCAAAGAAGGCCATTGGAAAGCTATCCGCTCCGATTCGCTCCATGTTCTGGACGTAGTCAGCATGGATCGAGGCCAGCATCGAGCCATCGAAGTCAGTCCGTTCGACGGTGACTGCGTCGTTGCGTAGTTCCGTCCGTCGTGTCCGGTCCATTCCGGACTCGATACGGTCCCACCCGGGCGTGAGGTCAAGTACGAGTCGGCAGGAAGTGACCGTCGATTCATACCCCTGACCGATGAGATACTTACTGTATCTGTTCTGTGCCTGGCTCCCCGTCCGGATTTTGTGCGAAAGCGCCTGCCGTGGCGCTGCTGTTATGAGTGCCGACAGCATCGCATCGAGACACGCCTCGTGGTCTGTGGCGATTACTGGACCGCCAGTGCCGGGATGGAGCGACACTAGACGCTCAGTTGGCAGGTGGCAAGCCGTCGCTTCCACAACCCGATCGGGGCCCGGTAGATCCGCTGGGTCGGGGGTTGCAACCGGTACCAGGACGGTCGGAAGCACGGCAACCGGGTTCGATCCTTTCGTCACGACCGCATGATAGGCCGGCCGATCCAGACCTGCTTCGACTGCCCGGAGCCATTCGTACCGGTGGAACACCGTTCCGAGGTCCGACTGTGTGACGAGATTGTTCCACTGGTTCGCGTTGACGGCTCTAACTGTACTGTGGATCGTCGTCTCGTGAGCAGTCATGCACACCTCCGGTCGATAGCTGATCGGTATACTGCGGTCAGACGCTCTGCCATCCGATTCAGACGTAGCGGCTCGACAGCAGCCCGTCCGTGGACAGCCTCTGACGACTGGAGGGTCGCTGTAAGTGCCGTCGTGAGTTCTTCGTCGTCCGCGCAGACGGCAGACCGAGCGGCCCCATCGATCAGACTCGCGACGTCACCGACATTTACCGAGACCACTGGTGTATTACACGCCAGCGCCTCTTTGACCGCGTTCGGTGACCCCTCGTGGGTCGAGGTCAGTATGAGCGCATCTGCGGCGTTCATGTATGTCGGGACCCGGTCGTGGGCGACCCCATGGACGACCTCAAGCGAGACCGGCGTGTCGAGACGCTCGTTGACCGCATCTATGACACGGACGGCTCGGGGATGGTCCTTTTCGGCACGGTCGGGGTCGTAAGGAAACAGCACATGATACCTGCTGTCATCCCAGCCCAACGTCTCTTTGGCAGTTTCGGTCGGGACTGGCTCGAACTGCTCGAAATCGACGGCATGAGGGATCACATGACACGCTTCTCCAAGCGCATCAGCCATGGCCGAAGACATTACGACGACTTCGTCAGCGAGCGTGGCACACTGGCGACTCAGCCGGTCGTACTGGCCGAAAATGTCCGATCCCCATAACGACAGGACGACCGGACGGGTCGGCTGTGCCAGTGCCATCGGCGCAGTCAATCCATAGTTAGCGTGGACGAGGTCGTATTGCCACGGGGCGGCACTGAGCGATTCCGTGTAGAACCGGAGATACGCCATCGGTGACCGAGTAGCTTCGTCGCCACCGGGCACCTCCAGAACCGTACAGTTGATGCCGTGACGCTCCAGCGCTTCGACTTGCTTGTGAAAAAACGGCCGCCGGGTTGTCACAAGCTGAAGAACGTCCATCGGGATTTACTCCCTCTTTGTGGCAGGAGTGGTCGCTGGGTCCTGCCAGAGACACTCAGTCACGCACATCCACCTCTGTCCCAGAACTCTTCCGGTGGTCGAGGACCACTCCGAGCGAAAAGACGAGGACGCCAAACAGGTTTGCGAGCGCCGCCGCTGTAAGTCCAGTGTCTTGTGCCAGCCCCAGTACGCCGGCGACCAGTCCGACGCAGATCGCACTGAAACCAGCGACGTAACACAGTACGAGCGGGTAGACTCCCTCTCGGACGTATGCTCGATCCAGTCGTGAACAGAAGTTCCGCACCAACAGCCACGAGACCTTTGGAATGTACTCCCGGTAGCGAATACTCGACTCGGCTTCATCGTACTTCGCTGGCATCGGAACATCTGCAACCCGCATCTCACTGACGCTGAGTTCCACAAGCAGATCGTTGCAGTACCCGTAGTACTCGTACATCTCGTCAAGGTCGATCGCCAACAGCGCCTGCCGTGATATGGCTGTATACCCGTTCTGGGGGTCTGTTATCCTCCAATAGCCCGACGCGACCCTTGTCAACGCTGTGAGGATCGCATTGCCGACAAGCCGGGCACGGGGCATCGATTCACGATACGCCGGTCTGTGGAGACGGTTACCCTTCGTGTAGTCCGCCTCGCCGTCGATGATGGGATCGAGGAATGAGTCGAGAATACTCGGGTCCATCTGCCCATCACCGCCCATCACGGCAGTTACGTCAATGTGGTCCCGCAACGCATGGCGGTAGCCTGTTTTGATCGCGCCACCGACGCCGCGATTGGTTTCGTGGCGTATCGGGCAGACTCGCTGTTCAAACCCACCATCTGTTTGCACGGATTGCTCCGGATTGGATGGGGCATCCGCCTGGTCCAGTCTTGCGTGTGCCTGAATTTCTGTCCATGTGTCGTCCATCGAGCAGTCGTCGATAGCGTAAATCCGGTCGACGTATTCCGGAATTGTATCGATGACAGTACCGACAAGTCCTGCTTCGTTGTACGCTGGGACAACCACACCAACAGTGTGCCCTCTATACATCCTCACCCATCAGGCTGAGACAGTCAACTGGCCCCACCAAGGCCTCGCTCGATCGCCTAGCACATATGTATAGTATCATATCTCTCTGCTAACTCCACAGATAGTGTGGCGATGGCTGACTCTCAGTTAATTATAAGTTCATTATCGGTAGAAGGATATCCTTACCAGGTCTGCTGCGGGGCCGAGCCGACAGTCCGCTGTGCGACTGTCTCCATGGTCCGGACCGCGAGACCCGGCCCACGCTTTTGATCGATATATGATAATACCGACTCCATCCGCTTGATCCCCGCGTCGTTGATGAGATTGTTTGGATGAAGCCAGAGGTGGAAGATTCCATCACCACCGTCGACCTGATCGACCCCTCGCTGGACCATTTTGACAACGGGGTCAGCCCACAGTGTCTCTGTTATCTGGCGAGCCCATCCTTCGAAGCAAAACAGTAACAGCGACGCCGGGATCTCAACGAGTCCATGCTCGTCGACACGAGGATGGACAATGGGCGGCGTAATTCCTAGCGGCGAGCCACTGACGGCCCGAACCAGTGGCGTCAATCGATTGTCGGTGTGCCAGCACGGTGGTTGCCGCCCACGGTAACAACGAAAACCCGATCTCGCAAGGACATCGCGATGTGCAACACGGTTACGTGGGAACACGAAACTGGACAACTCAATTCCGCAACGGTCGGCGAGCTTGTGACACCGCCCCAATTCGGCCGCCGCAACAGACTTCGAGGCCCTGCTAGACTGGAAATTAACGTGCGAAAAGGAATGACAAGCGATTTCGTGGTCGACTGTCGCGTCGGCAACTGTGTCAATGAGATCCGGCGCGCACCACAGTTCCTCATGCTCTGAGGGCCGTTCTCTGTCAAACCACGCCGCATTGAGCGGGTGGTTCGGGTGTCGACCATCACAGTCTTCAAGGAACAAGTGGCCAACGACCGCCCAAGTGGCGGGAAGATCATACTTTTCAAACAGGTCCAACAACTCTAGCCACATCTCTCGGGCGCGCGCGAGTCGTCGCTCTGGTAAGACCGGGAAATCGACAAACCCCCATGCGAGTTCGGCGTCCAGCGAAATGACGACGGTCCCCATCGATTGGGTGTCTTCAGGATCTAGGGTGTTAGTAACGTTCTCCTTAGAGTACTTTTTAGCGCCGTGGACACCCCACATCGCCGTCAGGAATGTTCTGTCCGTAGTGGTTGTTCCCGAAATGAAGGTTTGTTAATGATTCGACATGTGGCTGGATGACTGCTTCGTTACCCCGACCCGCCGATGGCTGCTTTGGGTTGTAAAACCAGTTGTGGTGGATCTCACCACGGTCTTCGGGGACGCCACGGATGCTGACGTGCGTTCCCGGTTCCTCAGGATGTTGACCAACGTGTCGGAGGGGCGTGAAGGTGTTATGATGGATCAGCAGCGTCGTTCCACCCGGCTGATGTGTTCCGACCTGGTAGGATGGTGTTTCGGTGCCGCCAAAGTGATTGTATCGGACCTCGTATCCGGCCTCCCCGGTCCCACTCGCAACAGAATGGCGATTAAAGTTGAATCTGTTGTACTCTATAAGCGTATTGTCCCCGTCTAAACATTGGATACCGTAGCCCAGTCCGCCCATGGGGTTGTCGTGGATATGGCAGTGATGGATATGTGTCGACGTTCGGAGTTTGAGTGCTGCGTGGTTGAAACCCCATAGCTCGGTGTTGTCGATTTCACAGCCTGCTCCCTCAACGGTGACGCCACTGGATACCGGGGTACCGTACTCGCGATATCCGGTTTCGGGTCCACTGATCCGGAGTCCGGTCAATCGGACATCCTCGCTCAGGCCCATGAGGTGTTCATAATCGATGACGCCAGTGGAGATCTGGCCACCCGACGCGCCGTCGATACCACGGTTAGAAGCGAGGGTTACTCCGGTAGGCACAGTTAGCCGGTCACTTCCGGTAACTGGTGAGGCATCAATGGTAGCGTCGCCAGCAACGTAGACAGTATCGCCGCGGCCGGCAGCATCCAGTGCAGTAAGCAACTCGGAGAGTGTCTCGACTACGTAGTTGGCATCTGACTCAGGAACCGTGTTGGCATACCCGCTGCCACCGCCGATCTCTGTAGCCGGATCTGGAGACCGCTCAAACGGCGAGAGGTCGATCTGCTTCCCATCAACGTATACCGCAGCGAACGGCTCAACGGGCCCGAAGTCGACAATCTCGCCGGAAAAGTAGTACTGGTCGCCGTAGCCGTTACCAGTATATCCGTCGATCGTCCAGGTGTCGTCGTCGTTACGGACGATGCTGTCATTGTCGTCAGCGGCGTTTTCCGTATCACCAGTACACGGAATCGGCTCACCCGTCGTCGTCAGTTCGTAATCGAGTTCAGAAGGGTCTTCCGTGGTCTGTATCTCAACGACGTGGTCAGCAGGCGCAACTACCTCCGAGACTGTCACTACCGCTCCGTCCAGCCGGATTTCGTAGTTCCCACTGGCATTGAAACCGGTAACGATACCGTTGATCTCGTAGCTATCGCCGAATCCATTGCCTGTCCGCCCAATTGCAGTCCACGTTTCGTCGTCGTTTTTCGCCACGCTATCGTTGGCCTCTGCTGCGTTCTCGCCGTCATTTACCGGGACGATCTCGCCTGTTGTAGTGAACTCGTAGCGCACGTCAAGGGAGCCAGTCTCGCTTTGCTGATCCGTTGAAATTATTTCGAGAGTACGAGAAGATGGCATTCCAAGTCCATTCGGAATCATCGGTACTGTACTTGCAGCCAGTATGCCTCCCAGTAGCTGCCTTCGTGTCAGTAGTGACCGTCCCTCTTTGGTGGAGTCCGCACTAGAACTGGCCCCATCATAACTGTGGGGTAGTATGTAATCCTTTTCGACCATTCAGGAGTACATTACTAATAATGGAATAAAGCGTAATTACGACTACCGCATCTTTCGAGGCCAAGTAACTACCAGTTACGATTCAGTTGGCAGGAACAGATTCAGACAGTAAGCCGAACCTTCCGCACGGATGAGTCGATAAGAGACAGCGGCTCGCCGGGAACCTGAATGGTTGAGTCGGTTATTAGGCACTCGTCTGCACTGGTGAACCTAACTCCATCGCGCCCCGCTCCCGACTGCTTGATTACGCAGTCCCGCAGTACTGTTCTGTCTCGATCAGCGATAACAACGGCAGCACCGTCGGCTGCGTCGCCAGTCACACTAACGTTCTGGAGAGTAAGTGGTGCCCCGGTGCCGCCACTGTCCCCACTGATGGCCCTGACCGCATTGTACTCGTCTTTGTCGACGTGGATCGTCGTGTTGCGAAGGGTTGCAGAGTCGTGGTCGGGGTGATAGACGATAGCACCGAATCCGGGGCCTGCGTCACTAGTGATAGTGATATCACAGTCGCTGATGAACTGCCCGGACTGGGCACGTAGCCTGATGCCGCGGACGTTTAGCTTCTCCAGTGACGGGTACGGTGGTACCGAATCGACGCGAACCGTGACTCCGTAAGCCGTCGATCCGGTCGATCCCAGCCGAACGTTAGCGATGTTGTTATTTGCGTACAGACCCCCTCTGACGTGTACAACGCCGTCCCGACCCGTATAGTTCCGACTGCTTCGGCCCGGTGCGGAGGCGTAGAGTCCGTTATTGGGGAAGTTAGCGACAGTGCAGTTCTCGAACCGAAGTGTCCCGGCGTGGTTTTTACCGACGAAGACACCAACACCGTTCCCCCCTTGATGTCCACCGTCGGGGGCAGAGACATCTCTCACAACCCCTGTCGAATCCGGGTCGCGCACGTCAAACCGGAACCCGACATGTGGTGTCGTCCGGTCCTGATCCGGCAATTGACCACGGATTCTGAGGTCCTGAGCCAGAAAGTCACCATTAGCAATCACCCTCAGGGTGTTTCCGAATCCCGGCCGTGAAAAGTCAAATGTCAGTCCTTTTAAAAGAAGGTCTTCGATACCCTCGAACGTAATGAGTGAGCGCTGATCGCTGGCTGGTGTCGCGGGCTCAAACAAGACCTGCGCCTCGGGCTTCGCTCGTAGACCCAAGTTACGAACAGGGCCGACGTCGAGGGAGCCAAGACGGTACCTTCCCGCGGGGAACTCGATGAGTGTATCATCATCGATGTACCCCTCGAGGACGTTGTCGATCCGTTCCGACCCATCGGGGTCTGCACCCGCTGCAATGGCGTTGACGACAGTGTCGAATCGCGACTGGGTCGTGACAGTCCCGGGGTAGCTAATACCGACTGTCAAGGCCGTAGCGGCGATCCCCTTAATAAATCTCCGCCGCGTCCGCTGACCTCCATTCATTGCTGCCTGTAGCCGTCTGAGGTATTATATAATACACCCCTTACCATCGATAGGTCGGGTGGCTCTCGCTGCCTTCCCGTGCGGTCTCCGGGTTGTGTGCGCATAACTCCCCTTTACTTATGACCGTAACCGTAGACTTTCGGTGCAAATGATAGCAGGAACAATCACACGAGGCACTCGACCCGTACCGGTGGGTCTGTAACCCCTGAGCCGATGGCACAGCGTCGCTCTCTCCTATTGATTCATCACCGCGATGTTAGGTCACCGTTCAGCGCGACTGTCCCACACTACATCTCGACAAAGCTTGCAGCTACACACACTGTTCATGTCATCTGTAGCGCCGACAAAGACCACGATGCAGGCGGTACTGGTAACACGTCAGTCGTTTACCATCCGATCCGAACCGGCAATACCCGCCTCGTTTCGACGATAGCGTTCTTCATCATCGCCACACTGTACGCGACCGTACTCGGGGCTCGGCATCGGTTCGATGCCACCTATGGCTTCCAGAGAACCCTCGTTCAGGCATGGGTTGGCGCTATTGCTGGTGACTCGCGCTTTGTCGCTGGTCTTCAGGTGGTTCCGGTCCGACAGAAGCGTGACTTTGTCATGTCTAGACAGGCAGATATGTCGCCCGCGGAGCGCCTCTCCGTCATGATCTGGGCAGGGTACGCCGCCGCAGTCAAAGTGGCTTTGCAGCGGTGTGATCAGGTCACCTGTTTGACTGAGGGGATCCGTCAAGTCACCGAACAGGAGTACGGGCTGGACCTCTCGTCGGCGACAGTCATCGGAATGGGCGTTGATACTGAGACGTTCGAGCCCGCTGACGGACGACAGACTGGTGACTCCTTCTCTAGACCACTGACCGTGACATACGTTGGATCGCTCGGCGCAGCCAGGGGGCTCCCACACGTTATTGAAGCGCTCGCAGAGTGTGGCGAGACGTTTGAGTTCCATATCGCGGGTGATGGCCAATCCGGTTACATCGATGCAATGCAGGCAAAGGCTGCGAAGTTGGGAGTGGCTGACCAGATCGTCTGGTACGGACGAGTGCCCCACAGTGACGTCCCAGGGCTGTTGACCCGGACTGACGTGGCCATTTCTCCGCTAGAGGATATCGAGTCGTATCGAATCAGTTACCCGGCGAAACTGCTCGAATACATGGCAGCCGGCGCAGTCGTCATGGCAACAGATATTCCGCCACACCAGCGCCTGATTACGGACGGAGACAATGGGCTCCTGTACGATGGAACAGCAACGGGGCTTTGCTCGGCGATCGAGCAGTGTCTCGATGACCCGGCTCTTGCCGGTCAAATCGAGCGCACGGCCAGAGAAACTGCTGAGGCGCATGACTGGGACACTGTTGTCGACAAACACGCCGTAGCGCTGTTCCCAACTACGCCCAACCAAGCGACCCCATAGCCTGCCGCAACTGGATTCGGATACCGGAGTTAGCCAACAACAGCCCGGCGTAACTCAACACGCCGACTCCGAGGCCAACGCTGAGACGAAGCCAGCCGGGATCGAAGGGACGAATCACCAGCGCAACCGTACCAGCCATCAGTGTCGCCGCGATAGCGCTCCAAACGATTCGTTTACGGGGGAGTGGAATGCGGACGAACTGCCGCACGTAATAGATTGACACCACGGCGGCCGCCGCCGCGCTCAGAGTCGTTGCGACCGCTGCTCCACGGATACCGAAAGACGGAATGAGCGCGAGATTAAGAACAACGTTCGCACTGATAGCGACGACACTGCCCCGGTAGCCCAGTTGCGGCGCATCCATTGCGTACAGTGCCGGACCGATAACAAGCTGTACTGACCGGAGGATCTTCTCTAGCATAAACACAACCAGCACAGGATAGCCCGCGGCAGCCGCGCTTCCGAAGATAGTAGTCAAAAGATCGGGGCCAAGGACGACTGCACCGGCGAACGCTGGAATAGTCGCGTACAGCGACAGCTGAACCCAGGTTCGGAAGGCGTCTTCAATGCGTTCAAACCGGTCCCGGTCGTGCCATCTTGAGATCTGTGGGAACAACGATGTGCGGATAGCGTTGGTCAACAGCAGCGCGACAGCGGCAACCCGCCAGGCGATTTCGTACACACCGACCAGTGATACCGGGACGAACAGACGGAGGATCGCCACGTCGATCCACTCGTAGACGATTCCGCTGACACTCCCGACGAACAGGTACCGCCCGAATCCAACGAGTGCGTGCGCCCGGTCCAGTCGAGGCCAGCCCACTCTGATATCGAGCCGTGCCATGGCTCCGAGCGCGGCCGCGAGGTCGCCCAGCACGAACCCGAGAACGAGGCCACTTGCACCCATTCCATTTACCACGAAAACGGCACCCGTTCCAACCCAGGTCAGCTTCCCGAATACTTTCACCGCTGCGTTACGCTCAACCTGGAATTCCCCCGCGAGCAGGCGCAGCGAAAGCTCTCGGACCTGTCTGATGACGAGGCCGGTGACCAGAATGGGTACAACGCCCGGAATGCCGATATACTGCTCAACATAGGAGGCAAATGCCACTAGACCGGCCAGCCACGGCAGCACCAGCAGTGTCTTGACGACGAGTGCCGTCCCGAGAACCTCGCCCATCGGGGCAGCAGCCGAAAGCTGTTTTTCAACCGCCTTCGAGATGCCCAGATCAGCGGGGATATTGAGCATCCCAATGACTGCCTGAAAAAGAAAGAACGACCCGATAGCCCCAGTGCCCATGGCTCGAGTGAACCCGGCAACCGCTGCAAACTCGATGATCGCGAGTGCGATATTTCCGGAGAATAACTTCAGGACGGCCGTTCTAACTTCCATATAGCAACACCAGTACCTCGTGGACTGCGCTGGTATCCATTTGTTAGCAGGGGATTATCTAGCTATAGCAAGGCGTACCGCGATTGAAACCGATGCATACCGACGGGATAGACGGTGCCTGTATCGGTTCAATCGTTACCACCAGTTCGGATAAGCTCGACCATGTGCTCCGTTACGTCACGCTGCTGTGCCAGGAGCCGCTTACGTTCGCGCTCCCAGCGCTCCGCGTCGTCGTCAGACAGCAGAGAGTCGGCCCGGTCGATGGCCGCTGTCCCATCTGTATACGAGTACAACAGCTCCCGCTCCTCCAGTTCGAGGAAATTGTGCATATCGTTGTCTCCGACGACGGAATTTATTCGGATAGCTGGTGTCCCCAGCAGGGCAGCCTCAGTTGGCATCGTCTGTGAATCACCGATATAGAGGTCGGCAAAGTAGAGGAGGTCATGGACCAGATGCGGCGGGACAGCGAGCTGATGCCGGTCGTACTCTGTCGGCAAGTCCCCCTCACAGGTAATATACACCTCGCCCCGATCACATAGCTGCTCAACGAGCTGTGACCTGGCGTCCGTGTCGAGTCCCTTTTCACCGATATCGTGGTACGCATCCCAGCCCGCCAGTCTGACCACGGTGTAGGTCGCATCTGGGTTGACACCGTGGGCTCGTAGACGCTCTGGGTCCGGCTTGAACCGGTCGGGGTGGAGGTACGCTAGCTCCTGGAACCCGACCGTGTGTGACTGTCCAAAGGGAACGTGAAAGTCCATCCCCGGTGGCGAACAGATATCGTCGACGAATGGGAGCGTGAGTCCGTGATACAGCAGCCGAACCGTCCGCGGGCGAAGGACTGTGTCCATGTACACAAGGTTCCGACAGCCAAGCGCAGTGGCGACGTGGACCGCTGGCGGGGCCAACCGCGCGACGATTACGGAGGGATCAAACTCACGGGCCAAGTTGTAGAGCCGCCGCTCTCGCTTCGCAAGCTCGGCTGTCAGCTCCACTAGCCCGTCGCTTTCGGTGGTAAGTGTGACGTAGTCCAGTCCCTCGGCCGAGAGCAGGTCAACCGTCATCTCCTTCTCGCGAGCAGCCACGAGCGTCTCGAAGCCCTCTGCTTCGAGCTCCCGGGCGGCATATTTGAAAAGATGGACCTGTGCGGGATGATTGACGCTGAACAGGACTCGTTCACTCATCGGCTGTCTCTCGTCGACGTTGCAGTTTCAGAACTGGGTCCCTCGTGGGCCAGTATCCATCGGTGCATAAGATCTAGTATTCCTGCAAGCGATGGCCAGTAATTTATACTCGAATTAGCTGTCGAGAGTCCGAGGCTATACGCGGATGGGGTCATGGTAATCGTACCTCGACAGGGACAGACACCACTCTGAGTGCATTGTCCCGCGTGGGTGTTTCCGGGGCTTGTCCCTCATACAGGAGCACGACGACGGTGCCGTTGCCCGACGGTCCATCGAGTTGCACGCTCACGTCGTCCGTTACCGGGATCGACGGTCGAGCGGTAACAGACGTCCGCTGCCTGACTGACCAGGAACCGGAGCCGTTCCCCGACTGGCGCTCAAATCCGACAACGTACGTGTACTCTTGGGACGTATCGCCGTGGTGTTCGATTTGGACTGTGTAGTTACCCGTATCACCCGGGAAATAGACGCCCTGGTAGCCTTCGATGGTCACATTTCCTGCAGCGTTCTCAGTTCCGATTGCGAGTTCGGCGTTCGCCGTTGCTCCGTTTCCATCGAGAACCACTACGCCAGCGACGGTGACCAGTACCACTGCAACGACGGCGGCCAAAACCGGTAACACGTCGATACGTGACTCGATGCCGAGCACTTCGCGTCCAATCCCGCCGTCCACCGGCGGCTCCCAGCCTGTAACAGTCCGCCGGCCCGCAGCGACGGCACAGCACCCAACTGTCACGGTAGCGGCGACAGCACAGATCAGCGAGAGGCGAATCCGAGTCACCATCGAGAGGCCATACAACACCATCGGAAGTCCCGATGCGCTTGCGACAACTGCGAGTGTCACACGTTCGACCGGGACAAGCCCGTTTAGCCGGTTACGAGGTCGCGTAGGCGGGGCTCGGCTATCGCTTGTGACTGATTTGACAGTCAAGCTTGGGAAGATCGCAGCGACCAGAGCATATCCCGGCGCGAACAGCAACACTGGCAGGGCAACGGGGATCCGTGCCGTCGGTCCCAGCCATCCCGGAGACTGCAACACCGAAGCCACCACGGTCGTATAGCTGGCGACGAGTAGCAAATCGGCGTACGGCCCCGTCCGGTGTAGCAGCCGGTTACACAGTGAGTGAATCATCGGTAGCTACCCTGACACCTCGAAAGTACGGCAGTACTGGACCGCCCCATTGTTATAAACTACGGCCGAATCGGACGGACAGACGAGTTCCCTGTCAAGCTGTACTTTTTTGAACCGACCGTTAGCAGTGATGATTGGCGACCCAGTGGACTGATAGCGCCGGTACACCCGGTCTCTGCTCTCAAAGCCACCGCTATCGGTGTCGTACTCTAACGGCCGCGACGACTGGTTTTGCCAGAGTGGAAACACCATCCGGTAAGGGTGATCGGTCACGACTGTACTCCGATCCTGTGGCCGGAGCGCTGAGATCGATTCCACCGCGGCCAGCTCAGATTCCGTGTGTGAGTACCGCGGGTATGCTTCCTCAAAGGCAGGGTTCTCGAGCGTCGCCTTACGTGAGACGAAGACTGACCCGGGGAACACAAGCGCGAGAATCAGCATACAGGCGACGACAGTACGGGTCCCAAACTGTTGTGTGACGTATCGCAGGCCAAATACGCCAACGATTGCCATCAGGACATAGAGGAACGCGAACCATCGATCCGGAATGAAGACGTTGATGCCAAACAATGGGAGCCCCAGTGTGAATACAAGCATAATCCCCGCGCCGACAACAAATATCGCGGAGAGTTGGGTGAGGCGGTGTCGCTGAAGCAACACCAGTAGTCCCAGCACTAGCAGACACAGCAGGATCGAGAACCCCATTGCGTCAACGAGAGTCACTGCAGTGGGGACATCTTGCACGATTGAGGCGGGCAGTTTTTCACTGGCGGCGTTACTGCTGCGCAGGTTGAGGAAGCCGGCACCTGAGAGGTCGCTGCTGAGCAGTACAATCATCCGGCCGATGAATGACTGGTCTCCATAGGGCGTAACCGACCAGAACCCCATTGCCAGTACCGTCGTCGTACCGAACAGTCCAATCGTGTTTACCGTTGGAATCTCCGAGGGGACGCGGTCCGCGACGCCACTGAGATAGTCCGTATGGTCTGTGACGAACTTGGCGACGACACCGGCACCAAGCAGTGTAAGCACGATGAACGTCGACACCTGATGGACCAGCACGACCGACAGACAGCAGTACAGCGTAAGCGCATACAGTGGGCGTCGGGTGTCGGTGTAGAACAGCTTCGTTAGTCCGAACAGGACGGCGGCGAAATAAACGAGCCCAAGACTGTTCGGGATAACGTCGATACTCCAGCGCAACATATAATCGCTCATCGTGAACAACGCTGCAGCGAGAAGCGAGCCCCGTACTGCCAGCATATACCGGGCTGTACTGTATACTAGTAGTGGCGTCATCGGAATGACGAGTGCGACGCTCGCAAACATGGCTGTCCGGAGACTGGATCCGAACAGCGCCGCACCGCTGACGACGAGTATGTGATACACCGGCGCCACCGAGTACTTCGACTCGGAGATAGCAGCGGTTGTTCCGGCGGACTGTATGTCCGCGATGAACTGGGTTACGTGAACCCATGTGTCGACGCCAATGAATCCTGGAGTGGTCAGCAGGGCAGTGTACTGGATCACGAGCAGGAGCCCGAGCAGTTCTGCGAGCACGACCCGGGGGCGCAATGCCGATGTCTCAGCGAAAACGATCTGCGCAATGATTGCCGTGCCAATGACGCCGCTCACGAGATGGAACTGAATCGTCCGGCCGTTCTGGAGAGCCCCAAGCAACGCCAGGGATCCAATTCCAACGATGACAGCCGTCTCTACGACCCGTACCGCGTTCTTTCCCACGAACGCTGTCGTGTGCGTGCGTGCTTCGTCGGTTCGTAGCCACCCCGCCAGATATGTCAGGCCAGCAACCCCACCACATAACGGGACTATGAGAACAAATATCTCTGTTGTGAACAGCACCAGTGGCGCGAGCAGTACTGTGGCAACTATTCCGACACAGGCGATAACAACGTCTCTCGGAACGGACTTGCGACTGATTTTCGGGACCGACGGCAGATTCATGTTTGGCCGTCAGCTGTCCTCCACCAGATCATGGTCCCCCCTTGCGTGATACGATACTTTGTTAACCAGATCTTTCGGCGTAACCAGCCTGAAAACGGCTACTTTCCGCGAATGAATGTGTAATAATACCACGGCACACAGGCGTGGTGAGCAAAGTCCGCAATCTCTCGCTAGTCAGACATTTCGGGATATGTTGTGTACCGCCTAAGAGGTGCTCTACTCTCTAAAAAACCGGTAATGAGGCGTTATTAGACTGATGAGGCTTCTTTCGGGGCACCCTGTACACTGGCTGTCGTCCGCTATCGATAGCGGGAACATATGGACCTACTCGGAGTCAGACTCAGCAGCCATCATGTGCTGTTCCCGGTAGGTATCAAGCAGGTAGTTGTCCCAGACGAGGTCTCCGAGGACGTGGGCGTACAGGACGAGGGCGGTAAACAGCGATAGCGGCTCGGAGACGAGCCAGAGGCCGACCACGACCACGCCGCCGATGAGGTGATGGCTGAGGAGCCGCTGGAGCGGCCAGAGGTCCTGCGGGCCGAATATTACGTCCTGGTCGAACACCACTATCTCGGGGTTCCGGAGACAACGGCGGAGGGCGGCCCAGTCGCCGGTCTCCAGTCTGGCCACGGCGAAGTGGTCAAAGTCGATGGCGACGCCGACGACGACCGCGTAGCCGACGGCGGCCCACCACGGAAGGGGGACCGGCAGGACGGCAACGCCGACGGCCCCGACGGCCGCGGAGACGATGGCGTGATCTCGGGAATACATACGTGTCCCTCTCGATGGGCGTTCGCAAAGACTGTCGGGGTCGGGCTTGCGGTAGCGACCGCAGTTACATCCAGAGCAGTTGTGCGTGGCGCGTCTCGCCCAGATCGAGGACGTTCTCCTCGTCGACGAAGCCGTGTTCGACAGCAACATTGACGGCGTCGTCGCCGACGATGTTGGCGACCGAACAGCGTGCGAGACTGTCGACGATTTCGTCTTCGGTAGCCGTTTCGCCGCCGTAGAACTCCTCGTTGACCGTGAGCGATACGGGGCCGTTCTCGAACGTTTCGCCCATGATGTCAGGGTCACAGACGGAGACGAGCAACCCCTCGTCGGTGTCGCGTTCGTTGAGTATCATTCAAGCAGTTGCTGTTCGGCCTCCTCGCGCATCTCGTCGACTTCCTCGGCCAGCTCCTCGGCGCGGTCGAACTCGCCGACCTCTTCGAGGGCGCGGGCCTTCTCTTCGAGCACGTCGGCGTTGCGGAAGCCGAGGCGGACTGCGTTGTCGAACGCGTCGATGGCCTCGTCGGCCAGGCCGCGTTCCAGCAGGAAGAAGCCGCGGTTGTACCAGCCCTCGCCGAAGCGCGGGTCGATTTCGACGGCGCGCTCGGCGTGTTCGAGTGCCTGCTCGGAGCGGCCGGACTTCCAGAGCGCGTACGCGAGGTTCGTCTCCGCTGTGGCGGCGTGGTCGGACTCCTCGTCGAAGTTGAGCGCTTCCTTGTACGCGCCGATGGCGGCGTCCCACTCTTCGAGTTCCGCGTGGGCCGCGCCCTTGTTCGTCCAGGCCTCCTGTTTGAGCCGGTCGTCGTCCGTGTACTGGGCGACGCGCTCGAACGTCTCGGCGGCCTGTTCGTGGCGGTTGATGTGCATGTACTCCAGGCCGACATCGAGCAGTTGCTCTGGGTCGACGGCGTCAGAGGAGACGTTCCGCTGGTCCAGCAGGTCGGTGACGACACGCGAGTCGACGGGGTCGACCTTGTCCGGGTCCACCTCAAACTCCGGCGGTTCGAGATCGAACCCCTCGTAGGGGTCGTCGAACCCCTGGCCCTCGGAGAAGGCGTGGTCGTCGTCGTGGTCTGTCATGCCTCCTGATTGACGGCCAATCCGGTTAAGGGCTACGTCCACGGCTCGTGAAGATTTAGGTGTCCTGCGGTCGGATTCCCGGATATGCGGGACCCACTGGCAGTAGACGCGTTGCTCGTCTTCTTCGGGGGTGTGTTCGCAGTCGTTAGCTGGGCTGCTCTCACCTCAAACCAGACCTCGCTGTCGCTGTCCGCCGCTGGAGCGGGCGTTGCAGGAACGGTCGTTCTGGCGGTTCTCGTCGGACGCTACTACGCGCAGCTACCGGCGTTCGGGCGCTGGGTATCCAGTCCGGCAGAGACGCCCCGGGCACGAGCGCGGGTAGCCCTCCTGATTGTGGCGGCCATTCTCGTCCGGCTATCTCTCGGTCTCCTTCCCGACACCGCCATCCCCGCTCTCTTCGGCGTCGCGGTCGCAATGGTCGCTCTGGGACTCGGACATAGTCTCTGGCGGTGGCATACAGCCCCAGATCACAGCAGTCACTGACCCCGTCGTAGCTTTCTTGCGGACACGACCGGAACCGCTAGCTATGGCCAACCGCCTGTTCGTCAGCGTCGATCTGGACGGGCTCGAAGACGCTATCGAGAGCGTACAGGAACGCTTCGACGGCGTCTCTGGGCTTCGGCTGACCGACCCCGAACAGGCCCACATCACGCTGAAGTTCCTCGGCGACACCGACCCGGACCGCGTTGACGACATCGTCACTGCTCTCGAAGGGGCGGTCGAAGACAGCGGCGTCGAGCCGTTCGAAGCCGAGTTCGGCGGTCTCGGCGTGTTCCCGGCGCTGTCCTACATCAGTGTCGTCTGGGTCGGTGTCCGCGACGGACAGGGTGGCGCGGAACTGACCGCGTTGCACGAAGCCGTCGAGGCCCGGACCGTCGCGATGGGGTTCGACCCGGAGGACCACGAGTTCACGCCGCACGCAACCATCGCCAGGATGGACCACGCCGGCGGCAAAGAGACGGTACAGGACACCGTCAAGAACGAGGACCCGGATGTCGGTCGCCTGCGTGTCGAGGAAATCCGGCTGAAAGAGAGTGAGCTGGGACCTGACGGCCCGACGTACCGGACCGTCGAGTCAGTGTCATTATGAGTGTGTGCCGTCTCGGCCAGCGGGGTTGCTGTCGGTGCGTGTTCTACACGGACACTGTTGGCGTGCATTTGTTGTCATATATCTGTTAGAATGCGTGTTGTGGCGTCGGGACTATCGTAGCACTGGCCTATAACCGAGTGAGGGGCGTCAATTAGCCGCTTGAGAACCTATTTACAGCGTGCCAGCAGACTGTTTAGGCCGACCAAAACAAATCAGGTTAGTGACAATTTTTATCGGTCCGAGCGGCGTAGGACCGATATGGTCGCCGTTGAGAACGTTGCTTTCGTGTTCGTTGCGGGGTTGCTTACGGCGCTTGCCACCGGCCTCGGTGCGATCCCGTTCTTTCTCGTTGATGAGTTCTCCGACAGATGGAACGTCCTGCTGTGGGGGCTGGCCTCGGGAATCATGGTCGCCGCATCGCTCTTCGGACTCGTCCGGGAGGGGCTGGCATACGGGTCGCCGCTGCTGATGATTCCCGGCATTCTCGCTGGCGTCCTGCTCGTCGTCGTTGCCCACGAACTTCTGGATGACTTCGACCAGTCACCCGAGCAGTTCGAGCGGGCCGACTTCAAGAAGCTTCTGCTGATTCTGGGCATTCTGACTGTCCATAGCTTCCCAGAGGGCGTCGCCGTCGGCGTCTCCTTCGCGGAACTCGGGCTGGAGTCGGCCACGCCCGAATCCGCTGTGGGTATCCTCGGCGTCTCCGTCCCGCTGCTGGCTGTGTTCATGACTGTCGCCATCTCCATCCACAACGTCCCTGAGGGGACTGCTATCGCCATCCCGCTCCGTTCGCTGGGTGTCAGCGAGTGGAAGATGGTCTGGTGGGCGGTGTTCTCCTCGCTGCCACAGCCGGTCGGGGCCGTTATCGCGTACTACTTCGTCACGCTGGCGAAGGCATTTCTCCCGTTCGGCTTCGGCTTCGCCGCTGGGGCGATGGTGTATCTCGTGCTCACGGAGTTCGTCCCCGAAGCGCTGGAGTACGGCGACGGCTTGCCGGGTGGCGGTAAACGCGAACTAACTGCCGGCGTCGCCGTCGGGGTGCTGGCGATGGTACCGCTGGCGTTCGTTTAGAAGGGCAGTTTGCTTCGGATGACGGTGAGGTCGACGAAGGCCTTCAACGGATCGTCGTAGTCATCGACGCGTGTTTCCATCCGGTAGTTCGAGTGGTCGACGGCGAAGAAGTACGGCCCGGGTTCGTCCAGTGACTCCCGTGCGCCGCCGTCGTCCGTGGACGCCTGATAAATATCCGACCCCGCCGGCTGGACCGCTGTCTGGCTGAACTTGGGGTTCCCCGGCGGTGTCTCGTCGGGCTCCCGACCCTTGATGAACGTGTCGTACTGCTCGAACTGCTCGCGGTCAGTAAAAAAGTACACGTTGAACGGGATGTCCGCTTTGACGATATACCGTAGCTCACCGCCGGGGTCAGACACGTCAGGGATCTCCTCCTTGATCCACGCCTTGTGCGGGTTGACTCTGACGTCCTGTTGCACGCTGACGACGACCTCACCGCCCCCACCCATGCAACCAGAGCCGACGGCTGTCGCACTGACACCCATTGTCTGGAGGAATCTCCGGCGCTTCATCCATTGATAATCAGGGCCACGGACTACTTAGTTCTACGTCCGCAGTTATAGCCGCTGATAACGGGCCGCGACCGGCTCGAAAAGGAAGGAATTTAAACCACGGCGCGGAACAAGCACCATACCATGGGTAAGAAATCGAAGGCTACGAAGAAGCGACTGGCCAAACTCGACAACCAGAACAGTCGAGTCCCGGCCTGGGTCATGCTCAAGACGGACCGCGAGGTCCAGCGCAACCACAAACGACGCCACTGGCGGCGCAACGACACTGACGAATAATGAGCGCCAGTGACTTCGAGGAGCGTGTCGTCACCGTCCCGCTCCGAGACGCGCGAGCCGAACCGAACCACAAGCGCGCAGACAAGGCGATGATCCTCATCCGCGAGCACCTCGCCAAGCACTTCTCTGTCGACGAGGACGCCGTCCGCCTCGACCCCTCGATCAACGAGGCGGCCTGGGCCCGCGGCCGCGCCAACACGCCGAGCAAGATCCGTGTTCGCGCCGCCCGCTTCGAGGAAGAGGGCGAAGCCATCGTCGAAGCAGAGACCGCAGAGTAACGTTGCTCCGCGCGGCTTTCTCCGGGTCGTCGTACGTGGGTGTGTTCGCCCGTGCGACCGACGACTGCGTGCTGGTTCGCCCAGACTTAGACGAATCGCTGCTCGACGACCTGAGCGACGAACTCGGCGTTCCGGCCGTGCCGACGACCGTCGGCCGCTCCGGGACCGTCGGTGCGCTCGCGACCGGCAACGAGAACGGGCTGGTCGTCTCCGAACGCGTCCGTGAGACCGAAATCGAACGGATTCAGGATGTCGTCGACGTGCCCATCACCAGAATGCCCGGCCGGATCAACGCCGCCGGCAACGTCGTCTGCTGTAACGACTACGGCGCGTACGTCCACCCCGACCTCTCTCGGGATGCCGTGCAAGCGGTCAAGGATGGGCTGGACGTACCCGTCGAACGCGGCGTCATCGCCGGTGTCACGACCGTCGGGACCGCCGCTGTCGCCACCAACAAGGGCGTGCTCTGTCATCCGAAGGCCACGGACGGCGAACTCGACGCCCTCGAGGACATCCTCGACGTGCCGGCCGACATCGGGACCATCAACTACGGTGGTCCGCTCGTCGGCTCCGGGTTGCTCGCCAACGACCACGGCTACGTCTGTGGCTCGGACACCTCCGGGCCGGAACTGGGCCGTATCGACGCGGCGCTCGGCTACATCGACTGACGCGGTTTTCATTCTGCCGCCCGCTCAGGACGGATGCTGGTGGCTGAGTTTCTCCGCCACCACGCTCGGAACGGGCAGTCCGCAGTCCCCACACGCCCAGGCCCGACTGGTTCCGCCCCGCTCCAGCGTCAGGTCCTGCCTGAATCGCAGGGCCGCACCGCACTCGCACTGGTAAGTCGTCTCGCTCATAGCTGGCTGTACGTATTGCCCCGGGAAATCCATCGGGGCCGGCAACCATGACAGCTCGTGTCAAAGAATAATATAGTGCGTCCCCAAACGTCACGTATGGTCCAGCGAACACCGCCCGCGGAAGACCAGAACCGCCTCGTCTGCCGGAAGTGTGACTACTCGACAGGTGTACTCCGCCCGTCCTGTCCCGAGTGTGGCGGCGATATGGTGTACGCCCCGGCGTCCGAGGAGTAGGCCCGTCGCTCGTTTTCCAGCCGTGTGGCCGTCGCAGTCGCTGGGTAGCGGCGGCTACTCTTGTGGATGGTGGGACGGACGGAAGGGGAAGATACTTCCCTGCCCTGCCCGCACCTGCGTGTATGAGCACGTACACTGTTCGCGGTAGTTTCCCGGCCCGAGACGGCCCACAGCAGTTCGAGAAGGAGGTCGACGCGCCAAACGAGAACGTCGCTGAGGAGCGCGTTTACAGCGACTTCGGCTCCCAGCACAACCTCAAGCGCACGCAGATCACAATCGAGGAGGTGGCAGCATGATGGGTGGTGGCGGCGGTGGCGGCGGCGGTCAGATGCAGCAGGTCGCACAGGAGATCGAGCAGATGGAGCAGGAAGTCGACGCTATCGACGAGGAAATCGAGCGCCTCCGCGACAAGCAGACTGACATCGACGAGGCAATCGAGGCCATCGAGACGCTTGACTCCGGCTCCACGGTGCAGGTCCCGCTCGGCGGCGACGCCTACATCCGCGCGACTATCGAGGACATCGACGAGGTCGTCGTCTCCCTCGGTGGCGGCTACTCCGCGGAGCGCGAGCAGGACGGCGCTGTCAGCACGCTGGAAACCAAGAAGGAGACGCTGGACGACCACATCAGCGACCTGCAGGAAGAGAAGGCCGAAGTCGAGACCGAGATGGAAGAGCTCGAACAGCAGGCCCAGCAGATGCAACAGCAGCAGATGCAGCAGATGATGCAACAGCAAGAGCAGGAAGACGAGTAAGGCCGCCATGTTCGACGGACTGAAGGACAAACTCAGCGGGTTCACGAGTGACGTCGAGGAGGACGTCGACGACGACGCACTCGAAGCGGAGGACGAACCGGACGCCGACGGGGCTGACGGGGAAGCAACTGCCGACCAGGCGGCCGACGCTGAGCCCGCAACGGACTCGCAGCCGTCCGAAGACGACACGCAGGCGGCTGCGGTCGAGAGCGACCAGCCACAGACTGGTTCTGAACCGCCGGCCGCTGACTCCGACGCGATAGACGAGCCAGCCACAGCGTCGTCTACGGCAGTCGAAGACACAGACGCGATCCAGGATGAAGTTTCCCAGTCTGACGACGCCACAGAGGTAGAGGACGACTCGGCATCCGACACCGATTCGGAGTCCGAAGAAGACGACGACGGCGGCCGCGGTCTCGCCGCGAAGGCGAAGCTCATGGCGACCGGGAAGACGGTTATCGAGGAGGAGGACTTACAGAGCCACCTCGACGACCTCGAACTGGCCCTGCTGTCGAGCGACGTGGAGATGAGCGTCGCCAACGAGATCCTCGACGGCGTCAAGGAGAACCTCACGGGTCAGACCCGCCGACGGCTCTCCAGCACGGGGAACCTCGTCCGGGACGCGCTCCGGGAGTCGCTGTACGACGTTATCAACGTCGGCCAGTTCGACTTCGACGAGCGCGTCCAGCAGGCAGACAAGCCGGTAACCATCGTGTTCACCGGGGTCAACGGCGTCGGCAAGACGACCTCGATAGCGAAACTCGCCCAGTACTTCGAGGAGCGCGGACTCTCGACGGTGCTCGCCAACGGCGACACCTACCGCGCCGGAGCGAACGAGCAACTGGAGAAACACGCCGAGAACCTCGACAAGAAGATCATCACCCACGAACAGGGGTCGGACCCGACGGCGGTCGTCTACGACGCCGTCGAGTACGCCAAGGCCAACGACATCGACGTGGTGCTGGGCGATACGGCCGGCCGACTCCACACTTCCGACGACCTAATGGCCCAACTGGAGAAGATCGACCGCAACATCGACCCGGACATGACGCTGTTCGTGGACGAGGCGGTCGCAGGTCAGGACGCCGTCAACCGGGCGCGCGAGTTCAACGATGCGGCCGAGATCGACGGGGCGATTCTGACGAAAGCCGACGCCGACCCGCAGGGCGGCGCGGCCATCTCCGTCGCGCACGTCACCGGCAAGCCGATCCTCTTCCTGGGGACCGGCCAGGACTACGGCGACCTCGAACCGTTCGACCCCGAGGAAATCGTCGACAGCCTCATCGGCGAGTAGGCCTCGGACTTCGCGGTTACTTTTGCTGCTACCTGCGGCACATGAGCGGCCATTGTCGACCCTGTTTGTGTAGAACCCGGCGAGTTCGCGCTCTTCTGACGGGAACGCACCGCGTGCGATGCGGCAAATACTGCCACTCCATCGCAGGTGTGGTCGTTTTCGCCGACAGGGGCGCGTTGAAGTCGTTTGCTGTTCATGACTGGTCCACACAGTATCGTAGCGTGATACCAATGCAGACAATCGAACGACGCGACGTTTCCGGCGATGTGAGGAATGGGGCTGACAGTGGTCCGGCAGAGGGAGCCACCGATGTCTGATGGACGCTACTGCCGGCAGGTCGCGCCGGCTGATGTCGCACCCGAACTCATCGTGCTGTCGTCGGGTGACCGTGGTCTCCCTGTTGACGAGACACGGCTCGTAACTGACGGAGGCGGACCGATACCCGGTGTTCCAGACGACGGCGGCGACAATTACGGCTGCGGGAGTTCCCGCGGGCATGGGGATGCTGCCCACTGCGTCCAGGTTATGACGTTGCTAAACGGCGACTGAGCGATTTTGACAGCTAAAACGGCTGTCTGACTCACAACGCAGGGCCTGATATCGTGACCCGGGGACGAAGATACCTATGCGCTCGATAACCGCTCGGGAACAGTACGGATAGTTGTAACTCGGGTCTCGAACCACACCGCAACAGGCCGATGTTCGGCTATCGAGGTGTAGAACCACCCGTGAACTGGCCGAAATACCGGACTCGAACCATTCATGATCTGAAACAGATCGTTTATGTTTGCTTTGCGAACCGGCCCACCTTCGGGTGTTGCTAAGCCGTTCTGTCGGCTCTCCGTCAGACGCTTAGCAGGTCATTCATAAACTGTCCGGCTTCTCTTCGGGCAAACGCTATGGGACGACCCACATCTCGACGGAACGTTATCAAAATCGCAGGCGGCGCACTCGTGGCGCTGGCTGGCTGTAGTGACACTGGCGGCAGCGGTACGGAGACTGGCGGTGGCGGCGGTGCCGAAGCTCCGGGCACATCTACGGCAGCAGAGACTGACGCGATGACGGAAGCCGGTACGGAATCGCAGACGGAAACTGAAGCCCAGACCGAAGAAGGAACCGGGATGGATACCGAGACGGAACTGGGCGAGAACGAAACCGATGCTCTCGGAAACGAGACGGAGATGTCGGATACTGAAACAGATCTGCCCGGCAATGAGACCGGAGTACCGGGGAACGAAACTGAAATGCCTGGCAACGGGACCGAGGCTCCAGGCAACCAAACAGGCGTGCCCGGTAACGAAACGGAAAGACCAGAGAACGAAACTGGGACGGCCGGAAACGAGACTGCGGTTCCGGGCAACGAAACTGACCTGCCCGGCAATGAGACTGGAACGGCTGGGAACGAGACAGGCAACGAGACGACCGAGAACGACACCGGAACGTAAGCCGCTGCCGCCGTGCCGGGCCTCGTTCTGCTCGGCCGGGTGAGATTGTTGCTACTCTCGGGCGGCCTCGACGGCGTCGACGAACGCCGCGGCCTGTTCGCGGACGCCGTCCATGTCGTCATTCTCGATTGCCTCGTAGTTGACCAGCGCTGAGCCCGCGCCGACAGCGACCGCGCCGGCATCAAAGAACTCGTCGACGTTGTCGGTCGAGACGCCGCCGGTCGGCATAATCGGGACGTCGCCGAGCGGACCCTGCAGCGCGCCGATGTGTGCCGGGCCGACCGTTTTCGCTGGGAACATCTTCAGGATGTCCGCGCCCGCCTCCATCGCGTCGGCGGCCTCCGTCGGCGTCATGACGCCGGGGATGGCGAGGACGCCCTCACGATTGCACACGTCGATGACGTCCTCGTTGAGGTTCGGTGCGAGGACGAACTCCGCGCCGGCCTCGATGACGTTGCGGGCGGCGGCGGCGTCCATGACCGTGCCGGCCCCGATGATGGCGTCGGTGTCGTCCAGAGCCTTGTCGACCGCGGCGATCATGTCCGAGCAGCGCTTCGCGTCGGCCGTCAGTTCCAGCGCCGTGACGCCGCCTTCGTGGACGGCTGTCGCCACGTCGACCATCTTTTCCTCGGGAATCCCGCGCAGGACTGCCGTGACGCCGCTGTCGACCAGTTCCTGTTGTACCGCCTGTTTGCTCGTCATGGGCGCAACTGTGATGGGGTGGCTGAAAAGCGTGTCTGAACCGCCGAGCCCCCTCGCTACGTGTCGGGGTCGTACGGCAGCGCGATGTCGGTCGGCGGCGCGCCGACGCCGAGGACCGTGACTGGCTTGTCGGCGTCGGCGGGGTTGTGCGCGCGGTGTGGGCTCTCCGGCTCGGCGACAAACACCTCGTCGGCCGAGACGACGTACTCCCCGTCGGGCGTTTCGACGTGAAGCGTGCCTTCGAGCACGTAGAACAGTTCCTCGCGCGTCTCGTGGTAGTGGTAGGTCCGCGAGAGGTCTTCGCCGGGTGCCATCTCGTAGGTAGCCGCGTGGAGTGCGTGGAGTTCGGCGGCGTCGGAGATGCCGCGCCGGTCACAGGGGTAGTCCGCAGTTTCCGACAGCGACTCGGGGTCGATCTGGTGATAGCCCATATCGTCGGTGGGGGCGTCGGCGGGCAAAAGCGTGACCACGCTGGGGCATCAGGTGAACAGCCAGACGAGGAGCGAAAGCGTTCCGATGGAGACCACTGTTGATGTGAAGACATTCAGCGAAGCGAACGCCGCGTCGCCGCCGAGTTCCGTCGTATAGACGTACGTCGACACTGCCGTTGGGGTGCCGAGCATCACGACCGCTGCGCCCAGCGCCGTCGTGTCCATCGACAGCGAGGAGTACACCAGCCACGCCAGCGCCGGCATCCACAGCACCTTCAGCCCGACGACGCTGACGGTCTTCTGCAGGTCCGACACCGGGAGGTCCGTGTCGAGCGTCGCACCGATACACAGCAGGGCGACCGGGAGCGCCAGTTCGGCCGGCGGACCGAGCGCACCGACGAGTGGCTCCGGAACGGACAGCGACAGGACCGAGGCCGTGATGCCGGCCGCCAGCGCGATGAGCACCGGGTTCGTCACGAGTTTCCTGCACTCGCCCAGCAGCGAGGCGTCGCTGCCGTTGATGCGGACCAGCAGGAACACCGTCACCGGGACGTGGGTCACCGCGCCGATACCGAGGATGACGCTGGCGACGGCCGTCGCTTCGCTGCCCATCGTCGCTGCCACGAGCGGCAGCCCGAGAAACCCCATATTGCTGTGATACGACTGGACGACGGAGACGCTGCGGCGGTCGGGGGATTCCAGCCGCCGGTGGACGAGCCAGCCCAGCGTTATCGTCAGCGCGATGACGGCCCAGAAGCCCCCGAGCAACGCCGGCGAGATAATCTCCCGTAGCGGGCGGTTGTACGTGGACCGGAATATGAGCGCCGGCAGGGCGACAGTAAAGACGAGTGTGGTGAGGATATCCGTCCGCCGGTCGGTCAACAGCCCGAAGTGGCCGGCGGCGACGCCGGCCGAAAGAAAGGCGACCATGAATCCGAGCTGCCCGAGAACGCCCATATTGTCGACCAGTCGGTTCGACCTCTTCACCCTTTCGCCACCGGTAGACGTGGAATTAATCATGCAGATGCTGTCGCACACAGATAACACGTCTCGCCCGAAGATGGCCGGAAACGTGAGATGGACCTGCCGGTCGGCCCCGCTCCGATAGCAATGAGCGAATCAGCCTCAGCCGAACGGATACGGCAGTCATCCCAGCGGTTAGCGGGCGACAGCATGACAACAAGCCTTTACCCGCGCCGTCGCGTATCTCGCGCTAACAATGGTACTCGACGATCTTGGGAGTTCGCTCCGGGGGACACTTGATGACCTCCGGGGGAAGTCCCGGCTCTCCGAGGAGGACATCGAGGACATCGTCAAGGAGATTCAGCGGTCGCTGTTGCAGGCCGACGTGGACGTCGGGCTCGTACAGGACCTCTCTGACAGCATCGAGACGCGCGCGCTGGAGGAGGAACCGCCGGCGGGGACGACCCCACGCGATTGGGTCCTTCGGATCGTCTACGAGGAACTGGTCGACCTCGTCGGCGAGTCGACCGAACTACCGCTAGAAGAGCAGACCATCATGCTCGCCGGCCTGTACGGGTCGGGGAAGACGACCACGGCCGCGAAGATGGCGTGGTGGTTCTCGACGAAAGGGCTCCGGCCGGCTATCATCCAGACCGACACGGACCGGCCCGGCGCGTACGACCAGTCCAAGGAGATGGCCGAGCGCGCCGAGGTCGACTTCTACGGCGACCCCGACGAGGACGACCCCGTGAAGATCGCCCGGGACGGGCTGGAAGCGACGGCGAACGCGGACGTTCGCATCGTGGACACGGCGGGCCGTGACGGCCTGAACGAGGAACTCATCGAACAGATCGAACGCATCGAACAGGAGGTCCAGCCCGACCGGGACCTGCTCGTACTGGACGCGGCGATGGGCCAGAGCGCCAAGAGCCAGGCCGCCGACTTCGAGGCGGCGATTGGCATCGACGGCGTCGTCATAACGAAACTCGACGGGACGGCGAAAGGTGGCGGCGCGCTCGCCGCCGTCAACGAGACTGACTCCACCATCGCCTTCCTCGGCTCTGGGGAGACGGTCAAGGACATCGAGCGGTTCGAGCCCTCCGGGTTCATCTCGCGCCTGCTCGGGATGGGCGACCTCAAACAGCTCACCGAGCGCGTCGAGCGCGCGATGGAGGAAACCCAGGAAGGCGACGAGGAGGACTGGGACCCCGAGGACATGCTGGAGGGGCAGTTCACCCTCAAGGACATGCGCAAGCAGATGCAGACGATGAACAACATGGGGCCGCTGGACCAGGTGATGGACATGATTCCCGGGCTGGGCGGCGGGCTGATGGACCAACTCCCCGACGACGCGATGGACGTGACCCAGGAGCGGATGCGGGACTTCGACGTCATCATGGACTCGATGACCGAGGAGGAACTGGAGAACCCCCGCGTCGTCGGCCAGTCCCGGACCAGGCGCATCTGTCGGGGCTCGGGCAAGCCCGAGGAGCGGGTGCGTGAACTCCTCCAGCAGCACAAGCAGATGGAGCAGATGCTCAAGCAGTTCCAGGGCATGGGCGACGGCGACATGGAGCGGATGATGAAACAGATGCAACAGGGCGGCGGAGGCGGCGGTGGCGGCATGGGTGGCATGGGTGGCGGCGGTATGGGGCCGTTCGGCGACTGACGCCGCTTTCTCGGTCCGCGCGACGTGAGACGCGACGGTATTTTTGATGATCTATGCTCGAAATCCGGGCCAGAACTAAGGGTTGGCCCGTCCTACGGATGAAGCGAGCATGTACGAAATTGTCGCTGGGATAGACAAAAGTGAGGCTCGTGGGACCGCCATCGCGGAAGCGATAACCGAAGTTCCGATGGACACCAGCCAGGTCCGTGTTACGCTGCTACACGACTTCGAGGAGAACCCCGAAGGCGCGTCCGTCGATCAGGTGGCCTCCGTGCGCCGGGCCCGGGAAGTCCTCGAGGAGGCAGGCGTCGAGGTGGCGCTGGAAGAGTCAAGCGGCGAACCGGCCGACGCGATCCTCCGCCTGGCTGACGAGCAGGACGCCGACATGATTGTCGTCGCCGGACGCAAGCGGACGCCGACGGGCAAGGTGCTGTTCGGCAGTGTCACGCAGAGCGTGATTCTCGGCACGGATCGCTCCGTGCTGGTCTGCAGCGGCGAAGAGGAGTAACGCCGCAGTCAGACGCCGTACACTTCCTCGACCCGTTCAGCGAGCGGCGACGGGTCCGTCCGGCCAGTGATCCGCTCGACGGGCTCGCCGTCCTCGAACAGCACGACGGCGGGTGCCGCGTTGACGCCGACCGACTGACAGAACTCCGGGGACCGCTCGCCGGCGAGGCCACCGACTGGAACGCCCTCAGGGAACGCGGCCAGCACGTCGTCTAATTCCTCTTTCATCGCTTCGCAGGGCTCACAGAACAGTTTCCACACGGTGACGACACACCGGTCGTGGGCGTCGACGAAGGCCGCGTAGCTGTCGTCGTCGAGGTGTTCGACCGCGTCGGGGACCGGCGTCTCCGGACCTAGCTCGGTCGCCATCTGTGCCATCGTCGTCAGTTCCACGGTGGTGTACGAGTCGTCGACGTTCGACCGCAGGGTCAGGAACGTGGCGAACTCCTCGCGCGACACGTCGAGTTCGTCGACCCGCTCGGCCGCTTCGGCGGCCGAATCGAGGCCGAACACGTCGGCGACGGACTCGTGGAACTCCGTGTCGCCCATCGTCACGTAGGTGTCGTAGTACACCTCGCGGTCGGCCTCGAACGCTTCCGTCGTGCTGACTTCGTCCGTTTCCTCGTCGATGACGACGACACCTTCCGATTGCAGTGCGTCGAGTAACGCTTCGGGGGACTGTGTTTGGGACATTTAGACACCTAGGTACTTGTCGCGGGTCTCTTGGTCGTTCTGCAGTTCCTCGGCCGGTCCCTCGAAGACCACTTGCCCGCGGTCCAGCACGTAACACCGGTCGGCGATTTTCATCGCCGCCACGGCGTTTTGTTCGACCAGCAGTATCGTCGTACCGTCTTCGCTGATGCGTTCGATGGCGTTCTCGACGGACTGGATGATCTGCGGAGCAAGCCCCTCATATGGCTCATCGAGCATCAACAGGTCGGTGCTCTGATGGAGCGCGCGGGCGATTGCGAGCATCTGCTGTTCGCCGCCCGAGAGTGTTCCGGCTTTCTGGGAGCGTCGTTCGTCGAGTCTCGGGAAGTACTCGTAGATTTCCGCCGTCGACATCCCTTCGTCGCGGAAATCGAGCTTCCGCCGCCAGGTGTTTGTCTTGTTGCGGACGGTGTCCGCGAGGTGCAGGTTCTCCGCGACAGTGAGATCGGTGAACACGCGCCGTTCTTCCGGGACCAGCGAGATGCCGCGGACGGCGATGTCCTCTGGCGGGTCGTTGGTGATGTTCGTTCCGTCGAACTGGATCGTGCCGCTCCGGACGTCGGGCGGCGTCGCCCCGGAGATACACCGGAGCGTCGAGGTCTTCCCCGCTCCGTTGCGGCCCAGCAGGGCCGTGATCTCGCCGTCGTCGACGTTCATCGATACGTCCTGAATGATGTGGCTCTCGCCGTAGTAGCCGTTGATGTTGTCCACGTCGAGCAGCGTCATTCTTCGACACCTCCGAGGTACGCTTCCTGCACAGCGGGGTCGTCCTGCACTTGGTCGGGGGTCCCCTTCGCGATGACTGACCCGCGGTTGAGGACGATGATACGGTCGGAGATGTCGAAGACGATCTCCATGTCGTGTTCGACCAGCAGGAAGGTCAGGTCGAGTTCATCCTTGACTCGCTTGATCAGGTCGACGGTCGATTTCGTCTCCTCGGGGCTCATCCCGGCGGTCGGCTCGTCCATCAGCAGCATATCCGGTTCGGCGGCCAGCGCAATGCCGAGTTCGAGCCGGCGCTTGTTCCCGTAGTCGAGGCTATCAGCCTGGTTCTCGCGCTCGTCGTACAGCCCGACTGATTCGAGGACCTCGTTCGCCAGTTCGTCGACCGCCGGATAGCTGTTCTGGTTCCGGAAGAAGTTGAACCGGAACGAGCCGTGCTCGGCCGCCAGCGCCGCGATAGTCGCGTTCTCCTTGACGGTCAGTTCGGGGAAGATAGAGGCCGTCTGGAAGGACTTGCTCATCCCCCGCTGGACGACCTCGTGTGGGTCCATTCCGATGATGGAATCCCCTTGGAATGCGATCTCGCCGTAGCTCGGTTCGAGCCGTCTGGTGACGAGGTTGATGAACGTCGATTTCCCTGCGCCGTTGGGTCCGATGAGGCTCACGCCTTCACCCTGTTCTATTTCCAGGTCCACCTCGTCGACGGCCGTGAGGCCGCCGAACTGCTTGGTGAGCCGCTCCGTTTTGAGGACTGTCATTCGTCCTCACCTCCGACGACCATGTCACGAACGTAGTCGATACCGCCCCAGATTCCGTTCGGGAAGAGGACGACGGCGACGACGAACACGATGCCGAGAATGAGGTGCCAGAACGGGCCGAGCGTCTCGAACCCGCTGACGATATTCTCGATGTACAGGTACAGGCCAGCACCGAACAGCGGCCCGAACAGTGACCCGACGCCGCCGAGCACAGTCATGATGACGATGCGCCCGGACTCGGTCCAGTACAGCGACTGCAGGGGGACGTAGTTCCCCTCGATGGTGAACAGGCTCCCGGCGATGCCGGCGAAGGCCGCCGAGATGATGAACGCCATGAGCTTGTACCGCCAGACGTCCAGCCCGACGAACTCCGCTCGGCGCTCGTTCTCCCGAATCGCGCGGAACACGGTCCCGTACGGCGAGTGCAGGATGCGGTTCGCCATCGCGACCGACAGCACAGTCATGACGGCGACGAACACGTACAGCATGTTGTCGACCAGCATCGACAGCGGGAACGGCACCCCGCCGTGGATGTCGATGACGCCCAGCAGGTGGCCGATATCCACGGAGGTGAACCCGTTCTCACCGTTCGTGAGGAACGCCAGCGGCGACGCCGCCAGATAGAAGGACATCTGGCCGAACGTCAGCGTCAGGATGGCGAAGTAAATCCCGCCGCGGCGCAGCGACAGGAAACCGACGATCCACGCCATCAACACTGCAAACACCGTGCCGGCGAGCAACACTAGCAGCGGCGAGCTGCTCACGCTCGCGCTGAAGATACCGGCGGCGTAGGCCGCGCCGCCGAAGAAGACGGCGTGGCCGAACGACAGCAGGCCGGTGTACCCCAGCAAGATGTCGAATCCGACGGCGAAGATGCCGTAGATGAGTATTAGCGTCGCCAGCTGCGTGTAGCCGTTGAGGAAGTTGTTGAACAGGAACGGGAAGACGGCCACACCCACGACCGTGAGCAGCACCGTCGATATCTCCCGGTCGCGGAAGCTGGCCCAGCGGTCACCGAGACCGCCGGTGACCTCCGCCTCGGCGTCGGCCGCCGCCGTGGCAGTCGCGTCGCGCGGTTCGTCGCTCACGAGACATCAACCTCCGAGCCCAGCAGCCCCTGTGGACGCACCAGCAGGATTATCGCCGCGAGCGCGTAGATGCCGACCTGGCTCCAGGCGGCGTAGCCGGTCTGGATTAAGAGTACCTGCAGCGTCCCGAGCATCAGCCCGGCCACGACGGCCCCTTCTATCTTCCCGACGCCGCCGATGACGACGGTCAGGAACGCCGGCACCAACTGTTCAGTGCCGATGTTGGGGTTGACGTTGGCGAGCGGGCCGCCGACGACGCCGGCCACGCCGGCGAGGGCGGCACCGATGCCGAAGACGACGAGGTACGGCCGGCTCAGTTTAATTCCCAGGAGGCGAACCATCTCGTCGTCGAGGGTACCGGCCTGAACGATGAGGCCGAAGTCAGTGTACTCGACGAGGGCGTACACGCCCAGAACGAGGACTGCCGTAATCGCGATGACGCCGAGTCGCCAGCGCGGGAAGTTCCCGACGACAGGCAGCGCGATGGGACCGGATGCCCACGAGGGCTGTGGGAACGGCTGGCTGTTCCCGCCGAGCATCGCTCTGAGCAGTTCCTGGACGATGATTGCGAGTCCGAACGTGACGAGAATCTGGTCGGTGTCGGGGCGGTCGTAGAACGCCTGTGCAAGGAATCGCTCCATCAGGAGGCCGATAACGAACACGACAATCGGCACGATGACCAGTGCAGCAATGAATCCCAGTCCGATGCCGTATGACTGGATGCCCCATTCTACCAGTTGGCCGTCATTCAATGGAACACTTCCAGTTATGAACAGCCCCAGATACGCACCGACGAGGTACAGTGCCCCGTGCGCGAAGTTAACGAATTTTAGCGTCCCGAGGATAATCGACAGTCCGACCGCGAGCAGGACGTAAATCGCGCCCTGTTGCAACCCATTCAATAAGATGGTGAGGATGTCCGCGAGTAGCGTCACGCCGGATCCCCCCCACCGCACTCTTCTCGTACTCTCTGCGTATTCCTAATCATGCTAGTTTTTGTGTATCAAGTAAGGCAACCTCATGCACTATAAATCATGAGGGGTACGGTCCCCTGCCCGGATTCTGCCCTATTCGTCGCCGTACTCGCCGAGTTCACACTCCGCGGCCGGTCCGGAATCGCACCCGTATCCGACGTCGTCTCGGGACGTGATCTCGACAATCTCGATGAAGTTCCCGTCGCCCTGCTCGCTCTCCGGCAGCCCTTGTGCGACCGGAATGTCACGCTGGGCCTGGTGGTCGCAGGCACGCATCGTCTCCTGACCCATGCCGATGTTGCTGTACTCGTAGTCCTCCAGTTGGCGGATGACCTCCGGCGGGTAGAACGTGCCCGCTCGTTCGGCGGCGGCCGCGTACTGGAGCGTCTGGGCGTAGGCGAGCTGGGCCGGACCGGACGGGACGCGGTCGTACTCGTCCTGGAAGGCCTGCGTGAACGCGTTCGACGCCTCGTTGTCGATCTGGGAGTCCCAGGCGATCGTTCCGTAGATGCCTTCGATGGAGCCACCGGCGGCCTGTGCCATCGGGCGGTTGTACAACGGGACGACGAGCTCCATGTCCTCGTCGATACCGGCATCGACGGCCTGCGAGACGGAGTTCGCGCCGTCCAGCCCGTAGTGGTTCAGGACGAGCACGTCCGCGCCGCTGTTTGCGGCCTCCGAGAGATACGAGGAGAAGTCGCTGGTCCCGAGCGGCGTCGGCACGCTGTCGACCTCTTCCCAGCCGATCTCCGAGAGGAACTGGTTCATCGAGTCCTGTTGGGTCTGGCCCCAGGAGTAGTCGGCGTACAGCTGGTAGAACTCGTTGTCCGAGCCGTACTCGCTTTCAAGCACCGGCGCGAGTGCCTGTCCGGTCATGTACGCGTTGAACATCTCCCGGAACCCGTACCGGGCGCAGTCTTTGCCGGTCGTGTCGTTCGAGTGCGTCAGACAGGCCATGAACATGACGTTCTGCGACTGACAGAGGCCCTGCACGGCGATGGCCACTGCGCTGGAAGAGCCGCCCGAGATCATCACCACGTCGTCCCGGTTTATCATCCGCGAGGCGGCCTGTCGAGCGGTATCGGCGTCGGTCGCCGTGTCGCCGTTCACCGAATCGACCGTGTACCCGAGGACGCCGTCGCCGCTGAGGTCCTCGAAGCTGTCCACCCAGCCACCCCCGTTGTTGAGGTGCTTCTGGGCGAGTTCGTACGCCCGTAGTTCGTCCTGGCCCTCTGAGGAGTAGGGCCCGGACTGTGGAACGTTGAACCCGAACGTGACCGTGTCGCCCTCGACCGGGAAGTTCCCGAGCGACGGGTAGTCGTCGCCACCGTCGCCGCCACCGTCGCCACCATCGCCGCCATCGCCGCCACCATCGCCACCGTCGCCACCGGAACAACCGGCCAGTCCCGTCAGCCCCGCCACACCTGCAACGCCCGTACTCTTCAGCAACTGTCGTCGGTTGACCGTACTGCCATTAGTTGGCATGTTCCATACGGTGGTTCAATCTATCATAATAGTTTCGGTAGGTTAACCAACGGTTTCACATCCATGCACTGACAGATATCGGCTAAATGGCGATCCGTAGACTTATTCCGATCTGGTTGGTTTGCTAGAGCATGGCGAGGAATCTGCGTCGGCAGTTACTCGTCTTCATCGTCGTCGTTACCGCGGGCTGTGGGGGGTTCGGGTTCAGCGGCGGCGACGACTCGGCGACGCCGGTGACGCCCGCCCCGGTGCCGACCGACTCCGCGACCACGTATCCGGCCGGCGTCGGGGCGACGGGCGTCACCAGCCCATCTCTGCTCGGTTCCGCACACGGTGACCGTCTCAACGGAACCGGGTACACGCTGACGATGAACCGGACCGTCAGATATGCAAACGGGTCGTTGCGGTCCCACCTCCGAGTCCAGGTCGTGCTGGACGCGAACCGGACACACCTCGCCAACGTCACTGTCCGCGGCCCTGCCGCCCCGGTGCTCCTCGGTCGGCCGCCGGCGACCGCGTCGTTCTGGTCCGACGGCGATACGTATCTCCGCCGACTCGTGCGCGACAACCAGACGATCTACAACGAGTACGACCCGCCGGACAGCTACGCCGGAACGTGGCGGTACTGGGTTCACGCCGCCGCGTTGAACGGCCGTCCGGCCGCCGACGTCACTCGGACCGTTGCCCCGTTCCACACCCGGACCTTGCAGCCCCAGCAGTCAGACGGGACCACCTACGTCATCAGAGGGGACCGGCTACGGGAGAACACCTCGTCGACAGCGTGGGCGTCCCGGGAGAACGCGACGCTCGTCGCCCACGTCACGCAGTCGGGCCTTGTCCGGCACTACCGGACCGAGTATACGACGCTCACGGACGGCGACGAACCAGTCACTGTAACCAGAACTGTCAGGTTTACCGCGGTCGGCAACACGACGGTCGGACCGCCGCCGTGGCGTGACAGGGCGCAGTCGACCGGTTGAGGGCGCGCCAGCGCTATCAGGGGGCTTTTTTTCGCTCGCCGCCCTTCGCCCTGCAATGACTGTCCGCGAGGTGGCACTCGAAGCCTACCGGGAATCGCTCCCGGTGCTGGCACTCAGTGCGGTCGGTGGCCTCTTCGCGGGCGTCGTCCTCGGCGGTATGGACGCGGAGCTACAGGACGTCGCCGGGCTGCTCGTGCTCGTGCCGGCGCTGCTCGCCACTCGGGGGAACGTCTACGGCTCGCTCGGCGCACGCCTGGGGTCGGCACTCCATCAGGGGCTTATCGACCCTCGGTTTTCCTTCGACGACGACCGCATCAACGCCGCCGTCGCGGCGGCACTGGCAAACGGCGTGCTCATCAGCGGCGTCGCTGCGGTGATGGCTGTCGCCCTGCTCGCGCTGGTCGGTCGACCGTCGGCCCCGCTCACGACCCTCGTCGCCATCGCGCTCATCGCGGGCTTCGTCTCCGGACTGCTGTTGACCATCGCCGTCGTCTCGGTCGTGTTCGTCGGTTACCGCCACGGACTCAATCCCGACACGCTGGCCGGCCCGGTCGTGACGACGACGGGCGATGTGGTCGGTATCGCGACGCTGCTGGGCGCGACCCGCCTCGTCCTCGCACTGGGGGGTGGCTGAGTGGCGGAGTTCGCGTCCCAGTGGTCGGTTTCAGGTATCGTCCGGACGATGTTCCCCATCCTTGTCGTGCTCACTGCTATCGAACTCGGGAGCGGCCTCGTGCTCGATACCTTCGAGGGAACGCTGCTGCAGTACCCGTCGTTGCTCGTGCTCGTCCCGGTGACCATCGGGATGGCGGGCAACCTCGGCAGCATCCTCGCGGCGCGGTTTTCGACGGCGTTTCACCTCGGCCTCCTGTCGTTCGCGGCGACTGACGACCGGCTCGCCGGCAACGCAATCGCCACCGTTGCCCTCGCGGTGACGCTGTTCCCGCTCGTCGGTGCCGGTGCGTGGCTCCTCCAGGCCGTCATCGGCGGCACTGCGCTCCCGCTCCGGACGGTCGTTTTGGTCGCGCTCGTCAGCGGGAGTCTGCTGGCGGTGCTTGCTATCGTCGTGACGACGGTGACGACCTACGCCGCCTACCGGTTCGAACTGGACCCCGACGACGTGGTCATCCCCGTCGTCACGAACGTCTGTGACGTGCTGGGCGTGGTGGTGCTGTTCGGTGCTGTCCGCGTGCTCGTGTGATTTGGTGAAGTGGCTGTGCTAAGCCACAGACGCGATTGCTCGCTCGACGCGATTCTGTCGCTACCGATGGGCATTTGCCGGCCAGACTCCTACTTTCGGGCGTGCAGTCGCTCGTCGCCGCGGTACTTGGCCATCCGGTCGTCGGTGTCCTCGGAGAGGTCGCTATCAGGGTCCTCCGCATCACGCTCTTCCTCTCCTTTGGCGTGTTCCTCGCGGAACTGGCGGTCGCGTTCGGCTTGGTCGAGAAAATCGCCGTCGTCTCGCGCTATCTCACGTCGCCGGCGAACCTCCCGGACGAGGTCGGCACCGCTATCCTGACGACGACGGCGTCGACGACCGCCGGCTACGGGATGCTCGCCGACTTCCGCGAGTCGGGCGTGCTGTCCGACCGTGCGACGATAATCGCCGTCACCATCAACACGTTCTTCGGCTTCGCCCAGCACATCATCACGTTCTACGCCCCGATACTCATCCCGATTCTTGGCTTTCGGGTCGGGGTGCTGTACGTCGCCACGCGGGGGCTCATCGCGCTGGCGATTACGCTGACCGGCATCGCCGCCGGCGCGGTCCTGCTGGACGCGTCCAACGTCGGCCGGTCGGCCGCCGGTGCCGGCCCAGCCCCCGACGGCGGGACGGCCGACGACGCGGGCGACGTGTTCGACGAGCGTCCGGAGAGCCGCCGGGCGGCCGTCAGGACGGCGTTCGACGCGACAGCCGAGAAGGTCCGCGATATCCTGCCGCGGCTGGCGGCCATCTACGCTGTCGTCTCACTGCTCGTCGCCTACGGCGACGAACTACTGGTGCTGGCTGGCAGCGACGGGGCCTCCGTCACCGCCGCTGCCGACGGGTTCGCTGGGCTGCTCGGCTTGCCCGGCGCGGCCATCCCAGTCATCGCCGCCTACGCCCTCGATACGACCTCGGGGGCGACGGTCATCGCGCCGCTCATCCGGAACGGAACCTTCACTGCCCGGACCGCCGTGGCGACGATGCTCGTCGGCGGCATCATCTCCTTTGCCGTCTCGACGTTCAAGCGCTCGATTCCCTTCCAGTTCGGCATCTGGGGCCGGGAGTTCGGCTCGAAAGTCATCGTCGTCAACACGGGGCTGAAAATCGTCTGGATCGCGCTGGCGCTGGCCGTCCTGCTGTAGTGAGAAACCGGTGGTCCGCCGTCAGTCGAACGTGTAGGCCATCATCACCTCGTCGACCTGCTCGCCGTCGATGCTGTAGTGGTTCCGGCGGATACCCTCGGTGTTCCAGCCGTGGTCTTCGAGGAACACCATCGCGTTCTCCGTGATCGCCGGCACGCTGTTGTACAGCTTCCGGTAGCCGTTGGCCTTCGCCCAGTCCAGCCCGCGTTGCATGAGCTGGCTGCCGATGCCCTGGCCACGCTGCTCTTCCCTGACGCCGACGGTGAGCTGGGCCGTCTCGCGGAGCTTGTCCAGTTGCGGGATATCGAGGTGACACCAGCCGACGACCTCCCCGTCGACTGTGGCGACGAAGAACACCCGCGATTCGACCGTGTTGTGTCGCGTGACGGCGTCCTCGTACAGCAACTGCTCGGCGACGCTCTCGGCGACGACGTACGTGCCGTCGCTGGAGACGTTCCGAATGGTCTGGACGAGCCCCTCGAAGTCGTCGTTGTGGGCCGGCCGAATCGTGTACGTCAGCCCGTCTGTGGTGTGTTGCTCGACCGAGCCGACATCGAGCGCCAGCGTCAGGGTCCCGCCGTCGTCCTCGATGTACCCCTTCGACAGGAGGTGTGTCAGTGCCTCCTCGAACGCCTCCGGCGAGAGGTCAACCATCTCACGGACTCTGTGCCGTGCCGCCGTCCCGTGTCGCTCGACGTGCTGATACACCTCCATCGCCGCGCTGGTCTCGAAAGTCGGCCGTTCGACAGCGTCCATAACAGACACATCTACTAGCAGATTATTAACAATTGTTATTTGGTAACACAAAACATGAAACGCGGTGGGAGTTCTGTCCGAGCAGCCCCGTTCGAACGTGACAGGATGCGCCCGATTGTCGGCTCAGGCTGTGTCCGGAATCGGGTCGGAGATGACGACGGCGTCGCCCTCGATGACGCAGTTCCCCTCTGAATCGTCAACGGCCGTGGCCAGGCGGAACCGGTTGTCCTTGATGCGCTCGACGACTTCGCAGTGGGCCGTGACTTCCTCGTCGATGTCGACGGGCCCCTGATAGCTCAGTTCCTGGGAGAGGTAGATTGTCAGCCCGGGGAGTCGTGCCAGGGCTGCACTGATAATTCCGGAAACGAGCGTTCCGTGGGCGATCCGGCGGCCGAAGCGCGTCCCCTCGGCGAACGCCGCGTCGAGGTGGAGTCTGTTCGTGTCGCCGCTCGCCTCGGCGAAGGCCTCCACATCGGCCTTGGATATCGTCTTGCTGAACTGGACGTGGTCACCCACGTCGATACCGTCGGCGGTCCCGTAGCTCTCGAACGTCCAGTCCTCGTTCTCGTACAGCGTGTCCGGCCGGGTGAACCGCTTTCGCTGGGTCTGGTCGTCGAACGCTCCCCTTGCCCGCGAGAGGTGCGGGATATAGTCCGAGAGGTCGGTCGTCGTGACGATGCCGACGAGAGACCCGTCCTCGACGACGGGCAGTTTCTTGATGTTGTTCGTCCGCAGCCGATCCACGGCCGTTTCGATGTCCGCGTCGGGCGTGACCGTCAACAGCGTCTCGGTCATTACGTCGCTGACCGACAGCGCTCTGGTATCTCCCTCGGCTGCGGTGACGGCGACGATGTCGCTCTCCGTGATGATGCCGACACAGCCGCCATCGTCCTCGACGACGAGTGAACCGATATCCTCGTCGCGGAGGCGTTGAGCCGCCTCGATGACCGGAGCGTCGGGGCTGATCGTTTTGACCGGCGTCCGCATGATATCTCTGACTGGTAGCGGGACGAGCATCCTACCGGAACCCAGACATGGCAGACGTATAACAGTCCGCCCGACGACACCGGCACCCTTGTGTCGCCGGCCACCGACATCTCGACAATGCGTCGGCTCGCGTTCGGTCTCGTCGTCGTCCTCGTGGTCGCTGCCGGCTGCAGCGGCTTCACTACTTCTCCGTCTCAGCCCGCGGGGACCGCCGTTGACAGCCAGTCAGCAGTCGACGTTCCGGAGCCCGCTGTCACCGTGACCGTCACGGCTGTCGTCGACGGCGATACGATACAGGTCGCCTACGAGAACGGGACTGGTGACACGGTCCGACTGGTCGGTGTCGACACGCCCGAAGTCCACACAGAGAACGACCCCGCGGAGTTCGAGGGCGTCCCCGAGACCGACGCCGGTGCGTCCTGCCTCCGCAGGGCCGGCACAAACGCGTCGTCGCTCGCCAAGCAACAACTGCTGGGCGAGACAGTCGGGCTCGCGTTCGACCAGAATCTGGACCGCCGCGGCTACTACGACCGACTGCTGGCCTACGTCGTCCTCGACGGGACGCTGTTCAACTACCGACTCGTCGAGACTGGTCATGCGAGGGTATACGACAGTGAATTCTCCCGCACCGACCGATTCTACGTGGCCGAGGACGCTGCCCGCTCCGACCGGCGCGGGCTCTGGCGCTGTACGGACCCGGACGCAGTGACCCACACGGCTATCGCCGACGGCGGGACCGAGAGTGCCAGCGGCGTCGAAATCGCGGAAATCCATCCCGATGCGACGGGCAACGACAACGAGAACCTGAACGACGAGTACGTTACGCTCACGAACACCGGTGACGCGGCTCTCGACCTTTCCGGGTGGACAGTCAGCGACGAAGCCGGCCACCAGTACGCGTTCACGGACCTGACCCTCGACCCGAACGCGTCGGTGACCCTCTACACCGGAAGCGGAACCGACACTGACACGGAACGGTACTGGGGCCGGAACGGGGCGGTCTGGAACAACGACGGCGACACTGTCGTCGTCCGGAACGCCAGCGGCGAGACGGTCCTGCGGCAGTCGTACTGACGCCGCCACGCTGCCACGGCAGTATAAGCCGCTCCAGTGCTAACCGCTGTCATGGCCATCCGCCGGCTGACGCCCACGCCACGGGCGGTCGACTGGGGGCTGTTCGCGGCAGTGGCGACGCTGCTTGTCACCGGTGTCGCCACCATCTTCGCAGGCATCCCCAGCAGCGCGTGGATAATCGACATCCACGCACTCTCCGGCGTCGTGCTGATCCTCCTCCTGCCGGTGAAGCTCCACCGCGTTTCCCACCGCGTCGCTCCGTCGCGGCTGACCGGGACTCGCGTCCTCTCGGTCGTCCTGGCGGCAGTCGCGCTGGGCGCGCTCGGCACCGGCGTCTGGTGGATATTCGGCGGCACGCTCGACCTCGGGCCGTGGGGGCTGTTTCACCTGCACGTCGCGCTCGGCCTGCTGGTCCCGCCACTGCTACTGGTGCATCTCCGTGCTCGGTTCTACTCTCCAAGACAGGCCACCCGTGGCGGCCGCCGGGACGTCCTCCGGTACGCCGGGCTGGTGACTGCCGGCGCGCTCCTCTGGCGAGTTCAGGGGCCAGTCAACGACGCGCTCGACTCGGCCGGCGCGGACCGCCGGTACACCGGTTCGCGGGAGGAAGGGACTGACGACGGCAACCGGTACCCCGTCACCAGTTGGGTCGCCGACGACCCGGACCCGGTCGACGCGGCCGACTGGTCGCTGTCGGTTGCCGGCCGAGTCGCTCAGGAGACCAGCTACGCCGCCGACGAACTCTCGCCGGACGCGACCGAATCGGCGATACTTGACTGTACGAGCGGCTGGTACTCCGGCCACGAGTGGCAGGGCGTTCGGGTCGGTGACCTGCTCGACGCCGTTGACCCCGACGACGCGGCGGCGTGGGTCCAGTTCCGCTCGGTGACCGGCTACCGGTGGAGCCTCCCGCTGTCGGAGGCTCGCGATGCCGTGCTGGCCACCCACGTCGACGGCGAGCGCCTGGCCCACGGGCACGGCTACCCGCTCCGACTCGTCGCACCGGGCCGCCGTGGCTTCCAGTGGGTGAAGTGGGTCGAGTCGGTCCGGGTCAGCAAGCGCCGCGAACTCGGTGAGTGGCTCGCGATATTCGTGAGCGGGCTCTGAATTTGTCCATGTGCTCCCAGCGGTAGCGCGGTCGCTGTTCCTTCAGGAAATCCCGTTTGGAAAGAGGAGATTACCCGCAGTATCTGCTCACTTCGGACGGGAACACCCCGACGCACTGTCTCTCTACGCTGACTCGGCGCTCAGCACAGTACGACAGGCCCAGCGGTCGAAAGAGCAGCTTACCACTGTAGTTGTCATTGAAGCTACCACTAACGAAGTGCTGTGGAGCAGTAGCGGGGGCTATGAACTGGCGGCAGCCCGCCCGACTCACCGGCCCATCGAACACCGCCGTCGCCCTGTGGGTGGTTGCCGTCGCCTTCTTCGGCGTCGGCGACCTCGTCACGACGCTCGTCGGCTACAGCATTACCGGCGTGACAGAGCTCAGTCCGGTCGTCAAGCTACTGCTGGAACAGCACGCACTGCTGGTGCTGACTGGCCTGAAAGCCGCCGTGTTCGTGGGCTTTTTCGCCATCTGGAAGTACGTCTCCTGGCCGTACTCCATCGGTGTCCCGCTCGGACTGGCGCTGCTGGGCGTCGTGGTGACGGCGTGGAACACCGGCATCATCCTCACCGCCCTTCTGGCCTGAAACCGCCGGCTGACCGCCTCTGATACCCACGGCGTTCTGTGCCGGCAGTTGTATGTGCTACACCAGCGCGTCGATAGAATCCCAGAGGTCCGGCCCGCCGTCCTCACCCGACTCGTAGTGAATCGGCACGAAGCCGGCGTTGCGGGCCCCTTCCACGTCGGTTTCGTACTCGTTGCCGACCATCACGTACTCGTCGGCCGGCAGTTCCTCTCGGACCCGGTCGAACGGTGCGCTGTCCGGCTTGTGTGCGCCAACCTCGTAGGAGGCGACGAAGCGGTCGAACAGGTCGGTCAGCCCGTGGTGGTCGAGCTTGCCGAGCTGGCGCTCCCGGATGCCGTTGGTGACAATCGCGAGCTGGTTGTCGGCAGCGAGTGCGGTCAGGCTATCCCGGGCCGCCTCGGGCACGGTCGTCGATGCGTATTCGGTCTCTCTGAGCGTCTCGACCAGTGCATCGAGGTCCACGTCTGCCCCGGCCGCTTCGACGACGGCGGCCATCGACTGCCGGTACGGCTCCGGCTCCAGCGCCTCAAAGGCCGTGTAAAACACGTCCTTGCTAACGGCCCGTAGCTCGTCCGTGTACTCGATACCGTGGGCCTCGACCGTCCGGCGGATGATGTTCTTGTACGGCTCCGGGTAGTGGACGACCGTGTCGTCGAGGTCGAAACAGATGGTCGTCGTCATGTCTCCTCGTCGTAGACCGGCTGGCCGTCCTCGGTCGGCGGCGCGACGTAGTCGATGTACTCCTCGGCCGTCGGTTCGTGGACGGTCACGTTCACATGGATGTCGCCCAGTTCAGAGGGGTCACCGACCGCGAAGTTGATTCGGCCTTCGAACGCCGCTTGCTTCTTCACGTCGAACGCGAAGGTGTCGCCCTCTAGATTATCGAAGAAGACCGACCGGGCTGTATCCAGGATTTCCCGCCGGTGGAGCAGCTCGGAAAACCCGTCCATCGTGTGGACTTCGGCGACGAGTGCACCCTGCTGGTGAGTCGGGTCAGCCTCAGGGAAGAGATTCCGGACCGCGTCAGCGACCCGGTCGGTCACTTCAGTGTCGTTGACGGGGACTTCGATTCGGATGTCGACGGAGTAGACGGCGCTCATTGGTCGAGTGCCTCCGGACCGTCCCGAATCAGTGTACGAACAGTCCGCTGGAACGCGGCCAGCGTCTCCGTGTTTTCGATGGTCAGGTCGGCCATCTCCATGGCCTCGCCCATTCCGAAGCCGAGTTCGCGAGCGTCGCGGTCCTCGAGCGATTCGCCGCCGTCCTCCGCCGAGGTGTCCCGTCCACGGAGGTCGAGGCGGTCGGCCCGCAGTTCGAACGGAGCGTCTACCTCGACGAGTAGGAACGTGTCGCCGAACGCCGATTCGAACGCTTCGACCTCTACGTCCGACCGGATACCGTCGACGAGGACGGTATCGTTCGATTCGAGTTCCACCTCGATCATCGGTAGCGAGCGTTCGGCGATGGCGGCGGGGCCGTTCTCCTCTCGGAGCGCCTTCGCGACCGTCCCGTGGTCTGTCGCGGGGTCAAGCCCGCGGTCGCGGCACTCCTCGCGGATGACGTCGCCCATCGTCACGACCGGCACGCCCATCTCGGCGGCGACGTTCGCTGCCTCGCTTTTCCCGCTGCCCGGCAGCCCGACGATACCGATAACTGTCATTGCCGGGCGTAATCGAGCAGCGGGCAAAAGCCCTCCCGTTCGGATCGGTCCTCACCGCTCGCGGACGACGACGAACTCCGCGAGGTCCCGCAGGTACTCCATCGACTGGGACTCCGGGGCGTCGATGGTCGACAGCGACTCCAGCGCGGCGTCGGACTCGGCCCGCGCTCGCTCGTTTGCCTCCTCGGTCGTCAGTTCCGTCACTTCCACCAGCGACGGCCGCTCCATCTCCGCGTCGGTCCCGGCCGGCTTGCCCAGCGTTTCGGCGTCGGCCGTCGCATCGAGTACGTCGTCGCGCATCTGGAAGGCTACGCCAACCCGTTCAGCGTACTGACCGACCGCCTCAACCGTGTACGGGTCCGAGTCAGCGGCAATCGCTCCCAGCTCTGCCGCAGCGCGGAACAGCGCCCCGGTTTTCCGGCGAGCCAGTTCCATGTACTCCTTCTCGTTGGAGGGCTCCGCAACCAGTTCCATCGCCTCGCCCTCGCCCAGTTCGACCATCGACTCGGAGACGGTCTGCATGGCGCGCTCGTCCGTCGAGAATAGATTGAACGCTTCGCCGAGCAGGCCATCGGAGGCGATGATGGCCGGGCCGTGGCCGAAGGCTTCCCAGGCAGCCGGGGACCCCCGCCGGAGTTCTGACTCGTCGATGATGTCGTCGATGACCAGCGAGGCGTTGTGGACGAGCTCGATGCCGACCGCGAAATCGACAGCATCGGCCGGCTCCCCGCCCAGCGCCTCACACACCAGCACTGTCACCGTCGGCCGCACCCGCTTCCCCCCGGAAAGCGCCACATGACGCACTTCGTCTGCGAGTTCGTCCGGCTCCACGCTGTCGAGGACAGCCTCCAACCGCTCCTCGACCCGGTCCCGCCGGCGCTCGAGATACTCCATTACCGCTCCCTTAGGACTACCATAAAAAGTACCTTGTCACCCGCGATTCAGTGTATCGTGGCTACTGGAACTGCTCGATAAGTGCCGGGACGACCTCGAATAAGTCGTCCTGAATGCCGTAGTCGGCGATATCGAAGATCGGTGCGTTCGGGTCGGTGTTGATGGCGACAATCGTGTCCGAGCCCTTCATCCCGGCGACGTGCTGGACGGCCCCAGAGATGCCGATGGCGATGTACACGTCCGGGGTGACGACCTTCCCGCTCTGGCCGACCTGGCGGTCCTTCGCCAGCCAGCCGTTATCGATGAGCGGCCGCGAACCCGACACCGTCGCGTCCAGCGCCTCAGCGAGGTCGTGGATGATATCCAGATTCTCCTCTTCCTCGATACCGCGGCCGACGGACACCAGCACGTCCGCGTCCGTGATGTCGATATCGCCACCGCCGACCTCCTCAAAGCCCTTTACCGTGGACCTGACGGCGCTCTCATCGATGGTCGCGTCGAACGCCTCGATGGCAGCATCCCCGTCCGCTTCGATGGTCGGCCACTCAGCCGGACGGATGGTCACGGCCGCCTGGTCGGCGTGGACGTCGATTGTCGTTTCGGCTTTCGAGCCGTACAGTTCTCTGGTTGCAGTGAGGCCGTCCTCGGCGTCGATGTCGACTACGTCGGTCACGAGCGGCCGGTCCAGCCGGTTGGCGACTGCCGGCGCGTAATCGAGGCCGTTGACGCTGTTGGGCATCAGGAGGACGGTCGGGTCCAGCTCCGTGGCCAGTTGGGTGACGACCTGCGTGTACACGTCGTGGTTGAACTCCTCGCCGATATCGACGGTGTGGACGGTGTCGACGCCCTCGCGGTTCAGCTCTGCCCCGAACGCCTCGACGTCACCGCCGATAACGGCGGTGTGTAGCTCGCCGCCGAGTTCGTCGGCGAGATCGCGACCGGCTGCTAACTGTTCTAAGCTCACCGGTCGGAGCTCCCCACGCCGGTGTTCGGCGATAGCGAGGACCGACATTAGCTGGTCACCCCCTTCTCCGCGAGCAGTTCAGCCAACTCGGTCGCCGTCTCTTCGGGACTCCCCTCGAACACCGTCGCCTCGCCCTCGGTTTCAGGCTCGTATAGCGAGGTCTGTTCCAGCGGGCTCTCGATCCCGGCCGCGTCGAGGCCGATATCCGCCAGGCTGTACTCCGCGAGCTCCTTGCTCTGGGCCTGCCGGATGCCCCGAAGGCTCGCGTAGCGTGGGTCGTTGATCCCGGTCTGTATCGTCAGGACGGCCGGAATCTCGATGTCGGTGAGTTCCTCGACGCCGCCTTCCAGTTCCCGGTGGACGCTCGCGACACCTGCCTCCAGATCGAGGTCGAGGTCGTTGACGACAGCGCCCCACTCCATGTCGAGTTTGTCGGCCAGCGTGACGCCGGTCGCCCCGAACCCGTCGTCGGCGGACTGGACGCCGGTCAGCACCAGATCGGGGTCTTCCTCGGCAGCGACGGCGGCCAGCACTTGGGCCTTCGTTTCGGGGTCCAGCAGGCCGGCGTCATCGAGTGCGTCGTCCCAGACACGGATCGCCCGGTCGGCCCCTTTCGCCAGCGCTTGCCGGATCGTTTCGTCCGTCTCGGACGGGCCGATAGTGGCGGTGACGACCTCGACGTCGTCGTGGGCCTCCTTTATCTGGACGGCCGCTTCGACAGCGTACTCGTCCCACTCGTTGAGGTCGGCTGTGACGTACCGGTCGTCGATAGCGAGTCCGTCGATCTCGAACTCGTCGTCGACGGCTGCCACCTCCTTCACCGTGACAAGGATTTTCATGCTGAGACGTCCGACCGGACAGCGAATAAACGTTTTCGAACCAGAAACCACGCCCGGCTCGTTTACAGTCAAATAGTCCGGACAGTTACTCGTCGAAGTCGGTGATCTCTTCGTCCGGGAACGAAATGAGGTTCTCCCGACCGATACGGAGTTTGTCGATGCGGCCCTCCTCGTCCATCGCTGAGAGCAACTGCGACACCTTCGCGTTCGACCACCCGGTCTCGGAGACGATGCGAGCCTGCTTCATCCGTCCGCCGTTTTCTTCCAGGAGCCGTTCGACGCGTTCCTCGTCGCTCAGCAGTTCGACGTCGACGTCGTCCGAGGCTGTGGTGTCGCTCACCGGGGCTGCCGTCCCGGTACTGTCGTCTCCGTCGTCGTCGGTCCCGGCAGCAACCGATGGCAGCGCGTCAGTGTATCCGGTCTTGAACATGTAACCGACGGCCCCGACGAGCAGCACCATCAGCACGACCCCGCCGATCCAGGTCGAGTCGACGCCGCCGAACATCGATCCAGGGGTTTCTGCCGGCGTCTGGGTATCCGGTTGTTCGCCAGTGTACACGACGGACAGGTACCCCGGCTCGAACGTCCGCCGTCCTTCGAAAACCAGCTTTCCGTCGTCGACGGCGCTCGGGGCGCTCTCCACCCCGTACTCAGGCGGTGGCGAGATAACGAGTCGCTGGTCCGCAGTTAGCGTCCCGAACCACGTACCGTCCGTTGAATTGAACGCGTCCCCGACGACGATGTTCTCGCCGGTGACGACTGCGAAGTTCGTCCACGTAAACTCGAGGATCAGTTGCCCCTTGCGGTCTGACACCTCGTACCGACGGTCGACGTCGGTAATCTCCATCTCGCGGCCGGTGACGGCACTGGCCTCGTCGCTCGCTTCCCGGAACGACGGCAGCCACACTGCCTCGGTGTCCTCGCTGGCGAACTGCTCACCGGTGTTCCTAAACCACTCAGTTTCGGATTCGTCGAGCGCGTAGGTGTCTGTTATCGTCCACTTGGCATCGCCGTTCGATTGGATCTGGAGAGCGAACGTCGTGTTCTCCGCGACCGGTGTCGGCGTCCCGGTCGTCTGCTGGGCGGGGACGGTATCTGTTGCCGCCGCTGTCGCAAGCGGCGGGGTCGCCAACAGGGCAAACAGGACAAGGAGGAGGAGGGCACCTGATACCCGCGGGGTCATTCTCGTTCACCGATGAACGTTCTGGGGGCAAAACCCTTTCCATCCGAGAATAAAACGTCAGCGGACGCTTTGAAAGGTCTCGTGGCTTCTCAGGTCATTATTGATACATGGAGAATGGGGAGATTTTTGTACGGTGGGCGAGTATTCGATGCTGATGCGTCCCCTCCCCGCAGTCGGTGTGATCCTCCTCATGGTCGTCTCCGTGGCTGCCCCAGTGACTGGGTTCGCCTCGCCGGCCCAGACCGCTGACGGCAGCGATCAGTTGCCACAGATCACGGTTGTCGACAACACGACGAACCATCTCACTATCCCGGCCAGCGACGTCAGGTCGACGACGTACAACCAATCGTCGATCGATGTCGGCGTCGCGGTTGCAGCCGGATCCAGTGACCTGCGGAGCGACTACGCGACGACGACGTTCGAACGGAAGTTCTTCCAGCAGGACAGCGAGGCCGCCCGCGACCGCCTCGTCGACGAGACATTGACCAATATCGAAAGCAAGCGAACGAGTCTGGAACAACGGAATCAGATCGCGATCCAGCAGTACGCAAACGGTGCGATAACCGCTAGGGAGTTCCTGCGACAGCGGGCGCTGCTCGACGCAGAGTCACGTCAACTGGCCACCCGACTCGACCGGATTCGGGCGACCGCTGGTACCGCACCGGACTACTCACTGTCACCGAACCAGCGCTTCCGGCTGGAAAACAACAGGGGCGTGCTCAAGACGTCCCGTGGCCCGATTAGTCAGCGTATCAGCGCTGAAACCGCCGGTAATACCGAGCCGAACACGGTATACGTCGAGGTTTCGTCCGAGGGGTACATGCTGTCGACGGTCGCAGACGGTCGGTACACGCGTGAGACGTATCTCGGACAGGACCGCGAACAGACGGCAATCGACCAGTTCGCCCGGACCAACGACTCCCTCCGTGCGGTCAACACGCGGGCGGAGACTCTCTACCCGTGGCTCTACAGCGAACAGTACCCGTCCGTCCAGACGTACGGCCGGAGTGCCATCTACCAGATTCAGGCCGATCACTCGAACGGACAGCTAACGGCCTATCTCGACGGCGGCACGACGAATGTCTTCTACGAAACCCAGCACCTCGAACTGACGACAGTCGACCGGTCGGAAGTAGCGACGAACGTGAACCAGTCAGTTCGCGTCCGAGTCGAGCAGTCCTTCGAGTCCGGACCGCTGCTCGTCACGGTCAGCGACAACAGTACGGGATCCACGGCGGATGCGACTGTCAGGATAAACGGTAAACGGATCGGGACGACCGGTACAGACGGCTCTCTCTGGACTGTCGAACCCCGTGGAGAGTACACGGTTACCGTCACCACACAGGACGGCGACCGAGTACGGGTTCCCGTCAGTGGATCGGCGTAGCACGGAAGAAAGCGGCTCTATGGTCGCTGTTACTCTGGTACTTCTGCAATCGTCGTAATCGCTCGCGGACTACCTGGTCGGGACTGCCGGACCACCTTTTTCCGGCTCGGGTAACCTCCGGTTACCGCTCACCGCAAAAACGTGGGCGAAAAAGCGGCTACTCGCTTTGCTCGTGGCTGAAGGGCTTACTCGGGTACTTCTGCAATCGTCGTAATCGCTCGCGGACTACCTGGTCGGGACTGCTGGATGTGGTGTTCGAACTCCTCGAATCCGGCCTCAGTGAACATCCGGTCGGCTTCCTCTTCGTCGTAAAACAGCATGATGGCGTCGGCCATCTTCTGGAAGACAGTCGAGTTCGGGTAGTCGGGGCCGACGATGAGGACCTTGCCACCGGGTTTGGTCAGTCGGCGACACTCCGCAAGCGCGTCGACGGGGTTGGGCCAGTACTCGATGGACCCCGAGGACCACACCGCATCGAAACTGTCGTCCTTGAACGGGAGTCGCTCGGCGTCACCGAGATGATAGCGCACGTCGCCGAACTTGCCGAACTTCTCGAACGCTTTCGAGAGCTGGTGGGGGCTCTGGTCGAGCCCGTACACCGTATCGACGTGTTCGAGCAGCCCCTCGGTGGCGAAGCCGGTGCCACAGCCGACATCGAGGACCTTGTCGTCGGGCGAAAGATCGAGCATCGCAATCGCCTCGTCGCGCATCCGCTCGTCCCAGATGAAGGGGTTGATCTGGTCGTACACCTTCGAGAGATACTTGTAAAACGTCCGCGCGCGGGCCTTGTTCTCGAGGACTCCCATTACTGCCAGCTTAGGACTTGGCGGTCATAATTCCCCGGATTTTGGCCGCTCTATCACACGGGGAAACTTCGCAACTACCAAATAGCCGCTCTGGCAACGCTCACATGATTAGAGAATGCCACGGCCAGAAGTTCTTGACAGGATACAGGAGGCCGAGCAGGAGGCCGACGAGATCGTCGCAGAGGCCGAACAAGACCGCGAAGACCGCATCTCGGAGGCTCGCGAGGAGGCCGAGGAGATCCGCGAATCCGCGCGGGAAGAGGCCGAGGCGGCCGCCGAAGACCGTCTCGAAGCGGCTCGCGAAGAGATCGAGGCCGAGCGCGAGCAGATCATCGAAGACGGTGAGAGCGCTCGCGACGACCTCGAACAGCAGGCCAGTGAACAGATCGACGAGGTAGTCGAATACGTCACAGACCTGTTCGAGGAGGCGGTGCATGCTCAGACCTGAGAAGATGTGCCGCGTCTCGGTGACGGGGTCGAAACGCGCGATGGAGCAGACTATTGAGGCCGTCCACGACCTCGATATGCTCCACGTCACCGAGTATGACGGCTCCTGGGACGGATTCGAACCCGGGAACTCGCTCGACGGAACCAACGAGGTCTCGGACAAGCTCGTCACGGTTCGCTCGCTGCAGTCCATTCTGGGTGTCAGCGAGGAGGACGCCGGTCCGACGCGGGTCGTCACAGACGACGCGATCGAGGACCAACTCGAAACAGTCCGAACCGAGGTCAACGAACTCGACGACCGACGCGACGAGGTCCGTGACGAACTCCGGGCCGTCGAGGACCGTATCAACACGATGGCGCCGTTCGTCACGCTCGGCATCGACCTCGACCTGCTCCGTGGCTACGACTCGCTGTCCGTCGTTGTCGGCGAGGGCGACAGCGACGAGATCGAGGCTGTCCTCGCAGACAGCGACGTCGGGACGTTCGAACTGTTCACCGAGGACGGCATCGTCGCCGTGTTCGCACAGGCCGACGAAGACGCCCTGCAGGACGCGCTCGTCGGGGCGACGTTCTCCCGACTCGAAATCCCCGACGGCGACGGCGACCCGACGGCGTATCTCGAAGAGCTGGAACACGAGAAACAGCAGCTCGAATCGAAGCTCTCGACCGTCGAGGACGAACTCAACGAACTCCGACTCGACCACGCCGGGTTCCTGCTCGCGGCCGAGGAGAAACTGGCTATCGAGGCCCAGAAGGGCGAAGCGCCGCTCACCTTCGCAACGACGGAAAACGCCTTCATCGCCGAGGGCTGGATTCCGAACGAGCGCTACGAGGAGTTCGAGCGGGCCCTTTCGAGTACTGTCGGCGACGCTGTCGACATCGACAGGATCGAAATCGCCGAGTACGACAGCGAGGGGCACGCAGAGTCCCACGAAGAAGTCGAGCGGGAAGGCGGCAACGGCGGCGAACCCGTCGGAAGCTCCGTCGATGCTCCCGAACCGGAGAGCGAGCGCCAACCGCAGGAAACTGTCGCTGACGGTGGCGTCATCACGATGGGTGACGACGCGCCGCCAGTCATTCAGGACAACCCGAAAGGCGTCAAGCCGTTCGAGGACCTCGTCGAGGTCGTCAACCGGCCGAAGTACGGCGAGTTCGACCCGACGGTCGCCTTCTTCCTGACGTTCCCGGCCTTCTTCGGGTTCATGATCGGTGACGTCGGGTATGGACTGCTGTACCTCGCGCTCGGCTACGGGCTGTACTCAGCGGTTGACAGCGATGTGCTGAAAAGCCTCGGGGGTGTCGGAATGTGGGCCGGTGGATTCACGATGCTGTTTGGCCTGCTGTACGGCGAGATCTTCGGCCTGCACACAATCTCGAACGTCGTGTGGCCTGCCCTCGGGTTCGAAGGGGCGCCGTTCCACAAGGGACTGCAGCCGGCGTACGGTGAGTACGCGATCGGGTGGCTGACGCTGAGCCTGCTGGCCGGGATGCTCCACCTCGCTGTGGGGTGGACGTTCGACTTCATCGAGAACCTGAACCACGGCCTCTGGGACGCCGTCACCGAGAGCGGCTCCTGGCTCCTGATGCTGTTTGGCCTCTGGGCCTGGGTGTTCTCCGGCGCAGCGGGCTCGGCACCGGACTTCCTCTACACCGCTGAGGAAGGCATCTTTGCCGGGAACCCGTTCCCGCTCGGCTTCGCCGGGCTCCCGGCTATCGACCTGTTCAGTGTCGGTGGGTTCCCGATATCAGCGTGGTTGCTGGTGTTTTTCGCTGGCCTCGTGTTGCTGGCGCTCGCTGACCCCATCGAAGTCGTCGAGTTCCTCAACGTGTTCGTGAACGTGCTGTCGTACACGCGACTGGCAGCAGTACTCCTGGCGAAGGCCGGGATGGCCTTCGTGGTCAATCTGCTGTTCTTCGGTGTGTTCGTCACGGACGACGGAGCGTGGCACTTCGGTATCAGTCACGCACCGAGCTACTACCTCGAGGAAGGCGTCTACCACGGCCACGAAGTCACAGAGGTCATGTTCGGAGGCCTGATGCACTCGGGCATCGCTGGTCTCGTCGGTGGACTGCTCGTCCTTGTGCTGGGGCACCTCCTCGTCCTCGTACTGGGTATCACCAGTGCCGGACTACAGGGTGTGCGTCTCGAATACGTGGAGTTCTTCGGCAAGTTCTTCGAGGGCGGCGGCAAGCGGTACAACCCGTTCGGCTACGAGCGGACCTACACCACTGACGACTGACCGCTATCGACCTTACTTCCGATATTTGTCGGTACTCCGGTAGCTACTGCCCTACCGTCGCGTACTCGGGGGCTGGTACCAGATGACAACCGTGGTTGAGAGCGCGGCTAAACCCACGGAACAGCATCTTGACGAAGTGTTTTGGGAAGCTTTATGAAGTCCGTGGAGTCACATACGCCTGTTCGGACACGAGCAACCTCAGAGAGGATCTCAACAACATGATAGAAACTATCGCACTCGTTGTCAACGCTGTACTGCAAGAAGGTGGCGCCGCTGCTCCGGCTATCCCGGGAGAAGCTGCTGCAGCCCTCGCTGTCGGGCTGGCTGCGCTCGGTTCGGGATACGCGGAACGTGGGATCGGGGCCGCCGCCGTCGGCGCAATCGCAGAAGACGAGAGCATGTTCGGCCGTGGGCTCATCCTGACAGTCCTGCCGGAAACGCTCGTCATTCTCGCGCTGGTCGTCGTCTTCATCCTCGGTTAACCACTCTCTCCCTTTTCCAATAATGAGCCTTCAAACAGTCGTAGAGGACATCCGCGACGAGGCCCGCGCGCGTGCTCAGGAGATTAGCGACGCGGCCGACGAACGTGCCGAGGAGATTATCGCCGACGCCGAGGCCGACGCCGAGCAGATCCACGAGGAACGCGAGGCCGAGGTCGAGCGGACCATCGAGCAGGAGCGAGAGCAGCGACTCTCCTCCGCGAAGCTCGAGGCCAAACAGGCTCGACTCAACGCCCGGCGTGACATCCTCGAAGACGTTCACGGCGACGTAGAGGACGCGCTTGCGGCCCTCGAAGGGGACCGACGAGAGGAACTGACACGCGCACTGCTTGACGCCGCCGTCGATGAATTCGACGACAGCGACGAGCTGTCGGTGTACGGCCGTGCGTCGGACCAGTCGCTTCTCGAGGATGTACTCGATGACTACGACGGCGCGACGTACGCCGGTGAGCGGGACTGCCTCGGCGGCGTTGTCGTCGAGAGCGGCGAGTCACGAGTCCGTGTGAACAACACGTTCGATTCCATCCTGGAGGACGTCTGGGAGGACAACCTGAAAGCAATCAGCGACCGCCTGTTCGAAGACCAATGAGTTCGCGAACGGGAACGAGCGGCCAGGGAAGCAACTACGAGTACGTCATCGCACGGGTTCGTGCCCGAAGTGCGTCCCTGTTCGACGATGACGACTACCGGAAACTGGTCCGCATGGGGACGGGCGAAATCGCCCGCTTCATGGAGGAAACGGAGTACGAGACCGAAATGAACGCGCTCGGCTCCCGGTACGACGGCGTCGACCTCGTCGAGTACGCGCTGAACCGCAACCTCGCGAAACACTTCGACGACCTGCTTCGCTGGTCTGAGGGCGCGCTGTACGACTACATTGCCCGTTACCTGCGGAAATTCGACGTGTGGAACGTCAAGACCGTCATTCGCGGGCTCTACTCGGACGCGGAGCGGACCGAGGTCGAGGACGACCTCATCCGGGCCGGCGAGTTCACCGACCGGCGTATCGAGGACCTGCTGAACGCCGGTTCTATCGAGGAGGTCGTCGAGCAGCTCGACGACACTATCTTCGGTGACACGATGGCCGAGGCGTTCGACGTGTACGAGGAAAGCGGCGTCCTCGTGCCCCTGGAGAACGCGCTCGACCGCGCCTTCTACGAAACACTGCTGTCCGGCTTGCCGGATAATCCGGAGATCGACAGCCCGACCGGGCTGTACGTCGAGTTCCTAGAGACGGAAGTCGACTTCCGCAACCTCCGGAACGCGCTCCGGCTGGCCCGCAGTGGCGCGGACCTCGACCCCTCGGAGTACTTCATCGAGGGCGGCCAGCTGTTCGACGCACAGGAGGTCGCACAGCTGTCGACGAATCTCGACCAACTGGTCAGTGCCGTTCGCGAGAGCAAGTACGGCGACGACCTCGATCAGGCGCTGTCGGCGCTTGAGGAGGCCGACAACCTCATCGACTTCGAGCGGGCGCTGGACGCGGCGCTGCTCGAATACGCCGACCGGCTCTCGAACCGCTATCCGCTGTCGGTCTGTCCGGTGTTGTCGTACATCCTCAAAAAGGAGCGCGAGGTCGACAACATCCGGGCCATCGCCCGCGGTCGCGAGGCCGGCCTCGGCCCCGACGAGATCGAACAGGAGCTGGTGATACTATGAGCCAGGAGATAGCTGTCATCGGAAGCCCGGAGTTCACGACGGGCTTTCGGCTGGCTGGCGTCCGCAAGTTCGCGGACGTGCCTGCTGACGAGAAAGACGAGCAGCTCGACGACGCCGTCGAGGAGATGCTCGACGACGACGACGTCGGTATCGTCGTGATGCACGACGACGACCTGTCGCATCTCTCACGCGGTGTCAGGCAGGATGCGGAGACGAGTGTCGAACCGGTGATGGTCACACTCGGCGGCGGCACTGGGAGCGGCGGACTGCGTGAACAGATCAAGCGAGCCATCGGTATCGACCTGATGGACGAGGACTAACCATGAGTCAAGCAACAGACACAGACGTCCGCGAGGACGGCATTATCGAAAGCGTCTCGGGACCGGTCGTAACGGCTCGGGACCTCGACGCCCGGATGAACGCCGTCGTTTACGTCGGCTCGGAAGGGCTGATGGGCGAGGTCATCGAGATCGAAGGAAACATCACCACGATTCAGGTGTACGAGGAGACCTCCGGTGTCTCCCCCGGCGAACCCGTCGAAGGGACGGGCTCGCCCCTCTCCGTGGACCTCGGGCCGGGCATGCTCGACGCCATCTACGATGGTGTCCAGCGCCCGCTCGACGTGCTCGAAGAGAAGATGGGGTCGGCGTTCCTCGACCGCGGTGTCGACGCGCCGGGTATCGACTTGGAGAAGACCTGGGAGTTCACCCCTGAAGTCGAGGAAGGCGACGAGGTCGAGGCCGGCGACATCGTCGGCACCGTCCCCGAGACGCCGAGTATCGACCACAAGGTGATGGTCCCGCCCGACTCCGAGGGTGGCGAGGTCGTCGCCATCGAATCGGGCAACTTCAACGTCGAAGAGACGGTCGTCGAACTGGACAGCGGCGAGGAGATCCAGATGCACCAGGAGTGGCCGGTGCGCCAGCAGCGCCCGACCGTCGACAAGGAGACCCCGACGGAACCGCTCATCTCGGGCCAGCGCGTACTCGACGGCCTGTTCCCGATTGCGAAGGGCGGGACGGCCGCCATTCCCGGTCCGTTCGGGTCCGGGAAGACGGTCACCCAGCACCAGCTCGCCAAGTGGGCCGACGCGGACATCGTCGTCTACGTCGGCTGTGGTGAGCGTGGCAACGAGATGACCGAGGTCATCGAGGACTTCCCGGAACTGGAGGACCCGACCACCGGCAACGCGCTGATGGACCGGACCTGCCTCATCGCCAACACGTCGAACATGCCCGTCGCGGCGCGTGAATCCTGCGTGTACACGGGGATTACCATCGCGGAATACTTCCGCGACATGGGGTACGACGTGGCGCTGATGGCCGACTCCACCTCCCGGTGGGCCGAGGCCATGCGCGAAATCTCCTCCCGACTCGAGGAGATGCCGGGCGAGGAGGGGTACCCCGCGTACCTTTCCGCTCGCCTGAGCGAGTTCTACGAACGTGCCGGGTACTTCGAGAACATCAACGGGACCGAGGGCTCTGTCTCAGTTATCGGGGCCGTCTCGCCGCCTGGCGGGGACTTCTCCGAGCCGGTCACCCAGAACACGCTGCGTATCGTCAAGACGTTCTGGGCGCTGGACGCGGACCTGGCCGAACGCCGGCACTTCCCCTCTATCAACTGGAACGAGTCGTACTCGCTGTATCGCGACCAGCTCGATCCGTGGTTCGAGGACAACGTCCGGGCCGACTGGCCGGAGACGCGCCAGTGGGCCATCGACACGCTGGACGAGGAAGCGGAACTGCAGGAGATTGTCCAGCTCGTCGGGAAGGACGCGCTGCCGGAAGACCAGCAGCTGACGCTCGAGATCGCCCGCTACCTGCGCGAGGCGTGGCTCCAGCAGAACGCCTTCCACGACGTGGACACGTTCTGTGAGCCCGAGAAGACCTACCGCATCATGGACGCCGCCAAGACGTACAACGATGCGGCCTTCGAGGCGCTGGATGCCGGTGTCCCCGTCGAGGAGATCACCGACATCGACGCCGCGCCGCGGCTCAACCGTATCGGCGTGCAGGAAGACTACAACGAGTACATCGACGACCTCGAAGACGACATCGAGTCTCAACTGCGGGAGCTGTACTAACAATGAAAGAGTATCAGACAATCACGGAGATCAGCGGACCGCTGGTGTTCGTCGAAACCGACGAACCGGTCGGCTACGACGACATCGTCGAAATCGAGCTCAGCGACGGCGAGACCCGCCGTGGCCAGGTGCTCGAATCCGCGAGCGACTACGTTGCCATCCAGGTGTTCGAGGGGACCGAGGGTATCGACCGCGATGCCTCTGTTCGCTTCCTCGGCGAGACGATGAAGATGCCCGTCACCGAGGACCTCCTCGGGCGGGTCATGGACGGGACCGGTCAGCCGATCGACGGTGGGCCCGAGATCGTCCCCGACGAACGCCGCGACATCGTCGGCGAGGCGATCAACCCCTACTCCCGGGAGTACCCCGAAGAGTTCATTCAGACGGGTGTTTCGGCCATCGACGGCATGAACACGCTCGTCCGCGGCCAGAAACTGCCGATCTTCTCAGCCTCCGGCCTGCCGCACAACGACCTGGCGCTGCAGATCGCGCGACAGGCGACGGTGCCGGAAGAGGAGGACGGCGAAGACGACGAAGGGTCAGAGTTCGCTGTCATCTTCGGCGCGATGGGTATCACGGCCGAAGAGGCAAACGAGTTCATGGACGACTTCGAGCGCACCGGCGCGCTGGAACGCTCCGTCGTCTTCATGAACCTCGCGGACGACCCGGCCGTCGAGCGGACGATTACGCCGCGGCTGGCGCTGACCACCGCCGAGTACCTTGCCTTCGAGAAGGACTACCACGTCCTGGTCATCCTGACGGACATGACCAACTACTGCGAGGCACTGCGCGAGATCGGTGCCGCGCGTGAGGAGGTCCCGGGCCGGCGTGGCTACCCCGGATACATGTACACTGACCTGGCACAGCTCTACGAGCGTGCCGGTCGGATCGAGGGTCGCGAGGGGTCCGTGACTCAACTCCCGATCCTGACGATGCCGGGCGACGACGATACGCACCCGATTCCGGACCTGACCGGGTACATTACCGAAGGCCAGATCTACATCGACCGCGACCTCAACAGCCAGGGCATCCAGCCGCCGATCAACGTTCTGCCCAGCCTGTCGCGGCTGATGGACGACGGTATCGGCGAGGGGTTGACTCGCGCCGACCACGCCGACGTGAAAGACCAGATCTTCGCCGCGTACGCGGAAGGTGAGGACCTGCGCGACCTCGTGAACATCGTCGGTCGCGAGGCGCTGTCGGAACTGGACAACAAGTACCTGGACTTCGCCGACCGCTTCGAGGAGGAGTTCGTCGATCAGGGGACCGACACGGCCCGCAGTATCGACGAGACGCTCGAACTCGGCTGGGACCTGCTCTCGATGCTCCCGAAGGATGCGCTGAACCGCATCGACGAGGACCTCATCGAGGAGCACTACCGCGAGGACGAGACCGCCGAAACTGTCGAAGCCGAAGCCTGACAACGGCCCTATATCTCACGGCTCTTCGCAATTTTTACCATATATTTTGGGTACGCGACTGTTTAGCGTTGACCTCCTATACTAGAGTGCACTATGCCAGAACCAGGGAGTGAAGCGATATGGCTGTGGTTAGGTACAGCGGGCATGTTCCTCGGCATGCTATACTTCATCGCGCGTGGCTGGGGTGAAACCGACAGCAGGCGTCAGAAGTTCTACATCGCGACAATACTGATCACGGCAATCGCGTTCGTGAATTACCTCGCGATGGCACTCGGGTTCGGCCTGACGTTCATCGAGTTCGGCGGGTCGGAACACCCCATCTACTGGGCGCGATACACCGACTGGCTGTTCACGACGCCGTTACTGCTGTATGACCTCGGACTGCTTGCAGGGGCAGACCGCAACACCATCGCCTCGCTCGTCAGCCTTGACGTGCTGATGATCGGTACCGGTGTGGTCGCGACGCTAAGCGCAGGGAGCGGCGTGCTGTCGGCCGGCGCGGAACGGCTGGTCTGGTGGGGTATCAGCACCGCCTTCCTGCTGGTCCTGCTGTACTTCCTGTTCGCCTCGCTGTCCGGTCGGGTCGCAGACCTGCCCAGCGACACGCGGAGCACGTTCAAGACGCTGCGAAACCTCGTGACGGTCGTGTGGCTGGTCTACCCGGTCTGGTGGCTCGTCGGCAGTGAAGGACTCGGCCTCGTCGGTATCGGGATCGAGACGGCCGGCTTCATGGTCATCGACCTCGTCGCCAAGGTCGGCTTCGGTATCATCCTGCTCCGTAGCCACGGCGTGCTTGACGGTGCTGCGGAGTCGACCAGCACCGGCGCAACGCCTGCAGACGACTAACGACTGCCGTTCGCCGACTTCGTTTTTTGGGTGTCGATCCGGAAGCGGCGGCGCTCGAACCGAAATAACTGGAAACCGTTAACTGCCTACGTCGAAAAAAGACCCGTAATGGCTAAGGACGTCAAACCCACGCGCAAGAATCTGATGCAGATCGAGGACCGCATCGAGCTGTCCGAGCGTGGGCACGACACGCTGGAGAAGAAGCGTGACGGCCTCATCATGGAGTTCATGGACATTCTGGACCAGGCTCAGGACGTCCGTGAAGACCTCGACGGTTCCTACGAACGGGCCCAGCGCGCGATCAACATGGCCCGGGCGATGGAAGGCGACGTGGCCGTCCGCGGGGCCGCCGCAGCACTGAAAGAACACCCGGAACTGACGACCCAGTCGAAAAACATCATGGGCGTCGTCGTCCCGCAGATCGAGTCCAGCAAGGTCCGGAAGTCACTGGACGAACGCGGCTACGGCGTCATGGGAACCTCGGCCCGCATCGACGAGGCCGCCGAGGCCTACGAGGAACTGCTCGAGAACATCATCCTCGCCGCCGAAGTCGAGACGGCGATGAAGAAGATGCTCGAAGAGATCGAGACGACGAAACGGCGTGTCAACGCCCTCGAATTCAAACTCCTGCCCGATCTCTACGACAACCAGGAGTACATCGAGCAGAAACTCGAAGAGCAGGAGCGCGAAGAGATCTTCCGCATGAAGAAGATCAAAGCCAAGAAAGAAGAGGAAGAGGACGCGCTCGCGGCCGAAGAGGAAGCACAAGAAGAGCCCGAAGCGGTCACTGCTGACGACTGATCGGGGAGTCCGTCCTGACCGGTATCGTTTTTGCGCTTTCAGGTTCGTGCTTGAGTATGTCCTGTCCCGACTGCGGTGGCGACCTCGTTTCGTTCCCAGTCCCGGCCGATCTCCAGCAGTTTCTCCCCGGGAACGCACCGGGGGCCAGCGTCTGCCAGTCCTGTTTAACTCTCGAACCGGAGACGGAGCCACCCACTGCTGTCCCGGACTTTACTGGTCTCGATAGTTCCATCCCCGATAACGACGGCGCAGCGGTCCCGCTGGTGTTGCTCGTCGGGCTGCTCGATTCGCTGGCGATGCACCGGGCGGAGATCACTGCGTTGCTGGAACGAATCGAGCGTGAGGGCGTCGACCCGCTACTGGTACTGGACCGCCTCGACGCCAGCTACGGGGAGGCGGCCCACGTCGACCTCGGCCGTCGTCGTCGGCAACTGGAACAGTTGTTATAACAGAACTGAAAGTGCGAACGACGGTCGTTAGACGCCCGTCGAGTAGCGCAGCAGGCCGGCGACGCCGCCGAAAGCAGTCAGCAGCTGTTCGCCCTTCTCGAAGTCCGTCGAGATGAACACCGTCTCGGTGCCGCGCTGGTCGGCCAGTTCCATCAGGTGGTCGATGGCGTCGTCGCGCTCGCCGTCCTCGGCGTCGACGGTGGCGCCACAGCGGGAACAGTCGTGGTCGTCGGTGCTCGCGTTGCTGTTGATGAGTTCGTATTCGTCGTGGCCGTTCTCGCAGGTGTAGGCGACCACGTCCTTCCGGAGGTCCTCGGAGATGAGCAGCTGTTCGACCGCGCCCATGTTGAGGTTCTGGCGCGTCTGGTCGAAGCCGTAGGTGGCTTTGTCCCCGTTGTGGAGCTGCTTGAAGAAGTCCTCCATGAGCTCTTTGTCACGGAGCATCTCGTGTTCGGCCAGCACGTCATCGGCCGCGTCCACGAGGTCGTACAGCCCTGACTCGTCGGTGTAGGCCACGTCGAACTTCCCCAGTACCATGTCCTGCAGTTCGTGGTGGAGGTAGTCGCCGTCGAGGAACTCGTCTTTCGTCGGTGAGGGCCCGCCGACGAGGATGCCGTCCAGTTCGTGGCGGTCGGCGACGAACAGGTCGTTGGCCATGCCGGCGACTTCCTGATAGAAGTTGTCGATGGCTTCGAGACGGAGGCGGGCGAAACGCTGGGCGGACTGACCACCTTTTCGCTGTTTGCCCGGGACCAGCGAGGAGGCGGATTTGACGGGTTCGACCCGTTTGCCCTTCAGCCAGCCAACGTTGGCCTCGCGTCGGTCGAGCACGATGAGGCCGAACAGCCCTTTGTCGGCCAGCATGTGCTCCAGGGGCTCGGTGAGGAACTCCGAGTCACAGTGATAACGGAACGACTCGATGGGGTCCGGCGGGGATTCGAGTACCTTCGTTACCATGTCGGTCCGACCGCCGCCGGTGTCGAATGCACCCGAGAACACGACCAGCCCGTTGTCAGGAGGTCGCACGTCGTAGTACCGGAGGCGGTCCTTGATTGAAGTGAGTGCGTCCTGCACCGCCGTCCGGGTGTCCTTCGATTTGATGTTCGAGGCTTCGGAGTGCTCCTGGGTGACGTGAGCGACGACATCGCTGATCAGCTTGTCCTCGGGCACGTAGATAGAGACGAGTTGGGTTCCCGAGCCCTGGTACCCTTTGAGTTCCTCTATGACCTTCCGGAACTCGTATTTCTGCTTGTCAGATTGTTCCTGTTCCTGCTGCTCGCTCATTACTCTATGTTGGCCGAGGTGGCGTAAGAACCTGTTGACAGCGAGGGGCGCGAACGAAGTGAGCGGCCCTCGCACCGGAACGGCGACCATCGGGAGCCGTGGAGGGAGGGAGCGAAGCGGCAAAGCCGTGAGGCCGATACGACAGACGTGACAACCGAGATACCTGACTGGCCGTGAAACCACCTATTCTGAACGTCGCCTGGCCCGTCACGATCCAACAAATGACAGTCGCATTTATATGACTGCCTGCATTGTACCCAAGCAATCAGACTATGGCGGGGTATGTGTGTACGATTGCGGGCGGCAAGGGCGGCGTCGGAAAGACGACGACCGCGGTAAATCTCGGGGCTGTGCTTCAGGAGATGGGCTACGATGTCGCCGTCGTCGACGCGGATCTGGGGATGGCGAACCTCGGCTCGATGCTCTCTGTAGAGCCCGAAAAGAGCCTCCACGAGATTCTGGCCGGTGAGGCTGCCGTGAGTGAGGCTTTGACTGATGCGCCGGGTGGACTCACGGTGATTCCGGGTGAACAGTCGCTGGAGGCGTTCGCGGACGCTGATCCCGCAAAGCTCAGGAAAGTCATCAAGACGCTCCGAAATGCCTACGACGTGGTGTTGATCGATACCGGGGCTGGACTGAGCCACGAAGTCGCCGTGCCGCTTGGGCTGGCCGACGGAATCGTCCTCGTCACGACCCCCGACGACGTTGCGGTGGGCGATACGGTCAAAACGGCCCAGCTAGCGAACCGAATCGACGGGACCGTTCTCGGTTCGATCATCAACCGCGCGACCCGCCACACTGACGTCGCGGCCATCGCCGAGCAGATGGAGTTCCCGCTGCTTGCGGTCATTCCGGACGACCCGCAGGCGACGACAGAGGAACCGCTCGTGCTCAACGCCCCCGAGAGCACGGCTGCCGACGCCTATCAGCGGCTGACCGAGGCGCTGGAGGGTGTGTTCTTCCGCGGCGAGAGCCCCGAAACGGATATCGAGACGATACTCGACGACGAGTGGTTCCTCGACGACACCGAGGATCACTCCGATGTCGACGACGACGAGGACTCCGGCGGTGTGTTCGGACTCTTCAACTGACGGCTCTGTACCCGCCAGCCGGTCCGGTCTCAGCCCGCCGCTCCGACCGCATCTCGCTGTCTCTGACTCATTCCGGAAGCGGCGGCCACAGCGTCGCGACCGTTTCCTGAATGAGTTGAGTCTGTGCCCGGCGCAGTCGCTCCGAGAGCGACGACGCAGAGATGTCCAGTTCCTGGGCCACGGCGTCCAGCGACGTGCGCCGCGGAATCTCGAAATACCCCATCTCGTACGCCGTCCGTAGCGCTTCCAGTTGTCGGTCAGTGAGCCCGTTGCCGGGCGACTTCGGCTCCGCATCCCGGGTCAGCCGCTCAAGTCCGAAGTCCGCGTTTCGCTGCCAGAACGAGGCGAACTCGGTGAACGCCGCTCGGTCGGCGAACCATCCCAGTTGCTCCCACCCGTCTGCGGTCACGGTTATCCGTTCGATGATGGCGTCTGCCGTGGCGAGTGCTTCGAGTCCGTCCAAGTCGTCGATTTGGCCACCGAGTTGCTCCTCGAAGCTCAGTGCCGGCACTGCCTGATACCGACGGGTGTCGCCGGCCGTCCCGATGCGTGTCCACTCCTCGATATCGTGGGCATCAGTGAACGCCCGCTCGATGGCCTGCTCGGAGCCACCCGTCACGGTCCCAATAAACAGCGGGCGACGACCGTGGTTGTACTGCAGTGAGAGGGTGATCGTCGCTTCGGGTACCGCAGCCGCGACCGACACGAGCGGCAATGAGTCGCAATCGATCTGAAATTCTGCGATAAGCCCCGTACGGCATCGCTCGCTGCCAGTGCTGAAGCGCCTGTCGAAACAGAGCATCGGTGTGGCTGTCGGTCCTGCTTTCGACACCCTACTTAAACGGCCCAATCACTGAGAGAACGGCTTAGCCCGACTGCGTTCGACCGTATGTTGTATGCAGCCGACACAATCCGCAGATGAGATCGGAGTCGAGTTCGAGCGCTACGGCGACGGCCAGCCACTCCTCCTCCTGCACGGCGGGATGGCCCCCACGGAGTACTGGGGACCGGTTATCCCAGAGTTCGAGGGCTACGGTGCTGTCGTCCCCCAGCGTCCGGGGTTCGGGACCTGTCTCGACTCCCCGGCGGAAACAAACGCCGACGAGGTGCTGGATCGTGAGGTCCGATATGTCCGGGCGCTTGCCGACGCTGTCGACGGCGACCCGATCCTGTTCGGGCACTCCTACGGCGCGCTCACCGCTATCGAGGCCGCGACGGCTACAGAAGTCGAGGCTGTCATCGCGTACGAACCGGCGGTACTTCCCGCCGAGTACCGGGCCGACGCTGACCTCGCTGACCGAATGGCATCGCTCGTACAGAACGGGGAGCCAGAAGAAGCGGTGAAACGCTACATCGAACAGGTCCTCCACCCCGACGGTATCGACGACCTCGACGCTTGGCTGGCGGAGTGGCCCGTCTGGCCCGACTGCGTGGCCCTCGCCGAGGAGGTCGTCCGGATGAACCGATCCGTCGAACAGTACCGGCTCCCCGACCGTCTGGATGTCGACACACCGACTCTCGTTCTGTCTGGCACCGGCGGGCCGGACTTCCTCCGGCAGAGTGCCCGGGCCGTTCACGACGCACTCCCACACAGCCGATTCGTCGAGTTCGATGGGGTCAGCCACAGCGGCCCCGCCGAGGCACCTGCACTAATCGCGGCGGAAGTCGACGCGTTCCTGCAGAATTAGGCCGGCTCGACGGACTTTTCGCGGCAATCGCGCCTGTCACATCGGATTCCCGACGCAGACCGCTCCTACATCGAGGTCGGCGCTTCGACGCCCAGCGCGTCGAGGGCGTTCGCAATCGTGGTCCGGGTCCCGTCGACGAGGGCCAGCCGTGCGGCGCGGGTCTCGTCGTCGGCGTCGAGAACCGGACACTCCCGGTAGAAGGCGTTGAACGTTTCGGCGAGGTCGCGGGTGTAGGTGGCGACGGTGTGCGGCGTCAGGTCGTCCGCGGCCGCCTCGATGACGGCGGGGAACCGGGCCAGTTCGCGGAGCAGGTCCCGCTCTTCCGGTTCCGACAGTGGATCGAGGTCGGGTTCGGCTGGGATGTCAGCCTCCACGTCGCCGAGGATGCCACAGCAGCGCGCGTGGACGTACTGGACGTACGGCGCGGACTGGGCCTCGAAGTCCAGCGCGCGGTCCCACTCGAAGGTGATGCCCTTCGTCGGCTGTTTCGAGACGATGTCGTAGCGCACCGCGCCGATGCCGACCTGACGAGCGATACGGTCTATGTCGTCCGCGTCGAGGTCGCCGCGGGTCCGGTCGTCCAGTCGGGACTCAACCTCTTCGCGCGCGCGGTCAATAGCTTCATCGAGCAGGTCGTCGAGGTCGATGCCGGTCCCCTCCCGCGTGCTCATCCCGCCTTCGGGAAGGTTCACCCAGGAGTAAAACACCTGTCGGAGCTGGTCGGTGTCGTTGTCCAGCAGTTCCAGGGCCGCCGAGAGCTGGTCGGCCTGGAGCTTGTGGTCCTCACCCAGCACCGTGACGGCGCGGTCGTAGGTATCGAACTTCCACTCGTGGTGGGCCAGGTCGCGGGTGGTGTACAACGATGTGCCGTCGGAACGCAGGAACACGAGGTTCTTTTCGAAGTCGGGCAGGTCGAGCTGCCAGGCGTCCTCCTCGTAGACGGCGCAGTCGAGGTCCTTCAGCCGGTCGACCAGGTCGTCCGTGTCGCCGTTGCGCATGAACCGCGTCTCTTTGACGAACTCGTCAAACTCCGCAGGGAGGCGACCGAGCGTGTTCTGCATTCCGCCCAGCACAGTGTCGACGACCTCGGCGACGCGTTCGTACGTCTCTTCGTCGCCGTCTTCGAGGCCCTGCAAAATCGACTGGACCTCGGCCTCCGCTGCCTCGACTTCGTCGGGGTCGCCCTCTTCGAGGACAGTATTGCCCTTGCGGTAGTACCGAACCATCTCGTACTCCGGGGACTCTCGCTCGGGTTCGGGCAGGTCGGACTCGTCGAACGTCTCGTAGGCCCAGGTGAACACGGCAATTTGGCGGCCGGCGTCGTTGACGTAGTAGTGGCGGTCGACGTCGTAGCCAGCGTAATCGAGCACGCGGGCGACGGCGTCACCGATGATAGGGTTTCGTGCTCGCCCGACGTGGACCGGGCCGGTCGGGTTCGCGGAGGTGTGCTCGACGACGACGCTGGTGTCGCGGTCGGGAAGCCGCCCGAACTCGCTCTCCGTGACTGACTGCAGGGTCTCGGCGAAGTACGCCTCGCTCGGGAGGAAATTGACGTACGGCCCTTGTGTCGTCACAGCACTGACGTAGGTGAGGTCGTCCGTGTCAATCGCCTCGGCGATGTCGCCGGCGACGTTCGGCGGCGCAGTACCGACCTCGCCGGCCAGCCGGAAGGCAACGCTCGACGCTAACACGGCGTCGACGTCCTCCGGTGGTTCCTCGATACCGAGGTCCTCGGCCGGCAGGTCGAGGGCTGTGAGTGCGTCGGCGAGGGCGTCCTCGACCTCCGCACGGAGCTGCAGGAACATACGCCGGGCTTTCGCGGCGGGGAGTAAATGGGTAACGAAACCCCAGCCACGTTAGACCGATTCCTGTCTGTCTCAGGTCAGGAGCCGCGGGCCGAACACCATCAACAGGAGGCCGCCGATCATCGACACCGTGATCGCGATGGAGACGGCCGTCGTCACCCGCCGCCCGTCCGAGACGGGGAGCCGCGAGACGAACGACTCGGTCGATGCCCGCAGGATGTGGCCGCCGTCGAGCGGGAACGTCGGGATGAGGTTGAACTGGCCGATGACGAGATTGATCCAGCCAGTCCAGAACAGGACGTTCGCGAGCAGGAACACCGGCGTCGTTCCGAGCGCCCCGAGCGGTCCCTGGACGGTGTAGAAGTTCGTCGCGATGCCGGTGAAGCCGGCGAAGTTGTAGCCGAAGCCGCCGGCGACGCCGATAAAGGGGAGCAAGAGCGTGCTGAAAATCCGCTGGGCGAACGAGAACTCGGAGACTGACGTGGGGGTGTCAGGCGATCCGCCGAGGAATTCCAGGAACGCGGCGGCGGGATAGGCGTCGATGCCGAAGTCACTGACCTGGATGCCGCTGATACCCTGCTGGATGCTGACGCCGATGATACCGTTGTCGACCTGCTCACTCTCGGCCATCGTCACCTCGTAGGTCTCGCGTGCACCGTCGACGTAGCCGGTGACCGACACCCGGTCACCGGGTTCGCCGCCCTCAAGCGCCTGCATCAGCGCCGTCCCGCTGTGCGTTCGCTCCCCGTTGACCTCGGTGATTATCATGCCCTCGCCGCTCGGTGCCCCTTCCCCGGCGAGCGGGCCGTCCTCGGCGACCAGGACGTATGCGCCGAGCGGTGTCGTGACCGTCTCCCCGGACTCAGTTTCGACTGTCGCAACGGGATGGTTTCGAGCCGCCTGTTCGAACTCACTGCTGGTAGCCACGGCAGTCCCGTTGACCGAAACAATCGTCTCACCGGTTCCAAGCGGCGCGCTCTGGAGGGCCGCCGAGACGACGACGGACCGCTCGACGGTGACTGTTTCGGCATCCTTACGGGCCACTTCGACAGTCTGTGCGTCGCTTTCGACGAGCACCGATTCGAGTTGCTGCTGGTTCTCGACCGACTGGCCGTTGACCGCCGTAATAACGTCGCCTGACTCGATACCCGCGTCGGCGGCGGGGGTTCCGTTGATCGGACTTCCGACCGGCACGCCGTCGACGACAGCGACAGCGCCGGCGACCGGCCCGAACAGCAACAGGAGCGTGATGATCGCGAGCGCGAAGTTGTTGGTCACGCCGGCCGTGTACATCCGGGCCTGGGCGCCGCGGTCGGAGCGCAGGAGTTCGTCTTCGTCGGGTTCGACGAACGCGCCGATGGGGATGATCGCCAGCAAGGCCAGCCCCATCGACTCGATGTCGATGTCCTCGACGCGACAGAAGAGCCCGTGGCCGCCCTCGTGGACGACGAGGCCGAGCAACAACCCGAGCACGATTTCGGGTGCGACCGACAGCGGGAGGAAGTCGTTGACGCCGGGAATCGCCAGCGCGTTCCGCGGCTCGTTCAGTGCGGAGGGCTGTGGGTTGACGAGCGCTTGGTAGGCCCCGAGCGCAACGAGGAGGAAGGAGCCGACCATCACCACGAGTCCGAACCCGACGCCAAGGTTCCCCCAGGCCCGCCAGAACCGCTTTGGCCGTGCGAGCCAGTCGAGGACAGCTTTGCCCTTCTGCGTGTGAATCGTCGTAATCGGGCCGCTAAAACGAATATACTCGGGGACAACGCCGCGGGTCCGTAGCGCCATCGCGAGGAGGGTGTAAGCGACAAGGCCCGCGAGGACCCACGTCAGCGTACTCACCATTTACCCGAAACTAGGTTTAGCCAAGCAAGAGGGTTTGGTTTGGGACACACCGCCAGCAGCCAACGGTGAAGTGACCGCGCTGCAAACGACCACACAATGTACGACCGCGTTCTCATTCCCGTCGACGGGAGCGACGAATCCACGGCAGCCGCACGGCGCGGCCTCGCACTGGCCAAGGACTTCGACGCGACTGCCGAGGCGGTTCACGTCGTCGACCAGCGAGCACGCAGGCTCACGCGAACGGACCGCGAGAGCGGACGCCTCCGCGAACACGGTGAGTCCGTCCTCGCTGACATCGAGTCGCTCGCCGCCGATATCGGCCAGCCCGTCACGACGGAGCTTCTGGAGGGGAAACCGAGCGTACAGATCGACAAGTACGCCCGCGAAACCGACGCAGGGCTCATCGTCCTCGGTCGACAGGGACTGACCGGTCTCGGGAAGCGACTCCTCGGTGGCGTCACCGAACAGCTCCTGCATCGAACTGCGGTGCCCGTGCTCGTCGTTTCGGGGGAGAAACAGGCGGAAAGGCGCGAATTCGACTACTCACGAGTCCTCGTCACAACTGACGGGAGCGAGAACGCAAACACGGCGACGCGACACGGCGCGGCGGTAGCAGACCGGTACGACGCGACAGTACACGTCCTCAACGTCGTCGATATCCAGGCCGCCGGCGGAGCGTTCAACGCTGGCGGACTGAACGAGGCGTTCATCGAACGACTGGAAGCGGACGGGCATGACGCCGTCGCAGCAACCGCCGACGACCTCGAAACGGCGGCTTCGGACGTATCGGTAGAAACCGCCGTGGAACGGACGGACTCGCTCGATGGCGTCGCCGCTGGCATCCGCGAGTACGTCTCCGATCGGGACATCGACCTCGTCGTGATGGCGTCACACGGGCGCTCGAACCTGAAGCGCCAGCTGCTCGGTAGCGTCACGTCGCAACTGCTCCGAACTGTCGATGTCCCCGTGCTAGTGACGCCCCGTTCGACCTGAGCGGATGGACGAACCACCCGTTCTATGTATCGTGGGAACGTATCGCAAGACGGTGCCGGACAATGCCAGAAACCTGCGGTATCTGTGGTGAGACGGTCCCCTTCGACGCTACCGTCCACGCGATGATTCACACGCACAGCGAGACGGGCGTCATCGACGTGTACGTCTGTCAGGACTGCTACGACGAGCGTCTCGGACCGATGTTCGAACGGGTCGACACGCAGGAACAGTCGCCCTGAAGTCGCCGTTTCAATAGCCTGTTACGGGTGGGTAGGACCCGCCTACCCCGGGACTACTCGTTCCGGCGGAACCGTTCCACAACGAACTCCTGGTCCAGTTTCGCGATGAACGTCCCGAGCTGTGGGCCTTCGGTGTCGTCGAACAGGAGCTGGTAGCCGGCCGAGAAGAACTCGCCGATATCGATGTCGTTTCGCTTCGCCGTCTCGTATATCTCCGACTGAATCGCCTCGCCATCGTGGCCCTCGGCGATGAAATCGGCCAGCTCGTCCAGCGCGGCCGCCGTCTCGTCGTCGAAGGACACGTCCGGAATCTCGGTTCGCTTGAGTTCGTAGTTGAACTCGTTGTCAGTGCGGCTGGCCCACTCTTGGGCGCGCTCGACGCGGGCGAGCGCTTGTTCGACGGCCCACTCCGGCGCATCGTCCGGGATGTGGCCCTCTTTCCGGGCGATCTGCTCCCGCTGTTCCGGGTCGTCGGTCATCCCGAGGACGGCGGCGAACGTGTAGGGGATTCGAACCCGCTGTTCACGCGGTTCGTCCACGACCATCGGATAGGCTTGCTCCGCAAGTTCGGCGTCGTCCTCACTGGCCTCGGCCTCTCCGAAGTACCGCCGCTCGAACCGGTCGAACTCGTCGACGAGCTGGTCGACGTTCTCGACGGAGAAGTCCCGCTGCTTCCGCGGGTCCTTCACGAAGAAGTATTTGAACACCTCGGGTTCGAGGATATCCAGCACCTCGTCGACGGTGATGACGTTGCCCGAGGACGAGGAGAGCGGTTCGCCGTCGAGCGTGAACCACTCGTACACCATCGGGACCGGCGGCTGGATGTCCAGCACGTTCTCGGCGACGTCTTCGCCGGAGGGCCAGGAGCCCTCGGCGTGGTCCTTGCCGAACGGCTCGAAGTCGACGCCCAGAATCTCCCACTGGGCGGGCCACTCGAACCGCCACGGGAGTTTCCCGTCCCGGAGCGTCGCCGTTCCCTCGTGACCACAGCCCTCGATGGTCTGGTCGCCGGCTTCGACGTCCTCACAGACGTATTCGACTTCGCCGGCGTCGAGGTCGACATCGGTGACGCCCTCGGTGAGCTTGCCGCACTCCTCGCACTGGGGCAGGAACGGGACGTAGTCGTCGCCGACCTTGTTCTGGTATTCGGCGAGCACGTCGCGGGCCCGGTCGGCGCGTTCGAGCACGCGGCGGGTCACGGGTTCGAACTCGCCGTCGGCGTACAGCTCGGTGTTCGAGACGAACTCCACGTCCACCCCGACCAGCTCGGCGCTTTTTCGCAGGAGTGTCGTGAAGTGCGCGCCGTAGGAGTCACAGCAGCCGAAGGGGTCCGGGATGTCGGTGTACGGTTTCCCGAGGTTCCGCCCGAGCGCGCCGGCGTCGACCTCGCCGAGGCCGACGACGTTCCAGTCGAGGTCGGCGAGCTGGCGGGGCACCGCCCGAAGCCGGTCTTTGTCGTCGGCGGTGAACACCTGCCGGACCTCGTGGCCGCGGTTCCGCAGGGCCTCGGCGACGTAGTAGCCCCGCATGATCTCGTTGAAGTGGCCGATGTGAGGAACACCCGACGGGGAGACGCCGCCCTTGATGACGATTGGGTCGTCGGGGTCGCGCGCTTCGATAGCGTCGGCGACGGAGTCGGCCCAGAACGCCCGGCCGCCGCCGCGGCCAACCTCGTAGGGGTCTTCCGCCATCTATGCCTCCGGGAGAATCTCGGACCCGTCGAACTCACCATCTTCGACCGCGCGCACGACGTGTTCGGGGTCGGTACCGTCGAGCACTATCGTCCGGATGCCGGACCGCTGGATGATTTTCGCGGCCAGCAGGTCGACGGGTGCGCTGCTGCCAGCGTCCATCTCGATGTCGGCAATCACGTCGACGAGTTCGCTCGCGCCGAGTTCGTCGAACCGCGTCGCGTCGTCGTCTTCGTTCGGGTCGGCGTCGTAGACGCCCGGGACAGACGTCGCGTACACGAGCAGGTCCGCGCCCACGTACTCCGCGAAGGCGGCCGCCACGGCGTCGGTGGTCTGTGCGGCGACGATGCCCCCGAGGACAGGGATGTCCCCGCGACGGATGGCTTCCCGGCCCTCGTCGTAGCTCTCGGCGGGTGTCGGCGCGGCGCGGTCGTCCAGGGCGGCGATCAGTAGCCGGCCGTTCAGCCGCGTGACGGCGATACCGAGCTGGTCGAGCTCGATTTCGTTTGCGCCGAGGTCGCGGGCGGTGCCGATGTAATCGCGTGCGGTCGGTCCGCCGCCGACGACGGTCCCGAGCGTGTGTCCCTGTGCATCGAGCGATTGGATGGCGCCGGCGTAGTCGGCGACCCGTTCCGCGTCGAGGTCCGGGGCCAGTACGCTTCCGCCAATGGAGACGACGACTTTCATTAGCCCGCCGTAACCGCGATGCACTCTTAAGGGTTGTCAAGGCCACTGACTGCTGTCTCTCTAGTCGGCCCTTTCTGGTACCCACTGCAATCGCTGTCGGTCGCGTCCCCGCGAGAATGTCCGTCTGACGCGTGCCCGACGTGCTGACGCGTGTCTGACGCTTCTGGAAAACTAACGGTGAAATGCGCCGCTTGTTGGCGCTACAGATGGTGATATCTCTCTTTCACAGACCGCTCAAAACACCACGAAACTTGCGTCGATTTACGGTCTAAGAAGGCTTTGTGAAATGTCTAAAAGAATCTGAACCGGTTGTAAAAAATGCGTTTTAGCTCGATTTGTCCTGAAAGTGACCGAAGTGACCTGAAGGTTCCTTCCTTTATATACTCCCGGCGGGGTTACGAAGAAGTGAGGTGACAAAGATGAGCGCTACCGCAACGCCCTCCGGCGAGGAAGAGCCCTCCAAAGAAGAGCGACTGAAGTCGTTCCTCGCAGAGAAGGCAAGTGACGGCGAGATGTATTTCAAGAGCAAGTTCATCGCTGATGAAGTCGGTCTCTCCCCGAAAGAGATCGGTGCCCTGATGGTCAAGCTCAAGGACAGCGCGTCCGAGATCAACGTCGAGAAGTGGTCGTACACGAGCGCGACCACCTGGCGTATCGAGCCAGCGTAGACGACCGGTCCCCGCGTACAGTTCTCGGACGATAGTACCTGCTATAGTAACAATTGAAACGATTTATACACTGATCGCACTGCCATCGTGCGATCAGGTGTGCATTGATTTTCAACGGCTACTATAGCTGTGTGATCGTTCGCGGAGTATTTGTGCCCGCATCGTTTACGAGTAGCTGATGAGTGGCTCCGCGGACCCGCCGTCGCCTGACCGACTGGCCGGCGTGTTCTCCGTCTCGTCAATGCGGCGGACGGATGGAACTGTCCAGTATCTCGGCGACCCGCTAGTGCCACCAGCCGCCGCTGTCGAGCAACTCAGACCGCTGTTTCGACAGCGGGGCTACGACGTTCGGCTCGAAGAACTCGGCCCGGAATCCGGCGATACAGCAGCCACTACGAGCAACGGTGGCACTACTGTCGTCGGCGGTCCGGCGGTCGATGACTCGATGACCGCCACCGGTGGTGCGTTGAACGCGCGCCCGAACCAGTACGCACTGATCGCGGAGCCCGCCGACACGGACACTGGCGGTATCCCGTGGCTCAACATCGGGCTCCTGTTCGCGACTATCGCGTCGACCCTCTACGTCGGCGCGAGCGCCTGGTACTACATCCCGGTCGCGGAGGACCCGCTTCGGATTTTCGAGGCCTGGCCGTTCGTGGTCGCGATGCTCGGCGTGCTCGGTATCCACGAACTGGGCCACTACGCCGCGGCCCGATACCACGGTGTCGACGTGACGCTCCCGTATTTCATCCCGTTTCCGTCGTTTCTCGGAACGATGGGGGCGGTCATCAACATTCGCGGACGCATCCCCGACCGGACGGCGCTGTTCGATATCGGTGTCGCTGGCCCGCTCGCTGGGCTCGTCGCGACGACCATCGTCACGGTCATCGGCCTCTCGATAGACCCAATTACGGTGCCGGAACGCGTGGCAAACAGCGACACCGGCGTCATCATCACGTTCAATTATCCGCTGCTGTTCCAGGCGCTGGAGGCCCTGGTGAACACGCTGGGACTCGGGACCGAGGTCGGCCCCGGCGAATCGGTCCACCCGATCGTGTTCGCCGGCTGGGCCGGGATGTTCTTTACGTTCCTGAACCTGCTCCCGGTTGGGCAACTCGACGGCGGCCACATCGTTCGGTCAATCGTCGGGCAGCGCCAGGAGACGGTCGCCGCCGCCGTTCCCGGAGCGCTGTTCGCACTCGCCGGCTACCTGTATTTCACCCGCGACCCGCCGCCGGTCGGTTTCGGCGTCTGGGGCCTGTGGGTGTTCTGGGGCCTGTTCGCCACCGGACTCGCGTACGCCGGTCCGGCCCGCCCGACCGTGGATACGACGCTGGACCGACGGCGGGCGCTGCTCGGCCTGTTTACGTTCCTACTGGGGCTGGCCTGTTTCACGCCGGTTCCGTTCGAGATAAGTGCGATTTGACCGTTAGCTCGCGTCGCGGTCTGGCCGTTCTCAGTGTGAGTACCCGCGGTCCGGAAGCGTCTCCCCGTTGAGCGTGACGCCGCGCTCGGTGACTGACCCTATCCGATGGAGCGGGCACGACACGGCCTGTCTGGCCTCGGACACGTCGGACTCGGGCAGCGTACAGACCAGCTCGAAGTCCTCGCCGAAGAACACGCCCAGCTCCCGTCGTTCCTGTGGCGTCTCCGCGAGCGCGTCGACTTGCGCGTCTATCGGGAGCGGCTCTTCGACAGCAAAGCCACAGCCGTTGGCCTCGGCTAACTGGTGCAGCGAGCGGGCCAGCCCGTCGCTCGAATCCATCATCGCCGTCGCGTGCGGTCGGAGCGCGACACCCGCACGTACGCGGGGTTCGAACTGAAACAGCTCGTTCGCCCGGTCGGTGTCGCCCCGGTCGAACAGTTCGAGGGCGGCGGCTGACCGGCCCAGCGTGCCGGTGACACAGACCGCGTCGCCGGGCGACGCGCCCGAGCGCCGGATCGGGTCCGCGGCCGCCCCGATGGCCGTCGTCGCGACGGTGAACTCGTCGTGGCTGTCCAGGTCACCGCCGACGTACTCCGCGCCGACCGCGTGACACACGTCCTGTGCGCCGTCGACGAACGCCGCGAGTTCGTCCGCTTCGAACGACGGCGCGCCGTACGCGGCCACCGCGGCTGTCGCGTCGGCCCCCATCGCGGCCACATCCGACAGCGAGGCGGCGACGGCCCGCCAGCCCGCCGTGTAGCGGGTCGTCCCCGTCGGGAAGTCCGTCCGCTCGTGGAGCATATCCGTCGTGATGACCTGGCCGTCCACGACGGCGCAGTCGTCGCCCGCGTCGGGAAGTCGGTCGGCGAGGTCGGCGAGTGCAGCCCGCTCGTCCATACCCGGTCGTCGGTGTCCCGGGGCAAAACCCTCGGGGTATCGGTCGGCGGGACAGGGTCGGTGGGTTGAAACCGGAGACTGCCAATCCCATCCACATGGATGGGAACCGGATGGCGACGGTCGTCGGGTTCGCGGCAGCACTGGCCGTCCTTGGGGGGCTGGTGTGGTTTGTCGGCATCGACGAGACGCTGGATGCGCTCACCACGGCGGACCCGTGGGCGCTTCTCGCTGTCGCGGGCATCGCCATGCTCTGGCTCGTCTCGTGGGGGCTGGCGCTGTGGACGGTCCTCCGAGCGCTTGACGCACCGGTTGCGCCACACACAGCCGTTCTCGTGTTCGTCGCCGCCGTGTTCTCGAACAACGTCACGCCCTTCGGCCAGGCCGGCGGCGAGCCCGTGAGCGCGCTGTTGATATCGACAGCCGCCGACACCGAGTACGAGACCGGGCTGGCGGCTATTGCTACCGTCGACACGGTCCACTTCCTGCCGTCGGTCGGGTATGCCATCGTCGGCTTCACGTTCGTCGCCGCCGGAGCGGTCCAGTTGACCCGAAACCTGGCGTTTGCCGCCGGTGCTGTCGCGGTGCTCGCGGTCGGCATCCCCATCGCCGCCGTCCTGGGCTGGCGACACCGGGACCGCATTCAGGCGGCGGTCGTTCGCGGTGTCGCACCCGCCCTCGCCGCGGTGTCGAAGGTCGTTCCCCGGTGGTCCCCGCCGTCCGCCGAAAACATCGAGACACGAATCGAGGGGTTCTTTTCGGCCATCGAACGCATCGCGACGGACCGGCGGACAGTCCTCCAGACCTTCGGGCTCTCGGCCTTTGGCTGGCTCTGCCTGTCGGCGTCGCTGTGGACGTCGCTGTACGCCGTTGGGGCACCAGTCCCGGTCGAAGTCGTCCTGCTTGTCGTTCCCGTCGGGAGCATCGCCAGCGTCGTCCCGCTTCCCGGTGGGTCGGGCGCTATCGAGACGGTACTCGTGACGCTGCTGGTCTCGACGGCCCCGATTTCGGCCGCCCTCGCCACCTCTGCGGTGCTGATCCACCGCGTCGGGAGCTACCTGCTGCCGACGGTTATCGGCGGCGGCGTCGCTGCCGCCCTCAGTGTCGACCGGGCCGCGTCCGAGGAGTGACACTCACAGTTCCTGACGGGAGAGAGCATCGCTGCCCTATGGGCGAGTGAACGGTTCACGCCCGCCGACTGCGAACGACGCGTTTAAATGACGGCGACGGAAAGAAATCTGCAATGGCTACACTCTACGACGTTCCCCCCGAGGAACTCATCGAGGCACTTACGGAGACGCTCGCAGACGAAGACGACATCGAAGCGCCGGACTGGGCCGAGTACACCAAGACCGGCGTCGACCGCGAACTCCCACCCGAGCAGGAAGACTTCTGGGCGCGACGCGCGGCCAGCCTGCTCCGAAAGGTCGCCGTCGACGGCCCCGTCGGCGTCAACGCCCTCCGCTCCGAGTACGGCACCTCGAAGCAGGGAACGACCCGCTACCGCGTCCGCCCCCACCACAAGACCAAGGGCTCGGGCAACATCATCCGGACGGCGCTCCAGCAGCTCGAAGACGCCGGCTACGTCGAGACCAGCGAGAACGACGGCCGCCGTGTCACCGGTGACGGCCGCAGCCTCCTCGACGACACCGCAGGCGACCTCCTGACGGAACTCGACCGTCCGGAGCTCGAACGCTACGCGTAACTGACGCCTTTCTCGCTGTTTTTCAGCCGGCCCGTAGCTCCTGCTCCGAAATCGTTTTCCGACCGACTCCAGTACTCTAATACAACTATGAGTGGCGACCCCAGCGAGGAGGAGCTCGAAGAACTTCGGAAACAGAAGATGGAGCAGCTCAAGGAACAGCAGGGCGACGAGGGCGAGGCGCAGGAGGCGGCCAAGCAGCAGGCCGACGCCCAGAAGCAGGCAGTCCTCAAGCAGAACCTCACCGACGGCGCACGCAAGCGGCTCAACACGGTCAAGATGTCGAAACCGCAGGTCGGGGAGCAGATCGAACAGCAGGTCGTCGCGCTGGCCCAGAGCGGCCGCGTGCAGGGCCGGATCGACGAGGACCAGATGAAGGAGCTCCTCTCGGAGCTGACGCCCGACTCCAAGAGCTTCGACATTAAGCGCCGGTAGATGCGCTGTGCCCTGTTGTACAGCGGGGGCAAGGACTCGACGCTGGCGGCGCTCTTGCTCGACCCCTTTTACAACGTAACGCTCGTCAGCGGCTCCTTCGGCGTCCGTGACACCGACCCCGCTCGGGAGAGCGCGTCGGCTGTCGGCTTCGACCACGCGACGGTCGATCTAGACCCGGACGTGGCCCACGACGCCGTCGAGCAGATGCACGACGACGGCTACCCGCGTAACGGCATCCAGCAGGTCCACGAACACGCCGTCGAAACCGTCGCCCGGGGCGACTGGGTCGCCGAGGCTGACGACATCGACACACTCGATGCCGTCGCCGACGGCACCCGTCGCGACGACCGGGTACCGACCATCGAGCGCCCGCTCGCCCAGAGCGTCGAGGACCGCTTCGGCGTGGACTACCTCGCGCCGCTTGCGGGTATCGGCCGCGGCGCTATCGACGCGATGGCTGCAAACCGACTCGTGGTCGAGAGCGGCCCCAGCGCCGAGATTCCGAAGGCCGACTACGAGGTCGAACTCCGCGCGCTCCTGCGGGAGCGCTACGGCGAGGGTGCCGTGACCGACGTGTTCCCCGAGCACACGCAGTCACGCGTGCGGGGCCTGCGGTAGCCGTCAGCGGTTCGGTCCTGCGCGTGCGTTCGTCGGATCAGGCGATGTCCCGGCTGGTGTCCACGTTGATCCGGTCGGTGAGGTCGAGGAATATCGGTTCGGTGAGCGCTCGGCCCCCGCGGAACTTCGGGACGAAGAGCCTGTTTTCGATGGCGTCGTCGTTTCGCTTCGTTTCGAGATCGAACACGATGTCGCTCGTGTACTCTGTCCGGTGGCGCTGTGACGGCGTGGAGCCGTGTTTGAGCGCGTACAGAACCGCAACGCTGTCGGTCTGTGTGAGTCTGGATTGCAGCGTTTCGAGGAAGGCCCGAAACTCCCCCATGTCGGCGCGCTCAAGTGGTTCGACCGGATCGACGACGAGGAGCGACTCCTCCGTGACTCCCTCGACGTGGGCGAGCGCGTCGCTGATCGGGGCTTTGCGGTCCAGTTGACTGACTGCGAGATCGTCGTACGTCCCCCGCTGGGACCGCAGCGCCGACGTGACTGTTGTCGGTGCCTGTTCGCCGGAGAGATACACCGTCTCCTGCTGGGCGACGAACTCGGAGAGAAACAGCTCCGCCTGGCTCGCCGGTTCGGCGAGCAGCGTGACGAGGCTCCCTGTCGGAATGCCGCCGTCGAGCTTCCGGTCGAGTGCTCGAACCCCCGTCTCGAATCGCTGTGTCACTGTCTCACCCCGCGCGGCGTCCACCGATGCCTTGCCCATCCCATAGGGCCACCCTCGATAGACCGCGTCTTTGTTGTCCCCTCTCTAACACGGACCGTTCCCCGTGTAGCCGGCCACTACCCTTTTGACGCCAGCGCGTGCCGGCCACGCCGGTCTGTCACGGACGGACTACTGGCGAAAGCAGCAGCGAGCCCCTGTCGTAGTGAGTCTCTACTGGGCGCGATTTGGTGGTCACGGCCAGCGTGAACGAACAGGTTCAAGCGCGCCCTCGCTGTAGACGCGGACATGTACGACTCCGTCAAGGGCTTTCGTGATTTCTACCCCGAGGAGATGCAGGCTCGGCGGTGGGCCATGGACACGCTGGAAGACGTCGCACAGCGCTACGGCTTCCGGGAGATCGGCACGCCGGCTCTCGAGCCGACCGAGATGTACGTCGACAAGAGCGGCGAGGAGATCGTCGAGGAACTGTACAGCTTCGAGGACAAGGGCGGGCGCGAGGTCGCGCTCACGCCGGAGCTGACGCCGACCGTCGCACGGATGTTCGTCGCCAAGCAACAGGAACTCTCGAAGCCAATCAAGTGGGTGTCGACGCGGCCGTTCTGGCGCTACGAGGAGCCCCAACAGGGCCGGTTCCGGGAGTTCTACCAGACTAACGTCGACATCTTCGGGTCGGCGGAGCCGACGGCCGACGCCGAGATTCTGGCCGTCGCCGTGGACATGCTCACCGACCTCGGGCTCACCGCCGAGGATTTCGAAATCCGCGTCTCCCACCGGGACATCCTCGCGGGCGTGCTGGAGTCCTTCGGGGCCGACGTGGACGTGCCCGAAGCGATTCGCGCAGTCGACAAGCGGGCGAAAGTCGACCACGACGACTACCTTGACGCGCTCGTCGAGGCGGGGCTCAACTACGGGCAGGCCGACAAATTCGACGAGATGCTGCAGATCGATGCCGAGGAAATCGAAACGCTCGCGGACCTCACCGGCTCCGAGGACGTCCGCGCGGCGACTGACAATCTTCAGGCGGTGCTCGACGCCGCCGAGGACTTCGGCGTCCGCGAGCACCTCACCGTCTCGTTGACGACCGCGCGCGGGCTGGACTACTACACCGGCGTCGTCTTCGAGTGCTTCGATTCGACGGGCGAGGTGTCCCGCTCGGTGTTTGGCGGCGGCCGCTACGACGATCTCATCGAGGGCTTCGGCGGCCAGCCGACGCCGGCCGTCGGCTTCGCGCCCGGCCACGCCACCCTTCAGTTGCTCTGCCAGCGCGCCGGCGTCTGGCCCGCTGAGGAGCTATCGACGGATTACTACGTCCTGCAGGTCGGCGACACGCGCCCGACCGCGGCCCGCATCGCTCGCGACCTGCGCGAGCGCGGCCACGTCGTCGAGAGCGACGTCGCCGACCGCTCCTTTGGCGCGCAGATGGGCTACGCAGACGGCATCAACGCCGAGACGGTCGTCATCGTCGGCGAGCAGGACCTCGAAAACGACGAGGTGACGCTCAAGGAGATGGACGACGGCGAGCAGATCAGCGTCCCGCTCTCGGCGTTCCCGGGCGACCACGACCGGCCGACGTTCGAGGACTTCGCGGAGTAACGCGACCGAGCCATCGGTCCGCGACAGTAGCTTTTTGCGACCACCGTGTCGAGTAGTCGACATGCAGCTCCCCTCCATCGCCCTCCCGAGGTGGAAGCTCGTCGCGACCATCGCGATACTGTCGACGGGCCTTGCTATGCTCGCAGGTGCGGCCGGCCTTGGCGGGTCGATTGCACCGGTGTCGATCATCCTCGGCTGGTTCATTCTGGCCCCGCTCGTCGCCCTTCTGGGTTCGAAACTACCGATGATCGAGTCCCCGGAAGACGAGACAGCCCAGGATGAAACCGATGCACCCAACGCAACGGAACCGACGGTGGACCCGGTCGATCACCTCCGAGAGCGCTACGCCCGCGGTGAACTGACAGACAGCGAGTTCGAGCGGCGGCTGGACCGCCTGCTGGAGACCGAATCGCTCTCAGCGACCAGCGAGGCAGAGAACACGACCGGTGAGGCCGACAGGGAAGTCAGCCTCGAAACCGAGTGAACTGGCGAGTCATCGCCATCTGGCCGTACCGCGGGTGCGTGTGCAGCCGAGGCACTTGCGGCCTCACTCCTTCGAGCTAACGACCTCGAGATCACTGTCGGTCAGGCGAACGTGCAGAAGCGCATCGTCCGGGCCCGGATCGACCACGTCGTCGAGTTCGGGCGCACAGCCGGTCATTCCGAGGTCGTTGAAGCCATAGGCGCCACAGATCACCGCGTCGACCAGCCGGTGATAAGTGCCGTCCCGCTCGGTCGCCAGCAGGTAGCCCACGCCCTCGATTGCCGTGTCACACGCCGTGCAGGTCAGTGTCTCTGGATGCGAGGGGGGTCCATAACTCCGCCTTCGCGTAGCCGCTACTTATCGCTGTGTGCGGCTGTTCGTGAATTTCCCGGTCAGAGCGCCCGTTCCATCTCCATTTCCACGCGCTCTTTGGCGATCGTCTCGAAGCCGACCGACTCGTACAGCGCTCGTGCGACGTGGTTGGTGTTCGAGACGGAGAGCCAGACCCGTTCGAGGCCGTTCTCCTGGCCGTAGCCAAGCAGCACGCGGATGAGTTGTGAGCCGATCCCGGCGTGCTGGTAGTCCGGATGGACGAAAATCGCCAGTTCCGAGGTGTCCTGATAGGGGACGAGGACGGCGTGGCCGACGGATTGCTCCTCGTGCCAAGCGACGACGTTCAGGCCGTCTTCGACGAGATTCGGCAGCCAGTCGCGGATGTCCGCTTCCGTCCGGGGTGGGACGCCCTGTGACCGGGAGTCGGGCCCGAAGTCAACATACATCTCCACCAGCGGGTCGATGGCGCCGTCATAGGCCTCGATTGTCACCGTCCGCCCGTCGTTGTCGGTGAACGTTTCGGGCGGGCGGGGGAAGTCGTGATCCGCCGCGGCGGCGTTGGACATACTCCCACCTTTGTTCTCAGCATGCCTAAGTTCGTCTATCCTTCCCAGCGACTGAGATTCGGGTGAGACAAGTGGCTCGCAGTCGACAAATCGGTATGCGCGCCTATCGCGTGGCCTACGACGGCCGACCGTATCACGGGTTCCAGCGCCAGCCCGACGTCGACACTGTCGAGGGGCGACTGCGCTCGGCGCTCGTCCGCCTCGGCGTCTGCGAGCGCGGCGACGGCTTGCCCGAGTGCTACGCGGCCGCTGGTCGGACTGACGCCGGTGTGTCCGCGCGGGCACAGACAGTCGCCTTCGACGCGCCGGCGTGGCTCTCACCGGCGGCATTCAACGGCGAACTTCCGGACGACATCCGTGTGTGGGCCAGTGTCGATGTCTCCGAGGGCTTCCATGCGACCCACGACGCCACCGAACGCACCTACACCTACTACCTGTACGCGCCGACGGACGCAGACCGACTCGGACGCGAACCGGTCAACGACGAGCGGTGGGGCGAGGCCGTCGACGCACTCGCCGGGAGCCACGACTTCCACAATCTCACGTCCGACGACACCGGCACTGAGCGCACGGTGGACATCGACTGGACGCGAGACGGCCAGTTCCTCGTCGTTCGGCTCACGGCCGGCGGGTTCTGCCGCCAGCTGGTTCGTCGGCTCGTCTCGCTCGCGGCGGCTGTCGCGGACGGCTCCGCCCAGCTGTCGAAGGTCGACCGTATCCTCTCGCCGGAGTCCGCCAGCGGCCCCGACGGCGTCCCGCCTGCCCCGCCCGAACCACTGGTGCTGACCGACGTCCGTTACCCGAATGTGACTTTTTCTCGGGACGAGGACGCCGCTGCGGACGCACGGGCGGTCTTCGAACACCGACGCACCGAAGCCCGCACGACAGCGCGAGTCGCCGACCACATAACCGACGGGCTGTAGTCCCTCGTCGCTGAAACGAAGGCTTACTTCGGCCCCGTCCCAAGAGCGGGCTATGAGTTCGGTACCCGCACGGAGCGACATCGACGAGGCGTACAAGTGGGACCTCGACTCCCTCTACGCCAGCGACGAGGATTGGGAAGCCGCCTACGAGGAGGCGGAGGAACTGATCGAGGACCTGTCCGCCTACGAAGGACGGGCCACCGAGGACGCTGCGACGCTGTTAGAAACCCTTGAGACCTACGAGGAACTGATGCGGACGGTGTCGAACGTCGCCGCCTACGCCCGGATGCGCCGGGACGAGGACACGACAGACGACACGTACCAGGCGCTGACTGCCCGCTCGCAGTCCCTCTCATCCGAGGCCAGTTCGGCTGCCTCGTTCCTCGACCCGGAACTGCAGGATTTGGACTACGACGATATCGAGGCGATGCTCGACGCGGAACCGGGGCTGGAGCCCTACGAGCATTACTTCGACGACGTGCTCCGGATGAAAGACCACACTCGCTCGGCCGAGGTCGAGAATCTCCTTGCGGAACTCGGTGAGGTCACCGGCGCGCCCGGCGAGGTGTACAACATGCTGGCCAACGCCGACATGGAGTTCCCGACCGTCGAGGACCCCGACGGCGACCAGCAGCCGATCACGCTCAACAACTTCACGACGCTGCAGAAACACCCCGACCGGGAGTTCCGCCAGCGCGTCTACAGGGCGTTCTACGACGAGTGGGAGACGGTCCGAAACGCGGTCGGCACGGCCTACAAGAACGCCGTCAAAACGGACGTGAAGATGGCCAACGCCCGGGACTACGACACCGCTCGCGAGGCAGCACTGGACGGCCCGAACGTCCCCGTCGAGGTGTACGATACGCTCGTCGACACCGTCCACGATAACCTCGACACGCTCCATCGCCATGCCGACCTCAAGCGCCAGTCAATCGGGGCCGACGAACTCCGGATGTGGGACCTCTACGTCCCGCTCGTCCAGGAGGAATCCCCCGAAATCGAGTACGAACAGGCCTGCGAGTACGTCACCGAGGCCGTCGCGCCGCTGGGCGATGACTACCAGTCCCGGCTCGCCGACGGGCTGGACTCGCGGTGGGTCGACGTCTACGAGACCGAGCACAAGCAGTCCGGCGCGTACTCCGGCGGGACCTACGACTCCCAGCCGTTCATCCTGATGAACTACCAGGACGACGTGGAGTCGATGTACACGCTGGCCCACGAACTCGGCCACTCGATGCACTCGGAGTACACCAGCGAGGAACAGCCCTACGTCTACTCCGGCTACGAGATATTCGTCGCCGAGGTCGCGAGCACCGTCAACGAGACGTTGCTGACCCACCACCTGCTGGATACCGTCGAGGACGAACGCCTGCGCCGACATATCCTCAACGAGTACCTCGAGCGGTTCCGGTCGACGCTGTACCGCCAGACGATGTTCGCCGAGTTCGAGCACCGCACCCACGAGATGTCCGAGGCCGGCGAGCCGCTGACCCCCGACCGCCTGGACGACCTCTATCGGGACCTCAAGGGCGACTACTACGAGCCGGCGGTACTCGACGACCGCATCGCCCGCGAGTGGATGCGCATCCCGCACTTCTACCGGGCGTTCTACGTCTACCAGTACGCGACCGGGATTTCGGCGGCCGTCGCACTCGTCGACGGCATCCTCGATGAGGGCGAACCCGCCGCCCAGCGGTACGTCGACTTCCTCCGGAGCGGGTCGCGGCAGTACCCGCTGGAGCTGCTTCGCGACGCCGGCGTCGACATGGCCAGTCCTGACCCCGTCGAGTCCGCCCTCTCGACGTACAGCGAGTACCTCGACGAGTTCGCCGAGCTGCTGTAGGGCGGCCAGTAGCTATCCGGTGCCTGTCTGGCTGTTCGAGCCACCGGTCTAACCGAACGCTACAGCCCCGTCTCGACACGGATAACTGTTTCACCCCCTGTGACCCGAAGGCACTTTGTGTCTCAACCGTATAGTACCGACCATCCAAATGTCGCGCAGTCCCTCGCTTCCGGAACGACCACGGTTGGAACTTGATCCCGATATGACGCCTGACGAGCGTCTGGAGGCACTCCGGGAACATTTCAAAGAGATAGTACAGGTCAACGAACAGCTGACTGAGCAACTGGACGCCGCCCGTGACCGGCAGCACGATCTCACGGACGAGGTCGACCAGCTTGAACGGGAAAACGAGACGCTCAAGACGTCTTCGCTGTACATCGCCACAGCCGAGGAGCTGACCGACGACGGCGTGGTCGTCAAACAGCACGGCAACAACCAGGAGGTGCTGACCGAAGTCTCGCCATCCATCCGTGACGGCCTGGAGGCCGGCGACCGCGTCGCCATCAACGACTCCTTCGGCGTCAAGCAGATCCTCGACCCCGAGACCGACGCCCGCGCACAGGCGATGCAGGTCGACGGTTCGCCGGACGTCTCCTACTCGGATATCGGCGGCCTCGAAGAACAGATCCGCGAGGTCCGGGAAGCCGTCGAGGAGCCGCTTGTCAACGCCGAACAGTTCCGCGAGGTCGGTATCGAACCGCCGAGCGGCGTCCTGCTGCACGGCTCGCCCGGCACCGGGAAGACGATGTTGGCGAAGGCCGTCGCCAACGAGACCGACGCGACGTTCATCAAGATGGCCGGCTCCGAACTGGTCCGGAAGTTCATCGGCGAGGGAGCGCGACTGGTCCGGGACCTGTTCGAGCTCGCCGCCGAGCGCGAACCGGCTATCATCTTCATCGACGAGATCGACGCCATCGCGGCCAAGCGGACGGAGTCGAAGACCTCCGGCGACGCCGAGGTCCAGCGGACGATGATGCAACTGCTTTCGGAGATGGACGGCTTCGACGAGCGCGGCGAGATCCGCATCATCGCCGCGACGAACCGCTTCGACATGCTCGACCGGGCCATCCTCCGCCCCGGCCGCTTCGACCGCCTCATCGAAGTCCCGAACCCCGACGTCGAGGGCCGCGAGCGCATCCTCGAGATCCACACCCAGGAAATGAACCTCGATGACGACGTGGACCTTGGCGCGTTTGCCACCGAGACCGACGGCCTCTCCGGCGCGGAACTGGCCTCGCTGGCGACAGAGGCCGGGATGTTTGCCATCCGCGACGGCCGGACGACGGTCAAGCAGTCCGACCTCCACGACGCCTACGAGAAAATCGAAGCCGACGACGACGCCAGCAGTGTCCCCGTCGCGTTCGCCTAACCACCCACCTTTTTTAGCGTCGCCTTTCCTCGCGCGCTCGTAGAGCGCGCTGTGGAAGGCTCCTTGAAAAACGTGGGGGAAAAAGCCGGCCGCTCACGCTGCTCGCGGCCGGGGAAACCGCGGCCATTCGGCCGCGGTATGCTAACCGCACCGATTCTCATTGTCTATTCTGCGATAACTGTGTTCGGTCGTTTCCGTTCTTATCGTGACTGCCTCCCGTCCCCACGCGATTTAAGCCACCCCGCCCGGTATCAGCGCCCGTGACAGAGCGCGGACGGACGCGGCGGGCGTTTTTGGGGACGCTCGCGGCAACGACGGTCGGGTCGGTCGCGGGGTGTCAGTCACAGTTCAATCCGCTCGCGTCGACGGCGCTTGACGAACACGCTGCCACGCAGTTCCGGCAGGGGCTCCTGAACCAGGGGTATCAGGACGTATCGGTTCCGGACGCTGTCGAGCGGGCCTGGGAACTCCCGGCCAACCGCGGGGACCACACCGCGGCAAAGGGGAGTCCCGCGCTGGCACCGACTGGCGACCTGATTCTGGCCGACGATACCGGCCGCGTGCGGGCCATCGCACCTGATGGCGAGGTCCAGTGGGCGACGACCATCACGCAGGCGACGCGCGGGAGCCACGGCACGCCGGCCATCGCCAACGACACCGTCTACATCGGGGCCTACGACGGCGCGCTGTCGGCGCTGGACCTCGAAACCGGAAAGCGGCGCTGGCGGACGGAACTCGGTGATGCCATCGGCGCAAGTCCGACCTACTACAACGGGTCGCTGTACGTCGCCGTCGAACACGCCGCACCGAGCGGGAGCGTCGTCGCGGTGAACGCCGCGACCGGCGACGTGCAGTGGCGGGACAGTCGGCCGGCCGACCATCCGCACTCGACGGTGGCGCTGGACCGCGAACACGGTCGTCTGCTGTTTGGCTCCAACGATGGCTACTGCTACGCGTGGTCGTTCCCGGGCTTAGAGCGAGTCTGGCGATACGACACCGGCGGCGACGTGAAAGCCCCCGTCGCCGTCGCTGACGGGACAGCCATCGTGCCGTCGTGGGCCGAGACGGTCACCGCCGTCGACGTGACCGACGGCTCGGAGCAGTGGACCTTCGAGGCCGACGCCGACGTGATGTGTGCGCCGGCGGTCCACGACGGCACCGTCTACGTCGGCAGCCACGACGACCGGGTGTACGCGCTCGACCTCGAAAGCGGCGAGGAGCAGTGGCGCTACGACACTGGCGGGTGGATTATCGGGAGCGTTGTCGCCACCCGAGACCACGTCCTCGTCGGGTCCTACGACGGGCGACTGTACGCGCTGGAGCGGGACACCGGTGCAGTGGCCTGGACCACCGACAACCGCGGCCATGTGACGAGTGCTCCGCTGGTGACCGCCGACGCCATCTACTACGCGGAGCGTGCGGCCGAGGGCGACCCGAACCGACCGGGAATGTGCTACAGACTCGTTCCGGCATAACGAAGCGAAACCCCTTACCCCGCGGACCGTCGAGAATCGCCTATGAGTACCATCCGGGTCGTGTGGGGGACTGCGACCGGCCCGACCGCACTGGCCGCGTACGACGCGGCACTCGCCGAGGCAGGCGTCCACAACTACAACCTCATCTCGCTCTCGTCGGTCATTCCTACCGAGCCGGCTATCGAGGTGACAGGGACGGCACCGGATCTGGGGCCGCCCGGCGAAGCGCTAGAGGTCGTCCAGTCCTCGGCGACAGCCGAGCCCGGTGAGAGCGTGGCCGCTGGTATCGGCTGGGCCCGCAGCGAGGACGGGCCGGGCATCTTCTACGAGGTCGACGGCACCAGCGAGGACGCGGTCCGGATGGAAATCCGCGAAGGACTGGCCGCCGGCCGGGACCTCCGGGATTGGGAGTTCGTCGAGGAGAACGTGTACGTCGAGTCGGCGACTGACGATGCCCAATACGCCAGCGCCGTCGTGCTCGCCACCTACGGCGAGAGCCACCCCGTCGTGTAAGCGGCGTTGCACCGACGGTTCCGGTCAGAACTGTGTTCGACCCTGGGTTTTTAGTCCTCCCCCCCATAGAGACAGAGAACGTTCATGTACGGTAATACGTCGTTTGGTGGGGAGACGGAAGAAGTGACGCTGACCGCGGAACAGCGTGAGGAGCTCCGTCGGGACCTCTCGAGCGTCGCCGCCCGGACCCGCGAACTCCTGCCCGGCGAGTTCGTCGTCGGTTCGGAAATCAGCAACAGCACGACTGGACCGCGGGCCACAATCGCGGTCCAGCCGCCCGTCGGATCGGTTGTCAGCGCCGACTACACGCCCGAGGACCCGGAGAGCGCGAGCATCTCCGACGCCGAACGCGACGACCTCGCGCAGGGCATCGCCGCCTCCGCCGCCCTGCAGGTCAAGCAAGTGATGGGCGACGACACGTCGCCGACAGCGCAGTAACAGTCGCTGCTCTCAGTTTTCTGCAGAACAGTCGTGGTGACGCGTAGTCGCTGATATCAAGCCCGACCGCCGCTGGCGACCGGTGGATTGTAGAACAGCGCGTAGCCGATGGAGCCGGTCGCCGGGAGGCTGCCGGCACTCAGCGCCGTGACGAAACTAAGCGAAGTAACCACGGCACCGAGCGACGCCAGTAGCATCGAGAGGGCGATGCTGGCAAGCACGAGGTCAGGCATCGACAGGGACCCAGGCATTCGTGTCTGTATGGAGACACGCCTCCTAATTAAATATTATTACTCGCGCAAACAGCGCACCGAGTACCGCCTATTTGCCCCAGAAGGGGTCGCGATTCCGGTGTTTCTCCAGATATATCGACAGCGCCTCGCGCTCGTCGACGGAGATGTCTTCCTTGAGTTCCTGTTCGAGAATCTTTGCGTGCTTTTCGGGGATTTCGACCCAGAGGTCGTCGCCTTCCTCGACCTGGCGGCCGACGGTCGGCCCCTGAATGGAGACGGCCATGCGCTCGCCGGCGCGAGCCGAGTCGACGTCTTCGCCCTCGTCCTGAATCGTTTTGAGGGTCCCGACGCGGTTTGCCTCGCCGTTCTCCCACCTGACGACGTTGACGTTCCGACGGAGTTCACCTGAGAGGATTTCGACGCCGACGACGGCGGGGTCGGACTGGCGGAAGGTGTGGTCCTGCAGAATCTGGAACTTCGCCGGGCGGGTGATGTTCTCCAGAATCTGCTCCTGCTGGGCCTCCTCGATGGCGGTGACGTGGTCGTCGTAGGACTCGACGAGCTGGTAGATGACGTCGTCCTCGAACAGCTCCACGTCCTCCTGTTCGGCGAGGTCCCGAGCGTCGTCGAGCACCTCGACGCTGAACGCCAGAATCGCCTGATTGGTCGGCTCGCCGGCCGTTTCGGCGACTCGCACGTCCCGCGGTGCGACCGCGCCGACCTCGGCGCGCATGACGGGGATCTCTTCCTCTTCGAGGGTGCTTGAAAGCGCCTCCAGCGAGCCCAGCGTGTCGGCCTTGATGACGACCCCCTCTTCTTGGGTCGTCACCTCGATCTCGGCGAGTTCCTCCTCCACCTCGGCGATGACCTCGCTGCGGTCGCGGTCGCGGATGACGCGGATCGGCGCACCGGCCATCGCGTCGCCGAGGTCCGGCGCGGCGATCTTGACGCCGTCGGCGGCGGCGACCTGCTCGACCTGCTCGAACTCCTGTTCGGTCCGTATCTCTTCGAGCGGGCGTGGCCGGAGCAGCGCGCGGACGTCAGTGACAATTGGCCCTTGAAGGCCGCCGACCACGATGGTGTCGTCGTTGCGGATGGTCCCGTCGTAGATGATGGCGTCGAGCGTCGTCCCGAAGCCCTGGGTGTCTTTCACTTCGAGGACGGTCCCGACACCGGGACCGCTGGTGTCGATCTCCATCTCCTCTTTCATGTACCGCTGGGACAGCCCCATCATCACCGTCAGCAGGTCGGGGATGCCCTCGCTGGTTTCGGCCGAGACCGGCACGACGCCGATGTTAGCCTGGAAGTTCTGGACGCGCCAGTACATGTCCGCCGAGAAGCCGTTGTCCGAGAGTTCGCCGATGATCTCGTACAGCTTCTCGTTGAGGTCGGACTGGACGCGGTCGGACTGGGCGTCCATCGTCTGCTGGACCGGCTGTCCCTCGTTGGGGTTCCAGCCGGGGACGGTGTCAATCTTGTTCGCGGCGACGATAAACGGCGTCTGGGTTCGCTTGAGGATGTCGATGGCCTCCAGCGTCTGTGGCTGGAAGCCGTCGTTGACGTCGACGACGAGGATGGCAATGTCGGCGAGCGCGCCGCCCCGGGAGCGAAGCGTCGAGAAGGAGTGGTGGCCCGGTGTGTCGATGAACAGCAGGCCGGGCAGGTCGAAGTCAGTCGGGTCGACCAGGTCACCGGCGATTTCGGAAATCACGTCCAGCGGGACGGCTGTCGCGCCGATGTGCTGCGTAATCGCGCCCGATTCGCCGGCGGTGACGGCCGAACCGCGGATCTTGTCGAGCAGGCTCGTCTTCCCGTGGTCGACGTGGCCCAAAACGGCGACGATGGGCGTCCGCAGGGTGTCGTCGGTGGCTGTGGTGGGGTCCGTGTCAGACATAGATGGCTCCAGAAGTTGTCAGAACCGAGTCGTCGGTGGCAGTTAAGTTCGTCGTCATCAGACGCGCGCGACCGAACGTAGGGCTAAGCGGGCGTCACTCGGTTACAGTGAACGACCCCGTCATGCCGACGCTCTGGTGGGGGACGCAGTGGTACTCGTACTCGCCGGGGACCTCGAACCGATAGGCGTACTCGTAGCCCGAACTGTACGTCGTCCCATCGTCGCCGGGCGTCCCCGACCAGTCGCTGTCTTCCGGCGTCGCGGTCGGTTTGACGTTGTGGCCGCCGGCCTTCCAGACCCACAGAACGGTGCTACCGGCCGGGACCTCGAAGGTTTCCGGATCGAAACTGAAGCTTCCCGGCGCGATGGCGACTTCCTGGTCGGCGTCCACCGGCGTTCCGGTCGGCGTGGGCGTCGCTGTCTCGGTCGGGGCGGCCGTAGCAGTCGGTGTCGGCGACTCAGTCGGAGTCGGTGTCGCCGTTTCAGTTGCCGTCGCGGTTCGAGTCGGCACTTCTGTGGCGGTGGCTGTCGGTGACGGTGTTCCGTCGCCACTACAGCCTGCCACGGTACCGATGACGGCGGCCGCGAGGCCCCCGAGAAACTGCCGCCTGTTACTGTCCATACGTCCCCATCGGCCGCCTCTCGCATAGGGTTGTGGCTCGCTGTAGATGTTCCGGGGCGTGGGACGGTCGAGGACGGCACCATGGCCGCCGATACTGGTATCCATCCGTCCCCATCGCCGCTCACCTGTCGGACATCCCCGTGGCGTTTATGTAACCTCGTTCGGAACAAGGGGGTATGGCTGCAATACTCGCAGAAAACCTGTCGGGGAAAGACGTGATGGGGACTGACGGCGCGGAGATCGGCAGTCTCTACAACATCACGATGGACTTTTCGTCGGGCGCGCTGCACAACCTCGTTATTGACCCTGCGGAGTCGCTCCGCAACACGAACTTCGAGTACAGTGACCAGGGCCGCCTGCTTGTCCCGGTTGAGCGGGTCAAGGCGGTGAAAGACCACATGATCGTCAAACGCTAGATGTACGTTCTTGACTCCTCGGCATTTATCAACGAGTATCACACCGACGAGCAGATCGCAACGATTCCGCTCGTCAGAGAGGAACTGGAAGACGAGGCCGCCTATCGCTTCGACGCCCTCGAAGGCTCGGGCATGCACCTCCACATTCCCGAGGACAACACCGTCGAGCGCATCGAGCGCGCTGCCAGCGAAACCGGTGACCTCGCGGAACTCTCGGAAACCGACATCCGGCTGATCGCGGCCGCGTTCGAACTCGACAGTCGACTCGTCACAGACGACTACGCGATGCAGAACGTCGCGGAGAAACTCGACGTGAGCGTCGAGGTAATCGCCCGCGACGGTATCACCGAACAGCGGGACTGGCTGTTCCAGTGTGCCGGCTGCGGCCGTGAGTTCGACGAGAACCGCGACCGCTGTCCCATCTGTGGCAGCTCACTATCGCGGAAGAACCCGGCTTAGACGGTCTGTTCGTCCCGGGCTTCGAGTCCGAGCTCGACCAACTGTGAAAGCACTTCCTCCTCTGTGATGCCGTAGCGCCGCGCAAGCGTTTCGATGAGCCGCGCTTGGTCGTCATCACAGACGATGGTGAACCGCCGAGCCATGCCATCGCCTACAACGGTAGTTCGCATAAATACCCGTCAGACAGCAGTCAGACGGCTCAGACTGCCAGATTCCCTGTAATCTCGATGTACAATGTGAGAAACTGGATGGCGTTGAACGCCCCGTGAATAAAGATGGGGACGAGCAGGTTCTCGGTCTTGAGATAGCTCAGGCCCAGCAGCGTCGACAGGACGAACACCAGTAACAGCGAGAGGGCGGTCTGTGTCGGCGTGCCAGCGGCGTACTGTCCGAAGTGGACGACGCCGAAGACGGCGCTCGTGAGTATAATCGCCTGCAGATCACTGAAATCGTCGTAGAGGTACTTCTGGATGATGTTTCGGTAGATGAACTCCTCGCTCGGCGCGATAGTGAGAAACGCCAGCGGCACCATCACAAGCAGGAACGACGGGTCTCTGTTGGCTAGCTCTTCGACGCTGCTCCGAGCCGCTTCGAGTCCGAGCGCCTGAATGAGGTAACTGAAGCCAAACAGCGCGACCATGAGGACGACGACGCCGCCGACGCCGTAGCCAACGTCGCGGAGACTGGGTCGCCGCAAATCGAGATCAGCCCAGGTCCGGTCTAGCCGGTTGGCGACGGCCGCCCCGAAACCAACGAAACCGACGCCGATACCGATAGTGAGCGTGATGTACACTGGGCCGGTGACGGTTCCGCCGTCGAGCGCCGCGGCGCTGACAAGCCCTGCGGCCGCGGCTCCGAGCACGACGAACTGGGCGAACAGCGTGCCCACGAGGAAGCCGGCCAGCCCGATTCCTGTCGCGACCGAGAGCGCTCTGGCGACCGTGTACAGCCGGTCGTTCGGCACGTCGGACGCCAGCGCCCAACCCAGCGCAATCGTCACGCAGCCGGCCAGCACCGTGAGATACACGGCGATTCCGACGGTCGCTTCGACGCTGGTACGGAACTCCGGTCCGAAGAAGGCGACGAGCGTCGCGAGCGTTGCGACGACGCTTGCGCCCGTCGCGCCCAGGCCCGCCTGTCGGCGGTCGAGTGCGCCGTGACGGACGAGTGAGAAGGCGAGCGCCGCGACGACGAAGCCGGCGACGGCTATCTGTCGGGCGGTGACCGGGCCGACCGTCGTCGCCGGTGTCATCCAGCTAACGACGCCGGTTTCCGTGGCGACGAGTACGACGAGACCGAGGCCAGCGGCGAGAACACCCCAGTTCGCGGCAGTGTCGTCCATTATCGGCAGTCCGTTGCGCCGGCCTAAAGGGACTCCGTTTCGCCGATCCGCAGCCGCTCGCGCTCGTCGATAACCGCCGTCTCGTCCGTCGTTTCGCCGCGGATGAGCGCCCGCGTGGCGTTTTTGCCCCACTCGACGGCCGGCTGGGTGAATGTCTCCACGTCCGCGAGTTCGCCGACGAGGACGCAGGCCGCCTCCATCGCGTACAGCAGTTCGCCGACGCTCTCTGCGTCGAGTCGGTCGATCTCTACTTCCAGCGCCGGCCGGTCAGCCGCCGGCAGGCTCGCCACCGTCGCTTCGTACTCGGCGTCGATGAGGCCGCCGAGGTCGGTTCCGGCGAGATACGAGAGGTCATCGTGGTCCGGGTCGGGAATCGCCACGTCGGCGCGCTCGCGCGGTCGGACGAACGTGACGACCTTGTCGCGGTGGCCGGCGCGGTACAGCTGGAGCTGGGAGTGCTGGTCGGTCGCGCCCAGCGCCCGCGCCGGCGTCTGGCCCCGCCCGTCCTTGCCCAGGCTCTCGGCCCAGAGCTGTGCGAACCACTCGCCGAAGGACTCCAGCCGCTCGGCGTAGGGCATGAATGCGTTGACTTTCGCGCCCTCCTCTTCGAGTGCGTAGGCCATCGCGCCGTAGGCGTAGGCCGGCGAGTCATACAGCGACGGCGCGAGGTCGTCAGCCGCCTGCTGACCGCCGGCAAGCAGCCCCTCGATGTCGATGCCGAGGATGGCTGGCGGGACGAGCCCGACCGCCGAGAGCGCGCTGAAGCGGCCGGGGACGCCCTCGGGGACCGGCAGCGTCGGCAGGTCGTGCTGGTCAGCGAGCGCCCGGAGCGGGCCGGACTCGCCCGTGGTCACGACGATGCGCTCGGTCCAGTCGACGCCCCGGTCCTCGTAGGCCTCGCGGACGACGAGGAAGTTCGCCAGCGTCTCCGCCGTCGTCCCAGAACGCGAGACGACGTTGATGGCTGTGTCGGCGAGGGAGAGGCCGTCGAGCGTCCGCCGGACGTGCTCCGGGTCGACGTTGTCCAGCACGACGTGACTGCCCGGGTCCTCTGCCAGTGCCTCCGTGATGGTTTTCGCCCCCAGCGCGGAGCCACCGATACCGACGGTGATGACTGACTCGGCGTCGGCGACTGGCGCGACGGCGTCGCGGATGGTCTCGGCGTCGGTTGCTTCGGGGAGGTTCAGCGACGCGTAGCCGAACTCGCCCTCCTCCCGTCCCTGCTCGATTCGCTCGTGGGCCGCGGCCACCCGCTCGTCCAGGTCGTCAAGTGTCGCCCGCTCGACGCCCGGGTCGGCGGCACTGGCAAGCGCGGCTCCGATATCGATGTGCATACTCGGGGTGTCGACGGGCGGGTACAAACAACTCCCGAAGGAGGCGGTGGGTAGCGGACGCGGGTCCGCTCTCACCGCCGGTCGGACAACACCGCGCTTAACCACGCGCTCGCCTAACCCATCGGCATGACAGACGCGACGGCAGAGCAGTCCGTCACAGCCGACGCCGACGACGACCGGCCCGAACCGTACAACGGCCTGCCGGGTGCGTTCCCATACGCGTTCCGGGCCAGCGACTCGCTGCTGTTCAAAGCCTACGTCCCGGTTGCGCTGTTGCTGTCTGTGGCGATTACGCTCGTGTTCTCGTTCGGACTGATAACGCAACTCGCCGAAACCGGGAGCGTCCGCGGCGGCACGTTCACCTTTTCGCGGAGCTTCTTCCTGTTCATCGGACTGTTGCTGGTCGCGCCGCTGCTGGCCCCAGTGCTCTCCGTCGCGCGCCGCCACCGACGGACCGCGTCCTCGGTCGCCTACGACCGCGCCCTCGCGCTCTCGGCGTTCCTGTTCATCGGGTCGATATACCTCGCGCTGTTGACCTCAGCGCCGGCGGAACTTCGCGAGCCGACACAGAGCGCCGTCGTCGGGTTCTTCTACTCGCTGCCCCCGCTTGCGGGCCTGGCCCCGCCGCTGCTCGCGACGCTGGTGATCTATCTGACCCACCGGCTGCTGAAGTAGCGCTGCCGGCCCACTGCCACGGGGCGACACTGCAGTCCGTCCCCGGGTCGAAACGGGCAAGAACGCCCGTGCCGAACGTATCTCTATGACAGCCACTGAAGGGACATTTCTGGTCACGAATGCTGATGACGCGTCGGCGACGCTTCGGAACGTCGCGGACTCGCAAGTGCTGACACTGTCGGACAACCCCGGCGTCGAGGCCGGCGAGGTCGTGGAGGGGACAGTCGAGCCGGAGCCGCCGATGGAGGTCACGTACACCGTCACTGAAGTCGCCGAGCGGCGACGCATTCCCGTCGAGACGGTCGACCTCGCGCCGACGGCGCAGACGACCGAAATCGCGGCCGAACAGGCCCCCGGCGAGCTAACGACGGTCGAACGCGCCGGCGAGGGCGAGGTTCACGTCCTGACGGTTCCGGACGACGAGACGGACGAGGCGGCGGCGGATGTCGTCGACGACGAGGCCACCCTCTCGCGGGCGGCCAGGCTCGGCGTCGACCGCGTCGAGGTTCGGACGGCAGAGGGCGTCGTCAGCGTGCGTTACCTGCCGGACTGACGCGTTCTCTCGTCCGCTCCAGTTTCCTATTCGGTCGGTCCGGCGGCGCTCTGGACCTGCCAGCCGCCGGCGATTCCGCAGGCCTCGCGCTCGGTGTAGACGAACGCGGTGTCTTCGGTCACCGCGGAGCCGCCGTCGACGGATTCGACCCGGAGCGGGAAATCTAGCGTGTCGCCACAGCAGCCAACGCCGACAAACTCTGTCCACACGTCGCCCGGTGTGGCGGTGTTGTGTGTCTTCCGGAGGTACGCGCGGAACGGCGACCCGTCTATTTTGTCGCGACCCCAGCCGCTGAGGTCCGCCGGATAGGAGAGTTCGACCCTGGTTGCGCTCTCGGGCATAGTCGGATATACGTGATAAACTGCCATAGATGTACGGCACGGCGGATGTCAGCGGCAGTGATTGAGAAGGCTTATTCGCCCCCGTCTCACACCGTTCCGTCATGTTCGAGTTCGAGGTCCCGGAAGTCGATTACACCCAGTATTCGAACCGCCAGCTGGTGGCGGTTCCGCTGGTGGTGCTTGCGCTCTCGCTCGCGGTCATCGGTGGCTGGTGGGCTGTCACCGGGGCACCAGTCGACCGGGGCATCGACTTTACTGGCGGGACGGAATTAACGATAGGGACAAACGCGACGCTCACAAACGAAGACATCAAAGCCACATTCGATGAGCCGGTTGTTTCGGTGCAGGGTATCACGACGACTTCGGAATCCACCTACGAGAATCAATATGTCGTCACGTTCGATAATTCGGCCAACGTGTCTTCGGTTCGGTCCGCTGCCCAGTCGGCAGAGGAACTGACGCTGTTGGGGAGCGGAACGACATCGCCGCTGTTTGGCGGACAAAACCAGCGTCTCGCAGTCATCGGTGTCGGAGTTGCGTTCCTCGGGATGAGCCTGCTCGCCTTCGCCTTCTTCCGTACATTCGTCCCGAGTATCGCCATTGTTATTTCGGCGTTTTCCGACATCATGATTCCGCTCGCGATAATGAACCTCCTTGGAATCAAGCTTTCACTGGGAATCGTCGCAGCGTTCCTCATGCTGATCGGGTACTCTGTCGACTCGGATATTCTGTTGAATAACCATGTTCTCAGACGTTCAGGCGGGTTTTACGAATCGACGTACCGTGCGATGCGAACCGGTGTGACGATGACATTAACGTCTATTGCAGCGATGACCGTGATGGCGGTCACAGCGACACTATTCGGGATTGGCCTGATGGCCGATATCGGTCTGATACTGGTTCTCGGACTGACGGCAGACCTAATGAATACGTATTTACTCAACGTTACGCTGCTTCGCTGGTACAAATATGAGGGGGTAAACCGATGAGTACTCTTCGAGAAAATTGGCGAGTCGCTCTACTGGTCGTGCTTCTCCTGACCAGTGCTATCGCGCTATTCGTTCCCGGTGTCCCGCCGGGAACGAGTGCCGATGGACCGACCGACGAATCTGCCCCAGAAGCGGGCGAAGCCGAACAGTTGACAAACCTCAACTACGGTATTCAGCTCAGTGGCGGAACCCGACTTCGCGCCCCTATCGTCGGCATCACTGCCGAGAACGTCAACGTGACACAGGCGGATTCGACACAGCTTGAGCAAACAGTGGCCGACGAACTTGACCTCGACACGGTAGACGTCCGAGTCCGACCTATCACCTCCGAGCGAAGCACGGGGGCTGTGGAGGTCGTTACAAAGAACGTCACGCATCAAGAACTCCGAACGGCACTCGAGAACAACGGGTATCAGCCGACTACCGTACGTGACGGCGTGACCCCGGAGACGCGTCAACAGATGGTCGAAGCTGTTGACGAGAAACTCCGGACCTCAGCGCTCAGCGGTGCGTCAGTCCAGATCGTCAACGTTCCCGGTGGCCAACACTTCGTCAGTATTACTGCCCCAGACCGGGACCGAGAAGAGCTCGTCGACCTGCTGAACGAGCGCGGGACCGTCAAAATATACGCCGTGTATCCCGGCGGTGAAAACGGGACCTTCGTCCGCGAAGAAGTGCTCAAGCGGTCTCAGATGAGTGATATCTCGGCTGCGGACAGGGAAGGCGTCGGTTGGGCTGTGTACATCACAGTCAGCCCGGATGCCGCCGACGAGTTCTCACAACGAATGGTCGATGCCGGGTTCGGCGACGGGGCTCCGTGTGGAAACTACAACCATTCGGATATTCAGCAAACGACTGCCGGTGGGTCGGCAGACCCAGCACTCGCAAACGACGAACCTGGCTGTCTGGTCCATACGTTAAACGGTGAGGTTGTCACAGCCCGGGGTGTGACGCCGGGCCTCGGCGAGAGCTTCGCCAGTGGCGAGTTCGCCAACGACCCTGTGTACGTGATGCAAACTGGAAGCTCGGAAAACCCCGCTGAGACGGCCAATAAAATCGAGCTGAACCTTCGTGCTGGACAGCTTCCGGCGCCGCTCGACCTCTCTGAAGACTCCGGCTCGTCGCTCGACCCGGCGCTTGCAGAGCGGTTCAAGCAGAATTCGCTGTTGACCGGATTGCTGGCTGTCCTCGCAGTCAGTCTCGTGGTCTACGTGCGATACAAACGGGTTGAGGTCGTCGTCCCGATGGTCGTCACGGCGCTGTCGGAGGTGTTCATCCTCCTCGGGTTCGTCGCCTTCGTCCAGTATCCGCTGAACCTCTCGCATCTGGCCGGGTTCATTGCGGTTATCGGCACGGGGGTGGACGACCTCATTATCATCGCTGACGAGATTCTCCAGCAGGGAGAGGTCGAGACGGGACGCGTGTTCCAGAGCCGCTTCCGCAAGGCGTTCTGGGTCATCGGCGCGGCCGCGGCGACGACCATCATGGCGATGAGTCCGCTGATGGTCCTACCACTCGGGGACCTTTCCGGGTTCGCCATTATCACCATCGTGGGCGTCCTCATCGGCGTACTCGTGACGCGCCCGGCCTACGGTGATATCCTGCGAAACCTCGTGCTGGACGAGGACTGAGCGGCTCTTGCTTTCTGACTGACACACCCCACGTTCGCTGTCGAACTGTACCCGTTCAAAAGTCGCCCAGCGACGCCTGTTCTGCCGCCGCCAGCACGTCGTCACACGTCGACCACGAGCGGCGAGCACACGCCGGTAGCTCGCCGTGGCGGTCGACGTAGTCCGCCAGGAACGCCCGCGTCGTCGGGTCGCTGGGGTAGCCCGACCCCACATCGCCGTACTCCTCGGCTAGGTCCGCGACGTGTGCGTCGCGGGCGACCTTCGCGACAATCGAGGCGGCACCGACCAGTGGGTCCGTCTCGTCTGCGCCGTGTTCCGCGGTCACCGCCACGTCAGTATCGACCGCGTCCGCGACCCGGCGACCGAACCGCGCCGCGTCGGTGTCGCCGGCGTCGACTGTGCCCGATAGACCGTCTCGGGCTACTGCCGATAGCGCCTCTGCCTGCCCGTCGACGGTCAGCGTGTTCATATCCGTCCTGTCGGCATCGATACGTTCGACCGGAATCTCGGCGACACCGACGGCGTCGGCCGACTCGCGGATGTCGCCGGCCAGTCGCTCGCGGCGCTCCGGCCTGATGTCCTTCGAGTCGCCGACACCATCGGGTAGAGCCGCTGGGTCGGCCCGGACAGCGGCGGCGAACATCGACCCCAGAACCGGCCCTTTCCCGGCCTCATCGACGCCAAATCGCATGACTATCTTCTGGACGGCGCTGCAAAAACAGCTTCCGATTGGACGGCGGCCCAGCGCGTTACTCTCTGAGGAACTCGTCTTTCGCGAACGGTTCGTCCTCGCCCTGCACGTCGATTACGTCGAGCGCCGTCACCACGGCGTTGGTCTCAAGCAGGCCGGCCAGGCTCGGCTCCGTGCGCCCCTCGTCGCTGGAGACGAGTTCCTTCACGTACAGGCCGCCCTCGCCGTGGATGCGGAGTTCGGCGTGACGGTCGTCGGTCAGTTCGCCCTCGGCGTCGTACACCGTCCGCGTCCGGGTGATGTCGGCCCGGCGGTGGGTGACCCGCTGGGGCGTCTCCTGCTGGATAGTCGTCCCGTCCAGTTCCGCCAGCGCGTCCTGCAGGGCGTCGGCCTCAACCGGCTCCCCGAACTCCACGTCCATGCGGTAGGTCTTCGATGCGTCCAGTTCCTTGACGCGCTCGACCATCTCGTGGGTCGCCGGGTGGAGGTCCGTCACCTCGACCTTCCCATCGGCGAAGGCGTTGATGTCGGCTTCGAGTTCGTCGGCGTCCACGTCGCGCTTGCGGGGTTCCATCACCTCGATGACGAACGGGCGGCCCGAATCGAGCATCCGGGCGTCGACGTCCTCGCGGCCGGCGCCGTGGAACACGGCCTCCTCGCCGTCCATCGCCTCGCGGACGACGGGCGCGGACAGTTGCTCGACGCTCTCGTCGTAGCGGTAGCCGCTGCCGCCACAGCCGTCGCAGGGCTCGCCCTGCCACAGTCCGGTCCCGTTGCAGTCGTTGCAGGGCCACTTCGTCTGGGGAATATCGCGTTCGAGCTTGCGGTAGCGGCCGTAGACGAACGCGGAGTTGACGTGGGTCTCCACCTCATCTGTCGCGAGGTCGAGCGTAAGCTGGACCGCCGGACGGCCGAACTCGACCTCCGCACCGGTCAGGTCGCCGATCCGTTTTCCGACCTCGCGGTTGAGTTCGGTCTTCAGCGCTTCGCCGGCGTCGGGGTCTAGCCCGATGTCTTCCCGGAGCAGTTCGTCGTTCTCTTCGAGTAGTGGCGGCACCTTCGTCCCGACCTGGTAGGTGTCGAACTCGTAGCCGCGGACGGCGCTCGCGGCCTGTTCGGCCCACCAGTCGAAGCGGTCGCATTCGTTTTCACAGACCCAGCAGTCCTCGCCCGCCTCGAAGGGGTCGTCGTCTGCGAGCGCAACCGTCACCCGCAGGGCGTGGCCCCGTTCGGCGTTGGCCAGCCCGAAACTCCGGTCGGCGAAGAGTCGGCCGAGACAGGAATCACACAGCGGCCCGGTGGCAAGCGCCGCACGGGCGTCCTCAAGTATGCTCATTGCCTGAGCCGACGCGTCGCCACCGTAACTGCGTTTCGACCTCTCGGTCACCCGAGTCGGTCAGCCCTGCGACCTTGCCTGCGCTCACTTGCCAGCCATGCCGCCGTCGTCTGTGGCTTTGCCTTCCGACTGTGCTTGGTCGAACAGTTCGCCCGGAACCTCCTCGGCCGAGATGGAGATGGACCGCTGGGGGAACGGAATTCCGATGTCCTCAGCCTGGAACCGCTTGTAGATCGCGCTGTTGAGCTCGTGGGTCGCACGGGCTGTCAGGGCCGGGTTGCTGACCCAGCACAGGAGCTCGAAGTTCAGCGCGGAGTCGCCGAACTCCCGGAATCGGACCCGCGGATTCGGCCGTTCCTGCACGAGGTCTTCGGCCTCGGCTAGTTCCAGGAGAATCTCCTCGACGTGGTCGATATCCGTCCCGTAGGCGACGCCGACAGGCACGCGAATCCGGCGCTTGCGTCTCGGCGTCGACTCGTTGATGATGGCGGCATTGTTGAGCTTCGAGTTCGGCACAGTAACGAGGATGTCGTCGCGAGTACGGATGACTGTCGAGCGGACAGAGATGTCCTCGACGCGACCGCGCTCGCCGGTCTCCAGAACGACGAAATCGCCGACCGCGTACGTCCCGTCGAGATACAGCGACAGCGAGCCGAAGAAGTTCGCCAGCGTGTCTCGGGCCGCCAGCCCGACAATGATGCCCATAATCCCCGCCGAGGCAAGCAGTGGCGTCACGTCGATGTCCCAGAGGACCAGTAGGAGGAGGACGCCGCCGCCGGAGATGAGCGCGCTCCAGACGTTCTGGAGGATAGGGACCATCTGGCGGTCGATGTACGCCGAATCCGTCGCGATGGTTGATGCCTGGCGGCCGATACGCAGCAGAATCACCATCCAGACGATGACGACCAGCGAGAGCGTCCCGGCTTCCAGCGAGACGGCGACCGCCGGCCGGATGTCATAAATCTGTGCGCCAGCGTACGCGCCGCCGAGGCCGACTGTGACGTACACGGCGGTGTGGATTCCACGGAAGACGATGTCGTCGACGTCGCCCTCGATATGGGGTGTGACCCGTCTGAGCAGTCGGTCGCCGAGGACGCGGATGACCAGCGCGAGCGCGACTCCGCTGCCGACGAGCACGAGAAACCCCTGCCAGGCCGGTAGTCTCGACAGCAGGTCTACCACCCCGCTTCCCAGTTGCATACCCCCGTTTGGACACCAGCGCTATATATACTGCCACGTCGACGGCCCGAACCGAACGGCCTTTGTCCCGCGGCGTCCGCTCCGTGGGTATGAACCCGATTCTCGTCGCTATTCTGCTGGGCCTGCTGCAAGGGATACTGGAGTGGATTCCGGTCTCCAGCGAGGGCGGCGTCGCCCTCGCGTCGACGGTGGCCACTGGCGTCTCCCCGGCCGCCGCGACCCGTCTCGCGCTCTTTCTCCACGCCGGGACAGCGGTCGCGGCGACGGCCTACTACCGCACCGAAGTTCGAACCATCCTGCGTTCGATCCGAGAACTCTCCCGTCGCCCGTTCGCCGACGAGACGGCGGACCTCTCGTTTATCGTCATCGCGACGGCGGCGACCGCCGTCACCGGTCTTCCCGCGTATCTGGTGCTCGACGCGGCTGTCTCAAATCTTGAGGGCGGGCTCTTTCTGGCGCTGGTCGGCGGCCTGCTCGTCGTCACCGGTCTGCTCCAGCGCTTCGCCGCGGCGCTATCGCTTGGTGAGCGCGAGATTCCGGACGGGGTCGACGCCGTGCTGGTGGGCGTCCTGCAGGGCCTGGCTATCCTTCCCGGTGTCTCCCGGTCCGGGACGACGGTGAGTGCCCTGCTGCTCCGAGGCCACGAAGGCGAGTCGTCGCTTCGGCTCTCGTTTCTGCTGTCGATTCCGGCCGCGCTCGCCGCGAACGCGCTGGTCCTCGTCGACGACGGCGTGCCCGCAATCGACCCGCTGCCGGCCGTCGTCGCGCTCGTCGTGAGCGCCGTCGTCGGCTACCTCACCGTCGACGCGCTGGTCCGCCTCGTGCGGCAGGTCCCGTTCTGGGCGGTCTGTACTGTGTTCGGCGGGCTGGGCGTCGTCGGCGGGCTGCTCGTCGCGCTGTAGCGACCAGAGGGCGGCCTACTCCTCGTACTCGACTTCGGTGCCGCTGGCGACCGGCTGAAGGATGTACTCGCCTGTCTGGCCACGCTTGACCGGGGTGAAGTCGGCCGTGAACACGGTGCGGGTATCCGCGCGGATTTCGTACTCCTGCGTGAACTGTAGCGGCGCGTCGCCGGGCGTATCGACCGTCGCGTCACCGCCCTCTGCGAGCGTCCCGTCGACGCCTGTCACGTCGAGCTGGAGGAACTCGTAGGTGTCAACCTCGAGTTCGGTCTCGTCGACGAGCGAGGTGTTGCCGTCCTGCAACTGGACCAGGTCGGCTTCCTGGGCCTCGTCGAACTCGTGGTACTCGCGGGCGTCGCTCGTGTCCGCTGTCGTCGATTCTTCGGTCGCTGTGTCCTCCTCTGAGACTGGCTTTACCCAGATACCGGCCATCGTGATGACACACGATTCGAAATCAGCGATGTCGCCCGGCTGGTCGGTCACCTGTGTCGCGAGCGTGCCTGTTTCGGTACCGCTCCCGGAACAGCCGGCGAGGCCGACCGTGCTCGCTGCCGCGAGGCCGCCGGCGGCTTTCAGATAGTCGCGTCGAGACGTCGTTCCTGACTGCTGTGGATCGTGCATACACTGTTCTACAGCCGTCCCAGGGTAAAGGAGCCGGCAGATAGTCAGGCCGATTTCAGCCGAGTTTCGCCCGATTTGCCGGCAGTGAACGGTTTCTGGGTGACACAGACCGGGTGGTATCGACCAGTGCCGTGCTGGCGACGATGGAAGTTATTTATCCCTTGGCATCAAATCTGTAGTACCAGCGGCCATGAGTGGTGACGAACGCAAACTAGTCGACACATCGGGGGACTTCCAGTACGTCGTCCGCGATGGCGACACGGTGACCGACCCGAAGTGGCGTTCCTGTCGACTCATCGTCACCAACAAGCGACTCATTCTGGCGACGAACGGCTCGAAACAGCCTATTCCACACTCCAACATCACCCTCCCGTCGAACCCCGACGATCTGGTCCCCGACGGCGGGACCGGCGGTGCAACCGCGCTGGAGGTCGGCAACAACGTTCTGCTCGTCGACACGCCGAACCTGGACGACTTCGAGACGGAGTACGTCCGCGCCACGCTACAGGGCGAGGTCATCCTCGCGCGACAGCAGGCGGTCGTCGGCGGCGTCGTTCAGGAGGACGCCGAGTGGAGCAAGGCACGGTTTCAACTGGACGATGACATCATCCGCCTCCAGTTCCCCGGTGGCAAGAGTATGTCCTTCGAAATAGAGGACGTCGGAACTATCGAAACCGGGACCAGTACCGTGATGGGCCAGGAGCGGGAGGTCATCGAGGTCGAACACACTGACGACCAGGACCGCAGCGTCGAGACCCACATCTCGGGGATGGACCACCACACGCGGGCGCTGAAGACGCTGTTCACCCGCGTTATCGAGGACCGTGAGGACGATTACGAACTCTCGGAGATGGAGAGCCAGGTGTTGATGGCGCTGTACTCCGGTGTCTCTCCCTTCGAGATGTCTGATTTCGTCGGAACGACGCCCGACGAGGTCGAGGAAATCTATCAGAAACTGCTTGATATTGGGGCGGTTGACGAGGTCCGGGTTCGGACCGAGGTCGCGTTGAACGCGCAGGGGCGGAATATGGCGAGTGAGGCGATGAGTGAGAAATAGCGAGGGGCCGACCGGAGGGAAGGTCCTCGGATAGCGAACGAGGAACGCAGTGACTCGTGAGCGGCGTGGCGCTACGCGCCTCTGAACGATTTTCCCTGACGCCGAGCCAACAAAAGTCGGGCGAGGACCGATTCTGATCCGGGGCAGTGGAGCGGTACCGCCACTGCGACGCGTGGCTTGCCTCTAGCGGTGGTCGGGTTCCGATGTAGCCCAGTCAGTACAGCCGGACTCGTGCCCTGCTTCCGTCTCGCCGTTTTCACTCACGCAGGTACTCGACGTCCTCAGCTTCCGTCACCGACACCCCGTCCGGGAGGTCCGACTCCGGGACCGGCGTCAGGGTGAGGACTTCACCCGCCTCGGTCTGTACCCACTCCTGTCCTGTCGCTTGACTCCAATCGTGTGGTTCCCAGAACCCCGACTCGAAGCGCATCCAGATGTCGAGACCACTGTAGTACTCTCCCGTCGAACTTTCGTATATCATTGCTGAACTCCACAGCGTCTGCTGCCGTCGAAAGAGTCAATGCACCTACATGGTCTTATTAGTACCGGCGAGACCGAAATTCTACGGCCTTGAGAATAGAGGGGTGCTTGGATGGCCCGGGTACGGCGGTGATTCAGCCACTATCCGTGTATGTTTCACAAACCCCTCGTGAACTGGCTGTGAATCCGTCGCCACCGTGACAAACGGAGCCCGACCTACTGCTGTTCCATCGCCAGCTCAAGCGACCAGAAGAAACCGTAGTACGCGACGACGCCGCCGGCGAGCGTCAGGTAGTAGACCCACTGCGGAGCCGACAGCAGGTCGAAGATGACGCTCACGGCGGTTACCCAGGCGATAGCGAACACGAGGTCGACGAACATCCCTCGCTTGTGGTCGCGGACGTGGTCGCGGAGGGTGTCGACGACGCTCATCGGCGGCCTCGCGAGGTCCGCAGCGATTGGTGTCGATTCAGTGCCATGGTACTGTCAGTCTTCAACGTCCGTCTCGCCGTGGACGTCGACGACGAGCACCGGCAGTCGCGTCCGGCGGAGCACTTTCTCCGTGACGCTGCCGAGGATGACGCGCTTCAGTCCCGAGCGGCCGTGGGACCCCATCACGACGAGGTCGATGTCGTTGTCCTCGACGAACTTCCGGATGGCGCGGGCCGGTTCGCCGGCGGTGATGTGCTCTTCGACTTCGAGGCCGTGTTCGGCGGCGCGGTCGCGGACGTAGCCGGTGGCGTCGTCGGCGTCTTGCTTTATATCGGTCATCTCCTCTAAGTTCCCCTGGCGGATGCGGTCGACCTGCTCTGTCCCCAGCGAGTAGCTGGTGGCGTCGACATCCACGACGTACAGCGCGTGGACCGTTGCGCCGTACTTCGAGGCGATGTCGACTGCCTGGTCGACCGCGTTTTCGGCGGTTTCGCTGCCGTCGGTCGGAACGAGAATGTTGTCGTACATGTGTTTAGTCGTCTGCGGGGGTGCCGCCGCTGGTGCTGTCACCGACGACGTCTGCGGCGGTTTCCTGTTGCCCCATCGGCTCGGGGCTGTGACACTGTCGAACCATCTTCTTCGTCTCCAGGGGCGGCTCGGGCGTCGCCAGCGAGACGGCGATGGTGACGATGAACACGACCGGCGTCCCGATCAGCGCAGCGCCGATGGGCGGGACGTACTGGGCGTATATCGGAACGAGTGCACCTCCATCGCCAGCGGCTGCGCCGAGCGCACCGATGTAGTTCGGCAGGACGCTGTTGATAATCGAGGTGATCCAGATGAGCAGGCCGAGCACCATCCCGGCCAGCGCGCCCTGACGGTTCGTGTTCTCCCACCAGAGGCCGAGGAAGAACATCGGGAACAGGACGACGCCGGCCAGCGAGAACGCGTAGGCGACCAGCTCGCCGATGAGCGCCGGTGGGTTGAACGCGGTCACCGTCACCAGCGCGCCCATGCCGATGATGGTCCCGCGACCGATGAGCACCTGCTGTCGCTGGGTCGCGTCGGGGTTGATCAGTTCGGTGTAGATGTCGTGTGCGACCGCGGAGGAGGCCGTGATGAACAGCCCGGCAGTCGTCGCGATAGCCGCGGCCATCGCACCGGCCGCGACGAGGCCGACGAACCACGTCGGGAGGTTCGCGAACTGCGCGGCAAGCACGACGATCACGTCACCCTCAGCGCCGGACATGCCGCCTTCGGCGGCGTAGGCGCTCGCACCGGTCGTCGCCTGGAAGAGGTCGACGCCGAAGGCCGCCATCGCGGGCGAAGCCCAGTACAGCAGGAGGATGAAGAACAGCCCCCACACGCAGGACCAGCGGGCGACGCGCTCGCTTCTGACCGTGTAGAACCGGACGAGGACGTGCGGGAGGCCGCAGGTCCCGACGATGAGCGAGAATGCCGTCGCAATCCAGAGGTAGAACGGCTGGTTCACGAACGGTGCGGAGAACTCGCGACCGAGGTCGGCGATCAGCGCGCCGTACTCGATCTGTGGAAGTATGGTCGAGTAGCCCTGCGAGAAGCCGACCACGTACACGCCCGCGAGGAACGCGACGATGAGGATGGTGTACTGGACGGCCATATTTTTCGTCGCCCCCAGCATCCCCGAGAGCGCGAGATAGCCGACGGTGATGGTCATCATCACGACGATCATCGGGATGATGTCGAGGCCGAAGACGTACTGACCGACCAGCCCCATGCCGCGGGCCTGGCCGACGGAGTAGACGTACGCGATGAGTAGCGTGGTGAACGCGGCCAGCGCGCGGGCGGTCGGCGAATTGAACCGGTCGCCGACGAAGTCCGGCGCGGTGTACTTCCCGAACCGGCGCATCTGCGCGGCCAGGAAGATGAGCAGGATGAAGTAGCCGGTCGTCCAGCCGACGATGAACGCCAGGCCGTAGAAGCCCGAGAGCGCGACCAGCCCGGCCAGTCCGAGGTACGAGGCGGCGGACATCCAGTTCGCGCCGATGGCCATCCCGTTCTCGATGTTCCCGATGCCGCGGCCGGCCACCCACATCCCCTCGGTGTCGGCCACCTTGAAGACGTAGCCGATGACGAGGAACGAGGCCATCATCAAGAAGACGATGATCGCCGGAACGAGTTTGAACGAGATGTCCAGCGCTTCCGCCTGTAACGGGACCGTCACTGCTCGACACCCCCGTCAGCGGCCGTCGCCTCGCCGGTCTCGGGAGCCGTGCTCTCGACGGAATCGGGGTCGATACCGTACTTCTGGTCGAGTCGGTCCCTGTAGCGGGTGTAGACGACTGCCAGGATGAGCGCACCCGTTGGCGCGCCGAGCGAGACGAGGAAGTAGTGCAGCGGGAAGCCGAATATGGGCGTCTGCACGGTCATCATCTCCGGCGCAAGCGCGGTCAGCGTCACCGGCCCGAACACGACCAGCGCCCAGAGCACGAAACTGCTCCAGATGATCTTCAGGTGGTCGCGCATGAACGGCGTGCTCGGCCGTAACAGGTTCACCTCCCTGTCGAGGTAGTCGATGTCTTCGTGGGCGGCCTCCGTGCCGCCATCTGAGTGGATAGTTGACTCTTCTCGATCCGCAGGCGTGTCTCTTGACATGGGTTGATAGGTTGAAAATTCGTGGTGCTGTTCGCCGCTACGGCTCAGTCACCCTGGACTTTGGTCTCGATATCACTGACGACGTCAGGGTTTCGCAGCGTGCTCGTATCGCCCAGTTCCTCGCCGTTGGCGATGTCTTCCAGCAGGCGGCGCATGATCTTCCCGGAGCGGGTCTTCGGCAGTTCGGGCGTGAAGATGACGGCTTCCGGCCGCGCGATTGGCCCGATAGCGTCCTCGACGCCGTCGATAATCGCACTACGGAGGTCTTCGTCTTCCTCGTAGCCGTCCTCGGTGATGACGTACGCGTACACCGCTTCGCCCTTGATATCGTGGTCGCCACCGACGACAGCGGCTTCGGCGACGCCTTCCACGCCGACGATAGCGCTCTCGATCTCCATCGTCCCGAGGCGGTGGCCGGAGACGTTGATCACGTCGTCGACCCGCCCCAGCACGGTGATGTAGCCGTCGTCGTCGATCTTCGCTCCGTCCTCGGGGAAGTACACCCAGTCGTCGGAGTCGTCGCTATCGGTGTCCGAGTACTCGGCCCAGTATTCGTCGATGAACCGTTCGTCGTTCTTGTACAGCGTCCGGAGCATGCCGGGCCACGGCTTGTCGACGGTCAGGTAGCCGGCGCGGCCGGGTTCGACTTCCTTACCCTCGGTGTCGACGATGCGGACGTCGTTGCCCGGTAGCGGCGGCCCGGCCGACCCGGGTTTCATGTCCTTGACGCCGGGCAGCGTCGTTATCATCATGCCGCCGGTCTCGGTCTGCCACCAGGTGTCGACGACGGGGCACTCCTCGCCCCCGATATGTTTGTAGTACCATTTCCAGGCGCGAGGGTTGATCGGCTCACCGACCGTCCCCAGCAGGCGCAGGCTGGAGAGGTCGTGCTGTTCGGGGTACTGCTTGCCCCACTTCATGAACGCGCGGATGGCCGTCGGCGCGGTGTACAGCTGGTCGGCCTCGTATTCCTCGACGATGTCCCAGAGGCGGTCCTTGTCGGGGTAGTCCGGCGTCCCCTCGTACATCATCGTCGTCGTCCCGAGCGCGAGCGGGCCGTAGACGATGTAGGAGTGGCCGGTAATCCAGCCGATGTCGGCCGAGCAGAAGTACGTGTCCTCGGGTTTGATATCGAGCACTGCCTGAGAGGTCCAGGCTGCCCACGCGAGGTAGCCACCCGTGGAGTGTTTGACGCCTTTCGGCTTCCCGGTGGTCCCGGAGGTGTACATGAGAAACAGCATATCCTCGGCGTCGCGGTCGACCGGTTCGACCGTCTCGCCCTCGTTGTCGGCGATGACATCGTCGAAGGCGACCTGATTGCCCGCGTAGTCGTGGTCGAAGCCGTCGCCGTCCATCAGGCGCTCGGCGACGATGGCGCGTTCGACCTCGTGGTCGACGCCGCTCAGCCCCTCGTTGGCTTTGTCGAGGTGGTCGAGCGGGTCCCCTCGTCGGTAGTAGCCGTCGCAGGTGACCAGATACTCCGAGTCGGCGGAGTCCATCCGCGTCGCGAGCGCGTCCGCGGAGAAGCCGGCGAACACGACGGAGTGTGGCGCGCCGATGCGGGCACAGGCCAGCATGGCTATCGGCAGCTGCGGGATCATCGGCATGTACATCGTCACGACGTCGTCCTCGCCGACGCCCATCTCCCGCAGGCCGGCCGCGAACTCGTTGACCTTCTGGTGAAGTTCCTCGTAGGTGTAGGTGATGTTGTCTTCCTCGACCGGCTCACCCACCCACTCGATAGCGGCTTCGTCGCCGCGCTCCTCCAAATGGCGGTCCAGACAGTTCGCCGAGGCGTTTAGTTTCCCGTCCGTGAACCACTCGTAGAACGGCGGGTTCGAGTCGTCGAGTACCTGATCGTAACCCTCCTCCCAGTCGAGCAGGTCGGCGGCCCCCTCCCAGCACTCCGGCCAGTTTTCGGTAAACTCCTCGTAGATACCCTCGTCCGTGACGTTCGCCTGCTCGACGAACGACTCCGGGGGCTCGAAAACCTCCTGTTCTTCGAGCCGTGCTTCGAGTTGGACATCTTCATCTGACATGGTCTATCATCGATATTTCACAGTGGCCATATAAACGGGGGGTCTAACTACGATAACATGAAACAGGGTTTCAGTTGTCGGTCGGCTGTCGCGGTTCGGTCGGCCGGTCGTCGAAAAACGCGGTCAGGACCTTCTGCTGGGCTTTCCTGAGGTGATTGTGTAACGTCGGCGACGAGACGTCTAGCGATTCCGCTAGCTCCTCGGCGGTCGACCCGCGGGGCCACTCGAAGTAGCCGCTGTGGTAGGCCGCCTGGAGGACGGTCTCCTGCCGGTCGGAGAGCGTGTCGGTCAGTCGGTCGCGGAACCCTGTCTCTGTTTCGGCCGGCCGTTCCGTCTCTCGCTTCGCCGCTAACGACGTCTCCGGGTAGGCGTCGGTGACGGCGTTGACTGTCGGTCTGATGTCGGCCTCGCTGGGGAGCTCGACGGCGATAGTCGCCACGCCGTCGGTGGCCGTCACAGAGCGAACGCGGCCACCGCTCTCGACCAACTGGAGCGCTGGCGTGTCGGTGACTACGACCTCCAGTAGCACGCCGTCGCTGTGCTCTTCGAGGAGTCTGGCGTCGGTCACGCCGTCGTCGGTGTCCGCGTACGACAGTATCGCGTCGGCCGAGGCACCTTCGACCATCAGGTAGTACAGCAGCGACTGGCCCGCAACGGGAACGACGCCGGACAGTTCGACCGTACACTGCAACGCCCCGGACACCCCGGCGGTGAAGGTTCGCCCGTCCGCACAGTGGAACTCCAACTCGGTCACCGTGTCGGCAAGCAGGAGTCGCTTGCGTTCGGCGGCGACCTGTGCGTGGCCGACCTGAACCCCGAGTGCGGACAGTACGGCGCGTTCCGCGTCGGTAAGCTCCTCCCTGGAACCGACCCCGATGACACCGGAGACGGCGTTTTCTCTGACGAGCGGGACCAGAGCGACCGGTCCGGCGCTGTCGTCGACGACACGAACCTCGCCCACGTCTAGCGGCGCGGTGACCGACTCGATATGCTCGTGAATCTGGCGCTCGACGGCCGACTCCGAGATCTCTGTCGTCGTGCGCAGTGTCAGCCCGTCGCCGGTACGCTCGGCGAGCCAGGCGAACTCGAAGCCCGCCGTCTCGGTCAGGTGGTCACAGACTGCCGTCGCAATTGCTTCGCCGGTCGCGGCGGCCGCAAGCGCCTCGCTGACCGTCGTGATCCAGTCGAGGGCTCGCCGAGACTCGCTCGGGGCCGCCCGCTCGCCGGACTCATCCACGGCCGCGACGATGGTTTCCCGGTCCGGTTCGTCAAGCAGGGGATCGAGGCGGTCGAGTCGGTCCCAGCCGCCGAGCGTGCAGACCACGTCCGGCGGGACGCCGTCGTTCAGCAGGCTCGCCGCGAACCGCCATCGGAGGTCGCGCGAGGAAACCCCTCGCAGGTGCGGCGCCGTCTCGGCGGCCCGGTCGGCCACCTCGCTGACGAGCATCTGGAGCCGCCGCGGGGAAACGGAAACCAGCGGCTCGTCATCGGCTTTCCCGGACGCGTTTGCGCACTTCCGCATGTCGTGTTCGACCGAGTCCGGGAGGTACGTTTCGCGTACAATCTCGTTGCCGTTCCGAACAGCAAGCAGGTGATGGCCCTCGAACTCGGTGATATCGGCCAGCCGAACAGCCGTCATCTCCGCCGGACGGAGTCCGACCTCCGCGCCGAGCCGGAGCACGAGGTCGGACCGGTGTGTCTCGGCCGCACGCCGGAGCTGTTCGTACCCTCGTTCACCGATGCGGTCCGCTGCTCCGTCCATACGTTTCGGAAAATAAGAGAATACCGAAATAAGTATTGCGGTCATATCGTGCGTTTGTCTGAGAAAAGACCGATAAAACAGTCACTAAAGACACTATTGCCGCCCCAATGTTTCGGCAATATAAAAAAATACGAAACTTCTCACTCCTTTCTCGTCGTCGACTGGATTTCGCCGAGGATTTCGGGGTTCCGTAGCGCGCTGGTGTCGCCCAGGTCCTCGTCGTTGGCCACTGCCGTCAGCAGGCGGCGCATAACCTTGCCCGAGCGCGTCTTCGGAAGGTCGGGCGTGAACACGATTTCCTTGGGGCGGGCGATACCACCGATAGCGTTGACGACGCCCTCTTCGATGGCTGCTCGGAGTTCGCTCTCGGCGTAGCCGTCCTCCGGGGAGGCGAACGCGTACACCGCCGTTCCGGTCGTCTCGTCGTCGGCACCGACGACGGCGGCTTCGGCGACGCCGGTGACGCCGGCGACCGTCGACTCAAGTTCCTTGGTGCTGAACCGCCGGCCGGCGACGTTAATCGCGTCGTCAATCCGACCGAGAAAGGTGATGTAACCGTCAGCGTCGACCGAGACGCTGTCTTCGGGGTAGTACCGCCATTCCCCGGCGCTGTCCGGGGCGCTGCCCCAGCCCGTCCCGTCAAGTAACGCGCGGGGCATCCCCGGCCAGGGGCGCGTCACGACGAGTTCGCCGGCCGTGTCCGACTCGACCGCCGCACCTTCGCGGTCGACGACGGACGCCTCGATTCCTGGCAGCGGCGTTCCCGCGGCCCCGGGTTTCATCTCGTCGACGCCGGGCAACGTCGATACGAGCACCGCTCCGGTTTCGGTCTGCCACCATGTGTCGACAATGGGGCACTCGCCGCCGCCGATGTGCTCGCGATACCACTCCCATGCGCGAGCATCCATTGGTTCGCCGACCGTACCCAGCAGGCGTAGACTGGAGAGGTCGTGTCGGTCGGGGTACTCCTCGCCCCACTTCATGAACGCCCGAACGGCTGTCGGCGCGGTGTAGAACACGTCGACGGCGTACTTCTCGATGAGTTCCCACAGCTGATCCTTTTTGGGGTGGTCCGCCGTACCGTTGTACAGTACTGTTGTCGTGCCGAGCGCGAGCGGGCCGTAGACGATGTAGGAGTGGCCGGTAATCCAGCCGATGTCGGCCGAACACCAGTAGGTGTCCTCGGGCTTGATATCCAGGACCGACCGGGCGGTCCAGGCGACGTGTGCGAGATACCCGCCGGTCGTGTGGGTGACGGCCTTCGGCTGGCCGGTCGTCCCCGATGTGTAGATGCGAAAGAGCGGGTCGTCCGCCGCCCGCGAAACCGGCTCGACTTCCTCGCCCTCGTGGGCCGCCAGCAGGTCGTGATAGTCGTCGTAGTCGTCGCCTAAGTGCACATCACGGCCCAGCCGGTCGAGCACCACGACCGACACGTCGTGGTCGACGGCGATGCGCGCGTTATCCGCCTTGTTCTTTTGTGCGACGGCGCTACCGCGGCGGTAGTAGCCATCGCAGGTGATGAGATACTCCGAGTCGGCCCGCTCCATTCGCGTCGCCAGTGCGTCCGCGGAGAACCCGGCGAAGACGACGTTGTGTGCCACACCCAGGCGCGCACAGGCCAGCATTGCGATCGGGAGTTCGGGCACCATCGGCAGGTACAGCGTCACCACGTCGTCCGGGCCGACGCCGCGCTCGCGCAACGCCGCGGCGAAGGCGTTGACTTCCCGGTACAGTTCGAGGTAGGTGTAGGTGCTGGACTCGCCGAGGTGCCCCTCCCAGACCAGTGCGAGCTGGTTCTTCCGCTCGGGGAGGTGTCGGTCGAGACAGTTGTATGCGGCGTTTAATCGGCCACCGGGGAACCATTCGAACGGTGGCCCGTCTGTTCCACGGAGCACCGTCTCGAACGGAACCTCCCAGTCAAGCAACGCGGCGGCCTCGCGCCAGCAATCGGGCCACTCCCGTTCGAAGCGGTTGTAGACGGCCGGGTCCGTCACGTTCGCCTGTTCGACGAACCAGTCCGGTGGTTCGACTGTCTCTCGCCCCGTCTGGGACTGGCCCCGATCCGGTTCGTCACCCCGTGTCATCAGTTGACAGTACACCGCCGTACTCAAAAAAATATCCTATCTAATTGTGCACGATTCCGCTGTGAGTGGCTCACCAGTGCAGTCGGCCGTTCTCACTTTCGACACTGGCGACGGAACTTATATTGAGTCCTGCGGTCAACGAGTGTACGAGAGGCCGGTACGGGGTATGAGCGACACCGAAAAGAAGATCGCCGATACGAAGGGGCAGTTCCTTCAGGCGGTCTCACAGGGCCAGCGCCTCACCGACGCCGAGTGGCGAAACTGTCGCATTATCCTTACCACCGAGCGGGTCGCCCTGCTGGGTGACGACAAGCGACAGATTTCACTGACCGACATCGACCGTATCGCCGACCGGTTCGACGTGAACCAGCAGAGCGCCGGCGTCTCCGACTACGTCGCGCTCTACGTCGGCGAGGACGTTATCCTCGTGTCGGCATCGGACCACGGGACGTTCGAGACCGACTTCTACCGGGCGAGTCTCGACGGCGCAATCGTGCTGGTTCAACACCCTGCACTGAAAGGCGGCGTCGTCCAGTCCGCCGAGTGGACGAAGGGTCGCCTCAAAGTGACCGACGAGGCGCTGAAACTCGCGATGGCTGACGGGCAAGCCGTTGTCATCGACCGCGCCGACATCGGTGACCTCGCTGTCGAAGAGAAGCAGGTCAGCGGCGAGGAACGGACGGTCATTCAGGTCGAGCACAGCGAGGACGACATCAGCGTCGAAACACATCTCGCGGGCGAGGAGTTCCACGCAACCGTCCTCCGGACGATGCTCGAAGAGAGCGCCGAACAGAACCAGGCCGATCTGGACCTGAGCTCGACTGAGAAGCGGGTAATCATGGCGCTGCACTCCGGCGTGTCGCCGTTCGACATTCCCAACTTCGTCGGCATTGACGTTGAGAAAACCGAGGAAATCTTCGACCGACTGATCGAACTCGACGTGATAAGCGTGCTCCGGGAGCGGACGGAAGTGAATCTGACGACGAAGGGCCGTCGGGTCGCCGGCGAGCGGATGGGCGAGCAGTAGTCCGTACCCGGAACCAGTGAAGCATCGCGAGGACCGACTGTCTCGGACGCTCCCTCCCGTTCGGTTTCGACGCCACAAACTGGACATGCGTGGCGAGTAGACGCCGACCAATCTCGGTAAGGCCGCCATATTGAAGCCCCTCCTCCGTCTGCAACAGGTATGCACATCGATACGGCTGTGGTCCTCGCTGCGGGTGAAGGGACTCGCCTCCGGCCGTTGACGCGAAACCGGCCAAAACCAATGCTTCCGGCCGCGAACCGTCCGATCCTCGAACACGTCTTCGACGCACTAGTCGAGGCAGGCATCGAGAAGCTGGTCGCCGTCGTCGGCTACAAGCGCGACCGCGTTCAGGACCACTTCGGGCCGACGTACCGTGGCATTCCTATTTCCTACGTGAGCCAGACGAAACAGCTCGGTAGCGGGCACGCGCTCCTCCAGGCGCGGAGCGTCGTCGACGGCCCGGTTCTGGTGATGAACGGTGATCGTCTCGTCGACGCGGCCACTATCGAGTCGGTAGATACCTCCTATGCGGAGACTGGGCACACAAGCATCGCTGTCATCGAACGACAGGACACCAGTCGGTACGGTGCCGTCGAGGTACAGGACGGCGATATTGTCGACATCGTCGAAAAGCCCCAACACGACGAGTTCAGGCTCATCAACGGCGGCGTGTACGCCTTCGACGGCGACATCTTCGAGGCTATCGACGAAACGACGCGGCACGCCGGCGAGCTGGCACTGACCGACACTATCGAACTCCTGCTCGAATCTGACCGTATTCAGGCAGTCGAGGTCGACGGCATGTGGGTCGACGCGACATACCCGTGGGACCTGTTGACCGTCGCGCGCGAGGTACTGGCGCGGGGTCGGGTCGTCGAATCGGCCCGCGACGAGCAGGTATGGGTCGACAACTCCGCACGCGTTCACGACGAGGCGACCCTCCAGTCGCCGGTCGTCATTGGCCCGGACTGCGAGGTCGGACCGGACGCTGTCATCGGTCCGAACGTCGCGCTTGGCCGTAACACCACTATCGGGGCCAACAGTGTCATCCAGCACACCGTCCTCGACGCCGATACGCGTGTCGACCCGAGTTCGACCCTCATCGATACTGTCACCGGTCAGGACGTGAACCTGGGCGTCAATACGGTCGTCCCCGGCGGCCCGGCCGATGTCCAGGTCGGCACGGAAGTGTTCGAAGACCAGCGGCTCGGTGCCGTTATTGCCGACCGTGCTGTTGCGCTCGGGGACGTGAGCTTCGTCTCCGGATCGCTCGTGGGCCCCAACGCTCGGCTCGCCACTGGCGTGACAGTCGATGGAACCGTCCGCGAGGGCGCGGAGGTGGTCCGCTGATGTGTGGTATCATCGGCTGTGTCGGCCGCGGCGACGAGACGCTCGATACGCTCGTCCACGGCCTTTCGAAACTGGAGTACCGCGGGTACGACTCCGCTGGCGTCGCACTGGCGAACAGCCACATCGACCTGTGCAAACACTCCGGCAAAATCGCCGACTTGCGCGACGCGCTGTCGGAACGGACGCTCTCGGGCTCGGTCGGCATTGGCCACACTCGCTGGAGCACGCACGGCCCGCCGACCGACGAGAACGCCCACCCCCATCAGGATTGCACCGGTGAGGTCGCAGTCGTCCACAACGGTATCATCGAGAACTACCAGTCCCTGAGAGACGAACTCGTGAGCGCCGGCCACACCTTCACATCTGACACCGATACGGAGGTCGTCCCCCATCTCATCGAGGACGCGCTGGACGCCGGAGCCGACCCCGAAGACGCTGTCAGAGAGACGGTCAGCCGACTTGAAGGCAGCTACGCCGTCGCCGTCGTCATCGCCGGCTGTGACTCGGTGTTCGCCGCGCGGAACGACTCGCCGCTCGTGTTAGGCATTGACGACGATGCGACGTATCTGGCCAGTGACGTACCCGCCTTCCGGGACTTCACCGACAAGGTCGTCTATCTCGCTGACGGCGAGTTCGCCCGACTCAACGGTGATGGGTGGACTGTGACTGACATCGACGGCAATGTCGTCGAGAAAGACATCGACACTATCCAGTGGGACCCCGAGGAGACCGGCAAGAGCGGCTACGACCACTTCATGCTCAAGGAGATTCACGAACAGCCGCGCGCGCTCCGGCAGTGTCTCCGCGGCCGCGTCGACGAACTCGCCGGGACGGTCGACATCGGCGACCTCGGAGATCTCTCCCCGACCGGCGTCCAGTTCGTCGCCTGCGGGACCTCCTACCACGCCGCCCTGCACGGCGCGCAACTGTTCCGCGAAGCCGGTATCCCCGCCCAGGCGTTCCTCGCAAGCGAGTACGCCACTGCCACGCCACCCATCGGTGACGCGCTCGTCGTCGGCGTCACACAGAGCGGCGAGACCGCGGACACGCTATCGGCACTTCGGGCGGCCCGCCGCCGTGGCGCGCGCACGCTGGCCGTGACCAACGTCGTCGGCTCTACCGCGGCCCGCGAGTGCGATCACGCGCTGTACATCCGTGCTGGGCCGGAGATCGGCGTCGCCGCGACCAAGACTTTCGCCTCACAATTGGCCGCGCTGAACCTGCTCGCGCTCGGAACGTCCACAACCGGCGACGCCCGGCAGGTCATCAGCGCGCTCCGCGACCTCCCCGGCCACGTTCAGGAGGTTCTCGACGAATCTGCCGCTCAGGAGGTCGCTGAGTTGTATCAAGACGCCAACGCCTACTTCTTCATCGGCCGCGGGTATCAGAATCCCGTGGCGCTCGAAGGCGCGCTGAAAATGAAGGAGATTACGTACAAGCACGCCGAGGGCTTCGCTGCGGGTGAGCTGAAACACGGCCCGTTGGCGCTGGTGACCGAGAACACGCCCGTGTTCGCTATCGTGACTGGTGACGACGAGCGCACCCGCAAGACGATCGGGAACGTCAAAGAGGTCGAAGCAAGGGACGCGCCGGTGGTCGCGATTACGGACGGACAGAGCGACGTTGAACGGTACGCCGACCATGTGCTCCAGATTCCGGAGACCCATCCGCGAGCCGCTGCAGTGCTGGCGAACACGCATCTGCAACTGGTGTCGTATCACACGGCTGCGTTGCTGGGGCGGAACATTGACAAGCCGCGGAATCTGGCGAAAAGCGTGACAGTCGAGTGAGCAGCGCGTAGCTGGCTATTTGCGGCTCTCTGAGAGCTCTACCGGATCGGGGTTGCCACTAATTTAGCTGTTGTTGAACCGGAGCGGCTCGCTTTTCCAGAGCAGGCTACAGAGGTGGGGGCAGAATTTCTCTAGGGTCGCGCAACTTAAGATGTGACAGCACCGTGCATAGAGTGTATAACTCGTATGCTTCCCAGGGTTTGTGCCGCGATACCCTCTGCTGGAGCGTTTTTCGGAGATACGTGAGTTCACTACGAACGGTGTACTCCGGCCGATACTGGAGCAAGTGGGTCGTACAATGGCCTGCCAGTTCTCACCGATTTCTGTATGCCATCACGAGGTCAATAAGAACGCTCCAGACCTGCCTTGAAACAAGCTTCATATCATAGCTAAACGACTGGTCACGCACGTATTCGAGGTCGTATCGTAGCTTTTCGCTCGGCTCTTTTCCAGTCACATGATTAACCTGGGCAGGCCCGGTCAGGCCTGGCTTGACGAACCATCGTTTCTGCCAGTCAACGACACCGCTCTGGATATCCGAGTCCAGTTCCGGCCGTTCTGGCCGTGGGCCGACGACGCTCATATCTCCCCGTAGTATCGACCAGAGCTGTGGGATCTCATCCAAGTGCGTCTGTCGCAGCACTCGGCCAACCGATGTCACGCGTGGATCGATCCCACCCGCATCCTCGTCACTGATTTTCACGCCGGTCTCGTCTTCGGCGTTCTCGATCATCGACCGGAACTTGTAGATGGAGAAGGTTTCTCCGAAAACTGCTGTTCGGTCTTGCTGGTACAGTATTGAGCCACCGTCTTCTGCTTTTATCGCAAGTATAATGCCAATAATCACGGGCGATAGCGCGACCAGCCCAGCCGATGCAAACGCGATATCGAACGCGCGCTTGAGAATATAGTCCTGTATGTCCCATGGCTCGATCTCCACGTCGATCAGGGTTCCGACGCCACCGCTGGCGGTCAACACAGAGTCTGTATGGTCGCGATGGACTTTCGCGTTGACACCGTACTCGTAACAGGCGTCGAGAGCGCCGAAGAACTCTGCCCGGTCGGCATGTTCAAACGCTAGCACAACAGTGTCGATATCATACTCGACGAGTACGTCCTCGATTCGCGAGAGGCCACCTAGCCGTTCCAACCCACTGGTGTTAGTTCCGCCGTCAGCGATGGCTTCGGTCCGTTCGACTGTCGTAATGACACTCGTTGGACAGAGATAGCCCAGAAGCGTCCCGTCGACTTCACTTGCCACTTCTTCTATCACCTTGAGGTCGTCCCCAACGACGATGGTTCGTTCGCCGTTTGACGACGGCCGCTTGCGAATCCACACGAACCATGCGGGCAGTGCGACCAGTAATAAGGGAGTTACTAACACGACCGTCAAGCGCGGCAATCGGTACGTGTAGTCGAAGTAGCCGATTGTCGCCAGAACAAGAACTGCTACGAGCACCCGCTTCTGGGCCAGTGCTATAGCGTCGAGAATTCTTCGCGGGCGGGGTTTGTACAGTGGGAGGAACACACTAACGACGACTGCGATTGTGACCAACAGTTCAAACGTGAACTCCGACCCAGTTGGGGGGTCAGTCGGTAGCCGATTGAACACCGGGATGGTTGTCGCTATCGACTGGATGGTAGCGTTGTTAACAAGTGCGACGGCGGCCGCTGTCAGCACGACGACGCCGGCTACACTTGCGACCCGGTACCGCCAGCCACTATCCATTATCAGTGTGATTGCCGAGTTCCGGGATAAGTCCTGCGTCCCGGGACTCAAATACTGAAGCTACTGTAGTCAAACCGCCCTGAATAGACGGTGTGCTACTGAGAGACAGTATTGCACGAGAGCTGTTTGCGTACTGACGCACCCACGACGAACGTACCAGCGCAGTCGTATCGGCTATCACAGCGTCGATCCAACTACGTGACTGTGTGGTCCTCACTGGTTACTGACCAGGCTATCCTGTGTGGCCCTCACTCGCTTGCAGCGATGTTCTCGGCAGCCATTTCCGGGTCAATCTCGCCCTGCAGCCGTTTCTCGGCCTGGTCGCGGTCCGCTGGATAGCCGATATCGTTCCGCCAGCCGTCCATGCGGATCGCGTCGATCGTCCGCCCGGAGTGCAACAGGAGGTCAATCGCGTCACTGATCTCGTACTCGCCGCGGTTGGAGGGCTGTACCAGATGGCAGGCGTGGAAGATGGCCGGCGTGAACGTATAGAACCCGGTCATCACTAGGTTCGACGGCGGGTCCTCCGGTTTCTCGACGACTTCGGTGATCTCGCCGTACTTGTTGGTGTCACAGACACCGTACCGCCCGGCCTCATCCCATGGGACTTCCTCAACGAGGAAAGCGGCGTCGGCACGTTCCTCCGCCTGCCGGTTGACGACATCTCGGAGGTTCGCTTCGAAGATGTTGTCGCCGAGCATCAGCATGAAGTCGTCGTCGACGTGCTCCTCGACGGTCAGAAGCGCGTGTGCGAGGCCGTTCTGTTCGCGCTGGTGGGTGTAGGTGATCGGGACGCCTTCGAACTCGTCCTCGTAGTGATTAATGATGGCCTGCTTCTTGTAGCCGACAACTACCAGCAGTTCGTCAGCGCCTAGTTCGATCAACTGCTCGAAGCAGTGGGTCAGAATCGGTTTCCCCGCGACCTCTACCATTCCCTTCGGCTTGTCTTCGGTCAGCGGGCGGAGACGGGTCCCCTCACCAGCGGCGAGTACGACAGCTTTCATATATCTCAATTCGTTGGCCGTCCGATAAAACTCTTGTCGAATTATAAGATCCGAATTATAATATCCGCCCCTCGACTACTGCCGCCCGATGAACGTCAGTATTGTCGGGAGCGGATACGTCGGGACGACGGTCGCGGCGTGTCTTGCGGATCTCGGACACGAAGTGGTAACGATAGACATCGACGAGGACATCGTCGACACGGTCAACGACGGCCGGTCGCCGATACACGAACCTGGCCTCGACGAACTCGTCGCCGAACACGGCGGCGGTCGACTTCGGGCAAGTACCGACTACGACGAGATCCTCGATACTGAACTGACGATGCTGGCGCTCCCGACGCCCTCGAACGACGACGGGAGCATCGACCTCCAGTTCATGGAAGCCGGTGCGGCATCCGTCGGCGAGGCGCTGGCCGGTGCCGAGAACGCGGCAACGGATCCACACCTCGTCGTCACGAAGTCGACTGTCGTCCCAAACACGACCGAGGACCGGCTCGCCCCCCGTATCGCCGACGCCGGTCTCGAACGCGGGACGGACTTCCTCGTCGCGTCCAATCCCGAGTTCCAGCGCGAGGGGACGGCCGTGGCGGATTTCCTGAACCCCGACAAACTCGTCTTCGGGACGGACGACGACCGTGCGACGGCGCTTCTCAACGAACTGTACGAACCGCTTCGCGAGGCCGCTGACGATGATGTGCCGGTCGTCGAAACCGGTATCGCCGAGGCCGAGATGATAAAGTACGCCAACAACACGTTTCTGGCGACGAAAGTCAGCCTCATCAACGACATCGGGAACATCTGCAAGGAGTTCGGCGTCGACGCCTACGAGGTGGCCGATGCCATCGGACTCGACGACCGCATCGGCGAACAGTTCCTCCGGAGCGGGGTGGGATGGGGCGGCAGTTGCTTCCCGAAGGACACGGATGCCATCATCGCCGCGGCACGGGAACAGGGCTACGACCCTGCTGTTCTTTCTGCGGCCGTAGAACTGAACGACGACCAGCCCAAGCGCCTCCTCTCCCTACTTGACGACCACGTCGACGTGTCCGGCAAACGCATCGCCGTTCTCGGCCTGGCGTTCAAACCCGGAACGGACGATATCCGGAACACGCGCGCGGTTCCGGTCATCGAGGGACTCAAAGAACGTGGCGCGGAAATCGTCGCCTACGACCCCGTTGCCACCGAGAATATGCGCGAACGCTATCCCGACATCGAGTACGCCGACTCGGCCGCAACCGCTCTCGCGGGGGCATCAGGCGCTGTTGTCGTCACTGACTGGGACGAGTTCGCAGCTCTCGACGCTGCGTTCGACGAGATGGCAGACTCCGTCGTCGTTGACGGTCGACGCATCATCGAGCGGCGCGACGGCATCACCTACGAAGGATTGACCTGGTAGCGCAGTCAGTTACCTGCCTGTATTTGCCTGTCGATGACGGCTACCGTGCCGGCAGCGAGTAGCGCCACAACGAGCACGGTCGGGTCCGAAGACACGTACAGGCTCGGCGTCGGCGGCCGCCAGTTCGTGAACGGATACAGCCAGGCACTCGCTCGCCCGTCGGCGTACACTCGCATCCCATCGAGCAGCAGCGACGTGAGGCCGCCGAACGTCACGAGTCCGAACACGCGCCGCCAGTGGCGTCTCTCGAATGCGACGGTGATGATACCGGCCAGTAGCAGGACTCCGCCGAGTGTGGAGAGGGGCGCATAAGTGAACGGCATGCCCAGAAACGCTTCGACAGTGCTCCCGTCCACCACGATCCCGACTTTCACCAGATCGGGAATCGCCGCACCGCCCATCCCAACGACGACCCAATGCTGATTGAGCCAGTCGATGCGCCAACTCGCGACCGTCAAAAGGATGTATGGTACGAGCAGGTGAGTCAGCAGGTCAGCCATTGCGTGCCTCCATCGTCCACGTCTCTCGGTCAATTCGCCAATACCGGAAGAACAGGAGCAGGAATCCGAGCGCGCCGACAGCCGAGGCACCGTACTTGTAGAACTCCGCCCACCGACTGCTGTTGACGACTTCGACGCGCTCGGCCGCTATCGTCTGATTCGATTCAAGCGTTCCGTACACCTGGACGACGCCACCGGGTTTGACGGTCGCTTCCGTCTCGGTGACTCTAAGCGTTATTGCCGTCCCGTCGCTTTCGGCCCTGATTACCATTCCGCCATCGCCGGTCTCTGTCACCGTTCCAAACACCATGAGGTGCTGTCCGACGTACGACTCGTACCCGGACGAGAGGTCCGCAGCATCTGGATACGGGGACCGCTGCTCTTCTGTAACTGCCGCGTGGACGAACAGTCCACCGAGTATCAGACACAGCACAAGTACGATGACGGCACGAACCCGGACGCGCACACTCCCTGTTCTTTCGGTGGGTACAATGGTCCTTTCGCTTCAGAACCACAGCGTGTCTGTCTCCGAAAATCACTCGATAGTGACGTTGCCGCCGTCGTACACTGTCCGTTCTGTGACTTCGACAGTCGTTTCACTTCCGCTATCGGTCGTCACGGTGTACGTCCCGGGGTTTGCGACGGTAACAGTGAACTCACCGTTGCGGTCGGCTGTCGTCTGGCGCTCGTAGTCGACCTCTCTGTCCGAGACACCGACTGTCGTTACGACCGAGACGGTCGAATTCGGGGCTGCAGTCCCCCGAATCTCTCCACCGGGAACGACCGCGAACGCCTTGTGGCTCCCGTCTCCGCTCGTGAAGAGCAGTCGGTAGCGGGCCAGTCCGTCCACATCGCCGTTCTGGCTTCCGAAGTGCTGGTGTAGTCGAGCGTACATTGTGCTCGGTTCCTCCAGTTCCATCTCTGTCGTTACGACGTATCCGACTCGACCGGAAATCCGATTGTGGGCCTCATCAGGGTCCGTTGCTGCGACAAACGGACCGTAATTCTGGCGGGCGTAGCCGTAGCTCCGTGACTCACCGTTGACGAAGTAGTTGTACACGCGGTTCTGTCCCCAGCGGCTGAGGACGTAGTTTTCGGGGTATTCGAGCCCGCGATCGGCGGCGTCTGCCTCGATTGCAGTCGCCGCGTCGTATGTCCCGTCCTCGACGAGCACCTGACTCGTCTTCACCGGCACCTGCACCATCCCGAGGGCCCCGAACAACAGGAACAGTACGACCAGCGATGCAACTGCCCGGCTGTCGGGAACGAGTACGTCTCGAAGGTCGCTGTCGCCAGTCGTCAGCACCGGTCGGGCGAGATCGACCCACGAGGCGGCCCAGACGAACGCGAGGCCGGCGAACAGCGCGAGAAACGGGGCCAGTTCCCCGACGAAGCGGGCCTGAATCACGGAAAGAGCTAGCAGTACCCAGGCATAGCTACTGGCGACGAGCCAGCCGCTCCGGTCGTTCCGAGCGAGGTCGATGCCCCACACCATCGCCGGGAGTGCCAGGAACAGTGTCAGGCCGAGCAGGAACAGGAAGCCGAAGGCGTCTGCGCTGAACAGTCCGTACGTCTCGGCGATCGCGTCGGACCGAAACAGCGTATCGAGCCGCCTGTCGAACGTGGCCCACTGTTCTGTGAAGCCGAAACGAAAGACGAGGATGGTGACGATGCCAAGCCCGAGATCGACCACAGCCAGTTGTCTGGCAGTGCCACCGAATCGCCTGGCCGCTTCTGCTGTCGCGATGACGACGACAGTGCCCAGCGTCAGCAGTGCTGGCGTGCTAGCGACGAGCGCAGTCTGCCAGCCGGTGACAGTATGAACACTCCAGGCGAGTATCGCGCCGAGGCTAACGCCGGCAAGGACCGGCGCGTTCCTGACCAGTGCCGACCGGTCGTTTGAGCCATCCAGCAGTGTCTGTCCAAGCACCACCAGACAGACCGGCAGGACAAGCAATGGCCCGGCTTCCCACGCAAGTACCTGTCCGGCAATCCCGACACCGATACCGACCGCGGCGATCCACGGCTGTGGTCGACGAAGCGACGTTCGGCTCGTGGCCGTCGTTAGCGCGACCACGAGTGCAAGCGCGGTGAGTCCCAGCCAGGGATAGTCGAAGGCGTGGTGATCTGCGAAACCCAGGCTCGTCCGAAAGGCGTGGCCGGGAATAAATGCCAGGAAGAGGACCGATGCGAGACCGACACGCCGATCGCTGGACACCCGCACCGCGAGTAGATAGAGCAGGACGCCCGTGACGAGTGCCGACACGACCGGATACCAGGCGAGAACGTGGCCAATAACTGCTTTGCTCCCGCCGAAGAGGCTGGCGACCCACCAGAGCGTCGCGATCGTGAGTGGCTCCCCGTTGGTTACTACATCCGGAATCACGGAGAGCGCTCCGAAATCGGCCGCGCCGCCGGCGTTGGCCGCGACCTGCTCGACGTGATACCTGTAGTAATACGGATCGTTACTCGACAAGACGATGTCGTCGCCGCGGTAGATCGACCCGATGACGTACGTTCGGGCGACAAACACGACCGCTAGAGCAGCGACGAGCAGGCCAGTTGCTCGCGCGTCGAAATCAAACCGCAGCGCGTCACCGAGAGCCGTCCCGCTCTCGCTGTCGCTGCCGACCCCGGATTTGCCGTCGAGTGCGGCCCGCACGGCGTCGGGATCAGCGACGCGGTACTCGTCACCGTCTTTCTCGACGATGCCCGCGGAGACGAGTTCACCGAACTGGCCCGAATCGATGGGAATGTCGTCAAACGTCCAGCCGTCCTGTTCGTCGTCGACGGCCAGAACCGCCGCTGTCGCGTCTCGTAGCTCGGGCCGGTCATCGAGTACCGCTCCCGCCCCGGGCGTATCGCTCATGTATCTTCTCTTTCCGGTCTGGCGAATAAATCCATCGGGACTCGCCGTCTACGTGTTTGCCGACTCTAGCGCCGCTCGAATCGCCGATTCTACGTCGTGTTCCGGCGTCCAGCCCAGTACGTCCGTCGTTCGGCCGGTGTCGACCGGGAACGAATCGACGAGCGTCTCGTCGTCGCCACGCGGGTTCTCGACCAGTTCCACGTCGGCATCAATGTCGGCGGCCGAGGCGGCGATATCCTCGACGAGTTTGGCGACGGTGTGAACGCCCGGGTCTTCGTCGCTGGCGATCTCGTATTTCTCGACGCCGGTCTCGCCGCGGTCCAGTTGCTCCAGTAGCCGTTCGCAACTGTCGACGTACGCCCGGGCCACGTCCTTGACGTGAATGAAGTTCCGGGACTGCGTCCCTGGCTCGTAGACGGTCAGCGTCTCGCCGGCGAGCGCGCGGTTCACGAAGAAGTTGATGACAGTCCCCTTTGAGACGGTTTGACCGTCTATCTCGTGACTGCCGTAGAGGTTCGAGATCATGAACTGGTGGGCCGGGAACGTGCCGTCGGCGTACGTCTCGATGTCACGCTCGTTGAGCAGTTTCGTCCGCCCGTACCAGTTCAGCGGGTCTCGGGGGTGGTCGACTGTAATCGGGAACTCCTGTGGGTCGCCGATGACGGCCATCGAGAACGGGAAAATCAGCGCTGCGCCAGTCTTCCGACAGAACCAGGCGACGTTGTCGGTTCCCTGGACGTTGACCTCGTAGGCAAGGTCCTGTTTCTCCTCACAGTCGTCAACTCCCGACACCGCGGCGAGGTGCATCACAACGTCGGCCCCGTCTAGCGCCGCCTCCAGACGGTCTCGGTTCCGGATGTCGACGTGTTCGATGTCGACATCGCCGACTGACCGCACGGTACCGCGATAGAAGTTGTCGATGGCAGTTATCTCCCAGTCGGGGTGGGCCTGCTGTAGCTCGTAGATGACGCGGCTGCCGATGTAGCCCGCACCGCCGGTGACGGCGATGTGAGGTGTGTTGTCTGTGGGTTCTGTCTCAGGCATTGGTGGTGAATTTCTCCGCGAGGTCGCGGACGCCCTCGCGGAGCGTCCACGATGGTTCGAAGCCGGTCCCGCTCAGTCGGTCGAAGTTGACGTGATACGACGGACCGGGATGCTCGTCTTCGAGGTAGGTCACGTCGACTGGAGCGACCTCGTCCGCGACGATGTCTGCAATCTCCGAAATCTGGTAATTCGATTCCATCGACCCGACGTTGTACACCGGTTCGTCCCAGGACTTGGGATCGCACACCGCCTCCGCGTAGGCGCGGGCAGCGTCCTGAACGTGGATGAACGGCCGCCAGTTCGAGCCGTCGCCGTAGACGGTGAGCGGGCGGTCGGTGAGCGCGCGGAACACGAAGTAGTTCACGACGAGGTTGAACCGGATGCCCGGCGAGTGGCCGAAGTTGGTAGCCATTCGCAGGGCGGTGCCAGTCATATCGAACTCCTCGCAGTACTCCTGCAGTAGCGTCTCGGACTGCAGTTTCGTCTCTGCGTAAGGGTTGATGGGATCCGGGTCGACCGTCTCGTCGATGTCGGTGCTGGTCGCGCGGCCGTAGACGTTACACGAAGAGGCGAAGACGACGTGGTCGACGCCGAGTTTGCCGGCCGCGGTCAGGACGTTCTCGGTGCCGTCGTAGTTGATGGCGAACGTCTCGTCGCGGCGTTCGTGGGTGCTCGATGCACCCGTGATAGCCGCGAGGTGGATGACGCGGTCGACGCCGCGCATGGCGCTCTCCACGTCGCCGTACTCGCGGACATCGCCACGGCGGAACGCGAGGCCGTCGCCGAGCGTCCCCAGCAGCGCCCGCGGCGACCCCGAGGACAGGTCGTCGAAGACGACGATGTCGTCGACGCGGTCGTCCTCTCGGAGCAGTGGAATCAGCGCGCTGCCGATGTAGCCACAGGCCCCGGTGACCAGCACGTCCATCGTCAGTCCTCGCTCAGGACGCCCGGCAGGAACCGGTCCTCGTGGGCTTCGATGGTGTCGGCGTACCGCGTCAGCGTCTCGAAGATGTCGCCGACGCCGTCCTCGAAGGACTGGGACTGGCCGCCGATGAGGTCGTCGTAGCGGTCGTTCTCGATCTCCATCTTGTGGGTCTCGTCCTCGTCGCGGGGGTTCTCGAAGTGCTCGACGTCGACGTCGAGGTCGTACTCGCCGCCCACGTCGGCAATCGTCTCGGCGATTTCGACGATGCTGATGGCGCGCGTGACCTGGTTGTACACCGTCAGACCCTCGGGGCGCTCGTCGGGGTCAGTCAGGGCCACTTCGGCCAGCCCTTCGACGGCGTCCTCTAGCGAGATGAACGGCTTGCGCTGTTCGCCCTTGCCGTAGACGGTGACGGGGTAGCCCGCGACGGCCTGCGCACAGAAGCGGTGCGTGACCGTGCCGAAGTAGTAATCGAAGTCGAAGCGGGTCTTGAGCCGGTCGTCCTCGCGGGTCTCCTCGGTCTCTGTCCCGTAGACGATGGCCGTGCGAACGTCCGAAATCGGGATGTCGAACTGCGTGTGGGCCAGGCGCATGTTCTGTGCGTCGAAGCCCTTCGTCGCGTGGTACCAGCTCCCGCCCATGTTGGGGAACGGCACGTCGTCGCGCTCGCCCTGGTTCTCCATCGTCGCGCCGCCTTCCGGAATCGGGAACTCCGGCGCGCCGTAGACGCCTGTCGTCGTTGTCTCGACGAAGTGGGTGTCCGTGAGGTCGTGTTCCTCGAGCCCCCACAGGAGGTTCCGCGTCGCCTGGAGGTTGTTGTGCTGGGTGTAGTTCGCCCGCTCGCCGTTGATCTGGGAGTACGGCGCGGAGGGCTGGGCGGCGGTGTGGACGACGACCTCGGGTTCGTGGACCGTCAGCAGTTCGTCGACGAAGGACTTCTCGGCGAGGTCGCCCTCGACGAAGGAGAGGTTCGTCAGCCCGTGGACCTCGCGAGCCGCGTCGAGGCGTTCGTCGATACTGGCGACCGGTGTCGCGCTCGTCGCGCCGACGTCCTCGACCCACTCTCTTCGGGCGAAGTTGTCGACAAGCAGCACTCGGTCGTCCGTTCGGTCCGCGATTCGCAGTGCGGCCGGCCACCCGACGTAGCCGTCGCCGCCAGTGATGAGGATGGTCATAGTTACTCAGTTAGTGAGTAACTGCGACGCGTAATCAATCTTCTGTTCAGTTGCCTGCTAGTCTCGTACAGCCTGACTACTCATGAAACACGTATTCGTCCTCAAAACAGCACTGTTCACCCGCTACTGGGTGATATCGAACTGCTCGAAGTATTCCGTGACGTACTGGTTCGCGTCTGCCGGAACCTCTGTGACGATGCGATACGAGTCGTGCTGGTCGTCGAGTGCTATTTCGGCCCCGTTGTCGGGGACGGCTCGATACACAATTGGTACCGTGTGCCGGGAGTCGACGCCATCAACTGAAGAAACGTCCCAGAAGTGTTCGCTGACACCGAGCTGTTCCGTCGCAACCGATGTGAGGCCAAGCTCCTCTCGGGCGATGCGCGCCGCCGCGTCGTCCAGTCGCTCCCCCTTGCAGAGGCGACTCCCCGGCCAGAACCACTCGCCTTTGGCTGGCTCGTTCTGACGTCGTGTGAGTACGATTCCGTCCTCGTACTCGACGACGAGGTCGACACAGGGCTGGGGCATGTTGTCGAGACAGGTGGCGAACGTCTCCGTCGGAATGCGTTCGTCGTGGCGGTCCATACCTCCCGCTTGCGGGCCGCCGGTGAAACCGCTCCGCTTCTCGCTGTTTCGCAACCGTTAAAAACGACCCTGTCTTCTATCCGATTGCTATCGCACGGGCCGGTGGGGTAGCCTGGTATCCTTCGGCCTTCGGGTGGCCGTAACCGCGATTCGAATTCGCGCCGGCCCATTTCTATCGCAACGCAATCACGAGGAGCGACAGCGACGAGTGTCCGTTGTGAGGAAATGGCTCCGAGAATTCGAGCAGGGAAGTCGCAGCGCGAACGAAATGAGCGACCGTCTTCCCGTGTTCGACATTCGCGCCGGCCCCATTTTTCGACTTCCTACTGAGGAGCAACAGAACCGTCTCTCCGCATCGACTGTCACCCACCGCTCTGGCCCCGGGTGACTTCGTACGCCTGCCCGCGGAACCGGAACCGCCGACGACTTGTATCGTACCCGAGTACGCCGTCCACAGCATGCTCGTCGGTTTCGACGACGACGCGGCTCACATCGTCGGTCAGGAACGGGATGGCGTTGCGAAGCCCGCCGTCGGACATAGCGAACCGACCGTGTGCCATCACCTGTTCGGCAATGACCCGCTCGCTCGCGTTGTCAGTGCGAGTCAGCGTGAACGTCGCGTCGGCCGGCCGTTCGCCGTCGCCGTGGCGGTCGGTCGTCACCCTAACGGTATCGCCGTCGCGCGCCGTCGGCACGCCGTCAGTCGGGGTCACTGCAGCACGGTCACCGACTAGCGCAACCAGAGCAGCACTCTCGTTCGTCGCGTGGCCGTAGCCAGCAACGATGGCGTACTCGCCGCCGCCGAGATAGCCCTGTGTGAGACCATCACAATGGCAGTCGCCGGTACCACAACCGACAGCTGGTCCGTTAAACGCCCGGAGGCCCCACTGCTCCTGACTGCCCGGTTTTAGGAGCCGACAGTCGGCGGTGTGGGCTGCTGGTGCGACGTGAAACCACTCGCCGTCGACGAGCTTGTAGAGGTCCCAGTGGCCGCATTGCAGTCGCTCGTGGCTGTTGTTGACCATCTCGAAGCCGACTTGCGTATCTAGTTCCGCGCGTTCGGTACTGGGCCGAACAAAGGCTGGGGTCGTCCTGTCGGCGTCGTGGAACCACTGGACGTCGCCGTCGCCGGGAAGCGCCGGAAGCGAGCGGCCGGCGAACCGGGAATCGGTTTCCGGACCGGGACTTCGCGTGTCCCAGACGGAGACCGAGAGGGACCCGGCCTGACCGCGGAACTCGTAGGTGCCGGTCGGCCGCCCGGACTGGCCCGGTTCGCCGACGAGGGCGTACTCCAGCTTGACCCGTTCACCGGGATTTAGCCGGTACGTCTCTGGCATCCACGGGCCGACGTCGTCGACGCGCCAGTATCCCTCGTCTGTTCGGCCGAGTGAGGGCACTTCGTCGGCGAGGTCGTTGTTGTCCGTGGGTGCGAGATGGAGGCGCGCTTCGTGGTCGTAGCCGCTGGGTTGGCGGCTGTGTGTCTGTCCGACTCCTGGAATCCACTTGACCCTGAACGTGTTCTCGAACTCGTTGCTGTTCTGGAGCCAGCCCCGAAGCGTGGCCGGATGGTCGTCGGTCGCCGTCTGGTCGAACCAGAGCCCGACTCGCGCCCTGTCGGCGGTGTGGAGCCCTGGCGAACTGAGGGCATAGGTTCGCGGCCCGGTTTCCAGTTCGATGACGGTCGTCGGATTCTCGGGTCGGGGCGGGTCTCCGCTATCTGTCGGCGTCTCTGTCCCGCTGTCGTTCGCGTCGGTTGGTGACTGTGTCGGGCGTGGTGCGGGCGTTACGTCTGCGGTCTCGTCTGAGCCGAGGGTGCCGAACGAACAGCCGGCGAGTCCGGCCAGCACACCCGGGACCGACGCGAGGAGGGCACGTCTGCGCATAGTCCGCGATTCGTCGCACCCGGTAAACCCTTTCTGGACGCTCAGACGGCGTTTGTAGCGTCTTTCGTATCGGTACTGACAGCAGTCGACGGACGTAAATCGCCGTGGAGTGACGGCTCAGTATGCGCCAGTTCGTCATCATCGGCCACGACGCCCCGACGACGCCGGAGTTCTCTCTCGACGACCTGGCCGGCGCGGCCGGCCGGCTCGACGTGCTCTGTCGGTGTGTCACCAGCGCGTTCTTCCTGAGCCACGCCATCCGCGAGGACGTTCGGGTCCATCTGATCCTGGCGGACGAGTACACCGTCACGTTCGAGGGGAGCGACCTCCGCCGACTGAACCCGGACGAACGGTCCACGGCGGCGCTGATCCGCAAGGCGCTGGAAGAGCGTGAGGAAGCTATCGGCCACATCCCAGTCGAGACCTCGCCGGGCGTGTCGCTCACGCGACGGGGGTTCGAGGGGACGCTCGACGACGCGGCGAGCCGCGGAACCGTCGTCCAGTTGCACGAGGACGGCGACCCCATCGTCGACGTTGCACCGCCGTCGGACCCGGTGTTCGTCCTCTCGGACCATCACGACTTCCGGGACGAGGAAGCGACGCTGCTGGCCGACCGCGCGGACGAGCGCGTCTCGCTCGGGCCGAAGGCCCTCCACGCTGACCACTCGATCACGGTCGCGCACAACTACCTCGATACGGACGGGTTCGAGCAGTACTGACGGGGCACACTGGGTGACTGCCAGAAGGGTTTTCCTCCGCGATTCGCTGAATAGTGTATGGATTATTGGGCTCGGAGACAGCGGCCGGTTGCGCTGTCGGACGACGCATCGACGCGACGAGGTATCGATGACTGACCGGGGCGCGCTGTCCCGCCGTGCGGTTCTGCAGACGGTCGCCGGAGCCGGCCTCGCGTCCGTCGCCGGCTGTTCGGCGTTCGAAGGCGGGAGCGACGACGCGGCCTCGACAGTCGAGGGCGAACGGGCCGAAGAACTCGCGCGCCGGTTCGCGCCGACGCTGTACTTCGATCAGGCGGAGCCGTGGTTCCCGACGGACCCGCGTCCGTACACCAGCGAACAGGACGGGGAAACCGTCGTCGACGGGTTCGACGCCTTCGACGGGTATCACGAGCGGATGACCGAAGGGGAGCCGCCGGACCCGACGGCGTTCTACAACGTTGTCGAGTACGAGAACTCGTCGCTCGCCGTCGTCCAGTTCTGGTTCTACTCGGCGTTCGACCAGTTCACGACGAACTTCCACTGGCACGACTGGGAGGTCCTGCATGTGTTCGTCGACACGGGGACGGGCGACCCGCAACTGTACGTCGCCAGCTCGCACTCCCGGAAGGTACCCAACAACGAGTTCCTCGACCCCGACCCGGAGATGGTCCCACGCATCCTCTCGGAACTGGGGTCACACTCTAGCGCGCTGTCGGTCAACGACGCTCGCGACCGGTTCACCCGGCTGCCGGAGGGCGACCGGTTCGCGGACATCACGAACAGCGCCGTCGAAACCATCGAAGACCTCGCGGAGATCCCCGTCGCTTACGGGCTCCCGCGCGACGAGGGGTCCCGGCTCCCCTACCTCGTTCCGGAGTACGAGGGCGCGCCGCTGTACGAACACGAGCGGCTCCCGTCGGTCAGCCGCGAGGACCTCATTTCGGAGTCGCTCACGATCCGTTCGTTCGACAGTCTCACCCAACCACCGACGGACCTGCCGACGCGGGAGACGGGGCTCGTCTTCCAGCACACTGACCGCGGCGAGGCCGACCCGGACATCGAGTACGATCTCGTGCCGAGCAGCGAACTGGAGCACATCGCCGATTTCACCGGCCCGCAGTTGAGCTTCGAGTTCGCCGTCCCCCAGTTCGCCGAGGACGTCGTCTCGGGCCACATCACGACGACGGGCGCACCCTGGAACCAGCCGCGATACGAGAACCCCGCCGCGGACATCTCCGAGCCCAACCACCGGGCGGCGCTGGCTGAACGATACGACGCCATCGGGGCACCGGCGGAGATACGGACCGTCGTTGCCAGCCTCTCGGAAGCCGTCTCGAACGACGACGCACCGGAAGACGAGGGACTGACGACCGAGGACACTGCCGTCGAGTCCGTCGCCCTGCTAGAGAGCGACCCCGAGGCCGTCCCGACCTTTTCTGGACTGGCCGTGGTCCAGGACGTGCCCGAAGGCGACCACCGGTTCACCGTCAACGGGGCCGGCGTCGCGCCACACAGCGAGACGGTGTCGGTCCACGACTCGGAGTCGGCTGACGGGCCGACGCGAGCCGGAGTCGATGGAGAACTCCCCCTGGTCGCCCGGGAGAACGCGACCCGCCTCGAAGTCGATCCGTCGGGAGCCGACAGCGACCTCACCGACCTCGCCGTTGAGGACGACTTCGCGGGCCGGCTGTACGACGCCCCGCTCTCGGAGCCCGATGCCGTCTACGTCCACGGCGGCGGCGCGTACACGACGGAAGTCCGGGATAGCGACGACGAGATCGGTGCGTTCCGCGTGAACCCGAACCCCGAGGCCGACACTGCGGCACAAATCGAACAGCCCCGCACCGGCAAAGCGTCGCTGGCGTCGTTCCTCGTCGATATCGCCGAGGAAACCCGGGAGTCGGTCGCAGACCAGATGGACGGCGACAGCGACGACGATGATGACGGGACAGAGAACGGAAACAGCGGCAGCGGTGGCTCCGAGAACGCTATCCAGGGCCTCGAACGGTCACTCGCCGCTGTCGTCGAGGCCGCCAAGCGGGCGACGGAACGCGCCGAGGCCGGTGACCGCGGGAACGCTGACAAACAACTCCAGGCCGTCGCCGACCGACTCCAGCGCGTCGCGACCAGAATCGAGGACGCCAACGACGACCTTTCGGACCCGCTGTCGAATGCAGCCCGGCGGCGGCTCGACCAGGCCGAGCGGCGGACCGAGCAGGCGCAGGCCGCCGACAAACTGTAAGTTCTTCCCCTGCGCTCAGAGCCCGCCCCAGCGGGCTAGCGCGCCGGCGACGAGCACCAGTCCCCCGGCGATGAACGTTCCGGGGGCCGGGAGGACGAACAACACGACACCGACCAGGAGGCCGAACGTCGATATTCTCATTCCAACTACACATAGCACACCACGTCGTATCCGTCTGGTGCCTGTATATTCGTGGACCCGTGCCGGTTTTGCCAGTGGGGGCCACACTGCCGATATGGACGAGGAACTCACCTGGGAAACGCTCGGTGCCGAAACCGCCTACGCCTGTCCGGGATTCGATGTCGTCCGCGAGGACGTGCGCCTGCCCGACGGAACCGAGGAGGAGTTCGACTACGTGCAACACGGCGATAGCGTCATCGTGCTCCCGTTTACCGCCGACGGCGACGTGGTCGTCATTGAGGAGTGGCGACAGCCGGTTCGACGGGTCAACCGCGGCCTGCCGGCCGGGACGATGGAGGACGGAGACGACGACCCGACCGTCGCCGCCGCCCGCGAACTCCGCGAGGAGACGGGCTACGAGGCCGACACGCTCGACCATCTCTACACGGGCGAACCGGCCAACGGCAACACCGATTACGTATTCCACTACTACGTCGCACGCGGGTGTGCGGCCACGGCCGACCAGGACCTCGACCACAACGAATCGATCCGGGTCGACACTGCTGATTTCGACTCGCTAGTCCAGTCGGTGCGCGACGGGACGCTCCGTGACAGTCGGTCTGCCGTCGGTATCATGTACTATGCCCTGTTCGAGCGCTGAACTGACGACAGTTTGAAAACCTGAGGGGTGGTACCATCTAACATATGGCATCGATCGAACTCGACAAACAGACGGAACGCCGGCTGGACAAACTGCGCGCGGCTGTCCGCCGTCAGACCGGCCACCCGATTTCGCGGGCGGAGTTGCTCGAACGGCTTGTCGAGGACGCCTACGGGTCCCGTGACGAGGTGGTCGATATGTTCCGGACGTCACAGGCGTACGTCGCCGACGAGGACTCCGGGACCGTCCACCGACCCGAACGGAAACTGGTTCCCGGCGGGGCGGACCGACCCGACGAATAGCGGCGCTGTGCCGGCCGGCGCGTCGCTCTGTCCACTGCTGCCCCCGATTTCGAACGGTTGCGCTCACGGGGGAACACAACCCTTAGGCGCGCTGACCGACGACGACGTGTAATGACGAATTTCGAGGTCCGCCAGTACGACGCCGCGGGCCGGCTGGGCGAGCTAACGGTGCCACGGGCCGGCGTCACCGTCGAGACGCCGACTATCCTTCCAGTGGTCAACCCACACGTCCAGACGGTCGCGCCGGCGACGCTGGCATCGGAGTTCGGCGCGGAGATCCTCATCACGAACAGCTACATCCTGCATGGCTCTGACGATCTCCGTGAGCCGGTGCTGGAGCAGGGCCTCCACGACTTGCTTGGGTTCGATGGGGCTATCATGACTGACTCGGGGTCCTTCCAGCTCGCCGAATACGGCGACATCGACGTGACTACCGAGGAGATTCTGGAGTTCCAGCACGAAATTGGCTCTGACATCGGGACGCCGGTAGATATCCCGACGCCGCCGGACGTGGACCGCGAGCGGGCGACCGAGGAACTCAACACGACCCAGAAGCGGCTCGAACACGCTGCCACCGTCGACACCGGCGAGATGCTCGTCAGCGCACCGGTTCAGGGTGCGACGTACCCGGACCTACGAGAGCGGGCCGCCGCAGACGCTGTCTCTACCGGACTGGACGTGTTTCCGCTGGGGGCCGTCGTCCCGTTGATGAACGAATACCGCTATGCCGATCTCGCCGACGTCGTCGCGGCCTGCAAGCGCGGGCTGGGGGAGGTCGGCCCGGTCCACCTGTTCGGTGCGGGCCACCCGATGATGTTTGCGATGGCAGCGGCGCTGGGCTGTGACCTGTTCGACTCGGCGGCGTATGCGCTGTACGCTCGCGACGACCGCTATCTCACGGTTCAGGGGACAGAACTGCTGTCCGAACTGACATACTTCCCGTGTCACTGCCCAGTCTGTACCGACCACACGCCGGCAGAACTCGACGCGATGGACGCCGACCAGCGCGAGGAGCTGCTCGCCAGACACAACCTGCATGTCACCTACGGCGAAATCCGGACGGTCAAGCAGGCGATCCGCTCGGGCAATCTCATGGAACTGGTCGACAGTCGCGCCCGCGGCCACCCGGCCATGCTCGACGGCTACCGCGCGCTGCTGGACCACGCTGAGCAACTCGAACGGACTGACCCCGTTTCGAAGGACGCTTTCTTCTACACCTCGAACGAAAGCGCTCGCCGGCCCGAGGTCCGCCGCCATCAGAACCGACTGGAGCGCCTCCCAGTCGAGGGCGACGAGGTGCTGCTGACCGAAGGCAGTTCCAGCGCACAGTACGACGAGACCTGGGGCGTCCGTCCCCCGTTTGGCCCGTATCCGCGCGAACTCGCCGACACATACCCCCTGACCGCGGAGGTCCCTGACCGGACCGACCGGGCGGCCTACGAGGCCGCAGCAGACGGTGTTCGGCGGCTGGTCGAACTCCATCCCGACGTGTCCTTCACGCTGGTCCACGACGACTGGCCGGCGACGGCGCTCGACCGTGTTCCCGACGGCGTCCGCCTGCGCGACTTGCACGCCCGCGACTGACGGCGCAGTTGTCTCGGCCGCTGCCGGTCAGACTGTCGGCACGGCCACGTTCTCGTCGGCCGCCTCGCGCCAGGAACGGGTCGGCTCCCAGCCCAGCAGTTCCGTGGCCTTGGCCGTCGAATACGCCGCAGCGTCTCCTTCGACCGTGCAATCGTCCGGGACAGTACCGTACTGCTCGCGCATGAGTTCGACCAGCGGCCGGCCCAGCGCGTTGTCGGGGCCGACGCAGTTGAACGCCTCGTGGCCCGAAACCTCGCCCGCGAGCGCGGCCTCAACGAGGTCGACCACGTCTCGCACGTCCACGTAGGACCAGTAGTTGCCTGCGCCGGCCGCGAGGTCGTTGACGTACCCCTCGTCCCGACAGGGGTACTCTCCGGGAATCTGTATCCAGGAGGGGCGAATCGACGCCACAGCGATGCCGTCCCGGCGGGCGATTGTCTTCCCGATTTCCTCGGTGACGACCTTCGAGAGCCCGTAGTCGTCCTCCGGCCTAAGCGCGTGCTGTTCCGTAATCGGGAGTTCGTCAGGAACCGGTGTCTCTTCGGCGAAAAAGAAGCCGTACGCGCCATCCGAGGAGCCCTGCACCACGTCAGCGCCGACGCGGCCGGCCGCCGAGAGCACGTTGTGTGCCGCCAGCGTGTTGTTCCGGAACAGGTCTACCCCCGGGTGGTTCCCGGCGACCGGAATCGCCGCCCAGTGGACCACTGCATCCGGGTCGATGGCGGTGAGCGCGTCGAACACGCCCCCGGCGTCCGTCAGGTCAAGCGCTCGGTACCCGACGGCCGGATGCCCCCCATCGTCGGGGAGGCGGCGGTCGAGCACTGTCACGTCATGCGGTCCGGCGAGGCGGTCGACGATCCAGCGCCCGGAACTCCCACGGCCGCCGGTTACGACAACATCCATACCTGCACTGTGGCTGCTGGCATCCAAAGCGTGGTGGTGTGGTTGCGTTTCCGTGACTGGTGTCCGATTGACTCGCTACAGGTCAAGCCGGAACCGCTCACCGTGCGTGAACGTCGTCCAGCCGAGGATGCGCTCGTCGCGATGCGGTCGGTCGGGGTTATCGATTGCCGCCTGCTGGGCCGAGACGTACGTCGGGACGTTCTTCACCGGCTGGCCGCTCTGTTTGAGCGTTTCCAGATAGGTGTCTTTCTCGTAGTACGAGTAGGCCACCTCGTACAGCGAGGACGCAGCCTCCTGCTTTCTGGCGGGGAAGCCGTCGTTGTTGACGAACCGATCAGGGGCTCCCTCGCCCATCGCTTCCCAGGCCTCCGGGTCAGCCACGTACGGTGCGTGGGCGTCAAGAATACGTTCGATGGCACCCCTGTCACCGTCGAACTTCTGGTACTCGTACAGTGTGGGGCCGCTGAGTTTGTCGGCGTAGAGTCGGCTGAGTTCCGCGGCGGTGACCAGTGCCTTCGCCGCGTACAGCGAGTACGCCAGACTCGACGCACGAATAATCTCGTTTTCCAGCAGGCCGTCCTCGCGGAGTTGGTTGAAGCCGGTCTCGCGGTTCCGTTGGATGGCATCACGGAAGCGATCCCAATCCCGGAGATACACTGACCCGGCGGCGTGGGTCATCTCCTGCCAGTTGAAGATGTTCTGTTGCCCCATCTCGGTCGGAATGTTATGACCGACATCGTCTAGGAACGTTCGGACCCACTCCTGCAGGTCGGCCTCCGTGCCGACGCCGTCGTCGGTCCACGCCTCGTGGCCGCGAACGAGTTCCGCGCCCCACCACATTTTCGGGAGCGTAATGAACTGCTCGATGCTGTTCGTTTTCACAGGGGCCATATAGGTCTCCGAGCTCAGGAACCAGTGGTCCAGCAGTTCGACGGCTTTCTCGGCGTATTGATCCGCACCGGTGTACTGGTAGGCGAGGCCAAGATCCCGTATTCTGTCCCCTGTCCTGATGGCGGCAACGTAGTCCTTGCGCGCTCCGGGGTCCTCGGGGCCTTTCGTTTTGAACTCGTGGCCGTCGCCGTTGTCCGTGACGCTCTCGGGATCCGCTGCCATCGCGTCGCGGACATCGTCCATGAAGGCTTCGTGGGCCCCTGTCCACGGGCTGTCTCCGTTCTCGACACGGGACTGTATTGCATCCAGTGTATCGAGATGGACGAACATTGCGGGCCCGCTTTCCACTGTTGACTCGGCGACCTGTTCCGTCGGTGTCGGCTCCGTCTCGTGTGACGCGGCCCTCGCGTCCGAGTCCCCTGAGGAGAGGCCGGTCGAACAGCCCGCCAGCGCTACGGCTGTCCCCGAGAGGGCGAGCAACACGTCTCGTCGTGTCTGTCGCTGCACGAACGGTCAGTCGTCCCCTATAGATTTAGTTAGGGCCCAGCTAATCAGCGGATAGCGACCTGTCCGCGATAATCATGGCCACATAACTGTCGACTGGGACGAAGTATGGAGCGTTTGAACGTACCTTCGGTCGCCACCGAGGCCGGTGCTGGTACAAAGGCAAGATAGTTGGTCGCGCGTGGCTGACGCCATTGCATGACCGACTACTTCGAGATCCACGAGCGCGACAGCGCCGCGCGAGTGGGTGAGTTACGCCTCGCCGACTCCGTGACGACGCCGGCGCTGGTCGACGACGTGGACACAGAAACGCCGGGCGACTGCCGGCACGTCCTCGACGACGCCGGAAGCCGCTGGCCCACCGAGCAAGACGCCCCCGATGGCGACGACTCGCTGCTCACTGTCCTGCCCCACCGCGGACTCCCCGCTGGCACGCCGGACGAAGTCGCCGAGGCCTTCGCCGTCGACTATCCCGACGTGTCGTTCCCGAGCGCGGCCGTCGTCTCGCCCGATACCGCGACCGACCACGGCAGTGACGCCTACGTACTCGCCGGCGCGCCCGGCTACGTCGGGCACGCGTCGGCGTTCGTCGACGCCGTCACGACCGTCCGGGAGGCTATCCCCGCCGACACCGCGCTCTACCTGCCTGGCGTCGCCACGCCGCGAAACGTCGCGACGCTCGTCTACGCCGGCGTGGACCTCGTGGACCCCGACCGCGCCGTCGTCCGCGGGACTGAGGGTCGGTATCTCACGACCGACGAGGCGTATTTCCTCGAAGACCTCGACGAACTCCCGTGTGCCTGTCCAGCCTGCCAGAAACCGCGTGAGCAGTTCGACCGCGAGGACTGCGTCGAACACAACGTCAACGCCCTCGCTGCGGAACTCCGCCGCGTCCGCCGCCGCATCCGTGACGGTAGGCTTCGGGACTACGTCGAGGGACAGGCCAGACAGGACAACTGGCTCACCGCGACGTTCCGGCAACTGGACCAGCGGTACAGCTACCTGGAGGAGCGCACGCCGCTCATCCGGCGGGCCGACCTCTCGGCAGCCAGTGACGACTCGCTGCGCCGCGTCGAAATCCAGCGCTTCGCCGAGCGCGTCACCGACCGCTACGTGCCGCGCTTCGACGACCGCCCGCTTGTGCTGGTCCCCTGCTCCGCGCGCAAACCCTACAGCGACTCCCAGAGCCACAAGCAGTACCACGACGCGATCAAGTGGCGCGCCCACGTCGTCTCGATGACCTCGCCCATCGGCGTCGTGCCCCAGGAACTCGAACTCACCTACCCCGCCCAGCACTACGACTCCGTGGTGACGGGCAACTGGACCGCCACCGAAATCGAGTTCGTCAGCCGCGTGCTTGAACGGTATTTAGAAGGCACCGACTACCCGAAAATTATTGCCCACGTACCCGGCGAAGGCTACCGCGACATCTGCGAGCGCGTGGCCGACTCGCTGGGCCGGGAGTTCACCTACACAGTCACCGACCACCCGACCACGGCGGATTCGCTGGGGAACCTCGCTGCCGAACTGGAAGGCTGGGACCGCTATCCGAAGCGGGAGCGCGAACACAACACCATCCGCGCCGTCGCGGACTACCAGTTCGGCGAGGGCGCGGGCGACGAACTGTTCGACGATCTGTCGACGCAGGGCCGGTATCCGCAACTGCGCGCCGACGACGCCGACGGCGAACAGCTGGCGGCGCTGGCCCAGCAGTACGGGGTCCTCTCGCTGACCACCGCCGGGGCGCGCCGCTGGGTCGAGAGTGACGTTCACACCAAAACGGTCGAAATCGAGCCGTTCGTCCCCCACGGTTCGGTGCTTGCACCGGGAATCACGGACGCAAGCGACGATATCCGCGTCGGTGACGACGTGGTGATTCAGGGCGACGCGGCCTTCGGTGTTGGCCGCGCCCAGATGAGCGGCCCGGAAATGCAGTCCTCGACGCGGGGCATCGCCGTCCAGATGCGCCATACCGAAGAGCAGTAGCACCACTGACCGACGCTGCATCTGACCGTCCGACTTATCTGCCGAACGGGAGAACCGCCAGTATGGACTGGTCGGGATCCCGCCGCTACCTGCCCGCTGTCGGGTTTTCGCTGTTATTACTCGTCACCTCGCTTCTCCCGGTTCCTGAAGGGGCGGGCGAGCAGGTCCCAGCACTCCTCGGTTTTAGGCTGGACAAGTGGGTTCACGCGGCGAGTTACGGGCTACTGGCGGCACTGCTCGCGTGGGGTCGACAGGCCCGCGATGTGACCACAGTTGTGGCACTCGTGACCGTCTCCGTCTGCTACGGGGCGGGAGTCGAACTGCTACAGGGGCTCGTCCCGTCACGCGGTGTGAGCGGTACTGACTTCGTGGCCAACGCTGTCGGGGCCGTTTTGGCCGGACTGGCGTGGCTCGTGGCCCACCGCTCCGGCGCACTTTCGGACCGAACCGACCCACGATCCCGGCAGTAACGAAGCGGCTTTACGCGCTCATCGGCTACCTCGCCGCAATGAGCAAGCCCAGTCCCGAAGTCTACGAGGAGGGCAAGGGCATGGACGCCCACAACTCCGTGATGCGTGACATCAGGTCGCGCAACGACTCGACCTACGACCCTCGTGAGCCGACCCGCGTGTGGCTCGACGAGGACAACACGCCGGACGGCGTCTACCAGAGCCTGACCATCATCCTGAACACCGGCGGCTGCCGGTGGGCGCGTGCCGGCGGCTGTACGATGTGTGGCTACGTCGCCGAAAGCGTCGAGGGCGGCAGCGTCGCCCACGAGGACCTCATGGCCCAGATCCAGCACTGTCTGGACCACGAGAGCGAGAACAGCGACGACAAAAGCGGCCTCATCAAGATCTACACCTCCGGGAGCTTCCTCGACGAGCGCGAGGTGCCGGCGGAGACGCGCCGGGCCATCGCCGAAACCTTCGCGGACCGCGAGCGTATCGTCGTCGAGTCGCTGCCGGACTTCGTCGACGAGGAGACAGTCGGCGACTTCGTCGATGTGGGCCTGGAGACGGACGTAGCCGTCGGCCTCGAGACCGCAACCGACCGCGTGCGCCACGACTGCGTCAACAAGTACTTCGACTTCGCCGACTTCGAGGAAGCCTCCGAGGCGGCGCAGGCGGCCGGCGCTGGCGTCAAGGCGTATCTGCTGATGAAACCGCCTTTCCTCTCGGAAGCCGAGGCCGTCGAGGACATGAAGCGGTCCGTACGGCGCTGTGCGGCCGTCGAGGGCTGTCACACTGTGTCGATGAACCCCTGTAACGTCCAGCGCTACACGATGGTCGAGGAACTGTACCACGACGGCGGCTACCGACCGCCGTGGCTCTGGTCGGTCGCCGACGTGCTGGAGGCGACCGCTGACGAGGATGTCATCGTCGTCTCAGACCCCGTCGGCCACGGCAGTGACCGTGGCCCGCACAACTGCGGCGAGTGTGACGACAAGGTCCAGCGCGCTATCAAAGACTTCGACCTCCGGCAGGACCCGTCGGTGTTCGAGCAGGTGAGTTGCGAGTGCGAGGCGACGTGGGACGCCGTCATCGAACGTGAGAAGAGTTACTCGCTTCCGCTCGCTCGATAGGCCCTTCGACCCGGAGAACCCGTGTGACGGCCTGCCGACCAACGTTTATCCGTCTTTCGCGCCTAAGACTGTTCGATATGACCCCGAACGGTGACCAGGACAGGCGCAGTTTCAATACACGCGGGACGGTCGCGGAATGTGACCTGTGTGGCGAACGGCGACAGTGTATCGACGACGATGGGATGGTTGCCTGTAGTGCCTGCCAGTCCGAGCTGCTGCCGTCTAACTGGGGTCTCTGAGGCGTCCCTTCGAAGTCACCGTGTTTCACTCGCTTACGACGACTCATCCGGCCCCGACTGTTCGATAGCGGGAATGACGCCGACGGTCGCGGTTGCCTTGAACGAGGCGACGAGTTCCGCGCCCGTGGTGATGTCGAGTTTGTCGAGGCTCGTATCGGTCACCACCGCCGACAGCGTCGTGTCCGGGTCGACTGCCAATGCGATCAGCGCGATAGAGGCACCTTCGTCGATACGCTCGACGGTGCCCGCAAACTGGTTCCGCGCGCTCGTTCCCGCCGGTTCGGGCGCAGCGGGCGGTGCGTTCAGCGTCACCGTGTCGGCGCGGATGCCGACTTCTACGGTGTCGCCGGCTTCGGCGTCGGTGTCGACGATGGCCCGGACCGTTCCCGGCGGCGTCTCGACGGTCGCCAGTTCGCCGTCGCGGTCCACGACGGTCCCTCGGAGGACCGTCTCCGCTGTCGTCGCCACGCCGTCGAACTCGGCTTGCAGGCGCTGAAAGCGGGCCAGCAGTTGCTCGGCGGTGTCCGTGAGTTCGCTGCCGCCGCCACCGCTGCCGCCGCGACTGCGGTCGACTAGCGGGCCGAAGGCGTCCTCCAGTTCGACGATTCGGCGCTGGGCGTGGGCGTAGGACCGGCCGAGCGCGTCGGCGGCGCTGTTCAGCGACCCGTGGGCGGCGACCGCCTGCAAGAGCGTCCGGTCGCGGGCAGTCAGCGCCACGTCGCCCTGCCCCAGTTGCACTTCGACGTCCGCGGTCGCGTCCATACCGCCACATGACCGTGCCGTCACAAAGGCGTTGCCGCGCGGAACCTATGAGCCCGCTGAGGCCAGTGTGACAGACATCACCATCAACAATTAAGAACCCTGCCGCCGTCGTTGTGTCCATGTCGATGCAACGCCGACGCTTCCTCGCATCACTTGGTGCCGCCTCCGTCGTCGGACTCGCTGGTTGCGCCGGCGAGAGCAACACCAGCGAATCAACGGCGGCACAGACAGACGGTGGAGGGAACGGACAGTCCGGTGGGTCGCAGACTGGCTCGGGCCAGATCGGTGACGGCGAACTGGTCCTTGCCACAACGACGAGTACCTACGACACGGGGCTTCTCGACGCACTCCATCCCGTGTTTGAGGAGAACTACGGCGTGACGATGAAGACCATCCCGAAGGGGACCGGCGCGAGTCTCCGGACAGCGCGGGATGGCGACGCCGACGTGATCCTCGTCCACGCCCGCAACGCCGAGGACAAGTTCATGCAGGACGGCTTCGGCGTCAACCGCCGGGACGTGATGTTCAACGACTTCGTCATCGTCGGCCCGGAGGACGATCCGGCGGGCATCAACGGGATGGGTAGCGCCACCGAGGCGTTCACCACCATCGCCGAGAGCGAGTCGACGTTCGTCTCGCGGGGCGACGATTCCGGGACGAACAAGAAGGAACTCATCATCTGGGATGAGGCCGGCACGGACCCAAGCGGCGAGTGGTATCGCGCTGTCGGCAAGGGGATGGGCGATACACTTGTGCAGGCGAGCCAGACCGGTGCGTACACGCTCGCCGACCGCGGGACCTACCTCTCGATGCAAACAGAAATCGACCTCGTGATTCACGTTCAGGGACCATTGAAGGACGGCCCGGTCATCCTCAAGAACCCCTACGGCGTGATGGCGGTCAATCCCGCGAAATACGACGACGTGAACTACGAGGCGGCGATGGCCTACATCGGCTTCCTGACGAGCCCGACCGGCCAGTCGATGATCGCCGACTACACCGCCAACGGCTCGCAGTTGTTCTTCCCCAACGCCATCGCCGAGGAGCCGAACTTCGGCCAGTACGTCCCGCAGGGGTACACGGCACAGCAGGCCAGCAGCCTCTCACCGCGCGACAAGGAGTATCTCTACTGGGTCGACGAGCAGGTGCCGGCGGACTACTGACCCCGATGATTCCACTGCAAGCACAGCTCCCGGACGGCGGCTGGACGTACGTCGTGAGCATCGTCACCGTCTCGCTGTACGTCAGCCTCACCGCCGTCGGTCTTAGTACGCTGTTCAGCCTGCCCGTCGCGCTGGGTATCGGCTTCACCGATTTCCGCGGGAAGCGGTTGGTCACAGCCGTCGTCAACACCGGCATGGGGTTCCCGAGCGTCGTCGTCGGGCTAGTCGTCCTCATTCTTCTGTCAAACAGCGGCCCGCTGGGGAGCCTCGACCTCGCGTTCACCCCGCGGGCGATGATACTCTCCCAGTTCATCCTCGCGACGCCGGTCCTGCTGAGCGTCAGCCTCTCGGCGGTCGAGGGCGTCGACCAGTCGGTCCGCGACGCGGCCTACGCGATGGGCGGAACCAGAGTCGACGTTGGGCTGGCGGTCATCAAGGAGGCCCGTTTCGGCATCGTTACCGCCATTCTTGCCGGGTTCGGCCGGGCCATCAGCGAGGTCGGATCGATACTCATCGTCGGCGGCAACATCGTCTACAGCGACGGACAGTCCTACACTCGGACACTGACGACGGCGATAACAGTCGAGGCACGGCAGGGGCGCTACGAGGTCGGTCTGGTTCTCGGCGTAATACTCCTCGCGCTCGTGCTGGCCGTCAACGGACTGGGATCGTGGCTCAGGAATCAGGGCCGGGGTGAGCGCTCGGTATGACGCTCTCCGTGACCGAGGTAAATGCTGGGTTCGGCGGCTCGACCGTCTTCCAGAACGTCTCGCTGGCGGTCGAACCGGGGGAAGTCGTCACCGTCGTCGGTCCCTCCGGCACCGGCAAGACGACGCTGCTGCGCCTGCTTGCGACCTTTCGCCGACCCGACGATGGAACGGTCGCATGGGACGGCGACGATATCTGGGCGATGGCCGACGACGAACGATTGAGTATCCGCCGGCAGGTGAGTATGGTGTTTCAGGAGCCGAGCCTCTTCAACGCGCCCGTCCATCGGAACGTCTCCTACGGCCTGCGCGTCAGAGAACCCTGGCGAGCCCGAGTTCGCCGGAGTCTCGGCGAACTCGTCGGCTCGTCACGGCCCGCCGATACCGTTATGGCCGCGCTCGAAACGGTCGGACTTGCGGAATCGGTCGACCAGAACGCGCTCTCGCTGTCCGGCGGTGAGGCCCAGCGTGTCGCGTTCGCGCGGGCACTCGCCGTTGACCCGGCGGTCATGCTGCTGGACGAACCCACATCGAACCTTGACCCGTACAACACGGCGCTGCTGGAAAACGCCATCGAGCGGGCGCGGGACCGCGGCGTCGGCGTCGTCGTCGCCACCCACGACATGCACCAGGCGAAACGCATCTCGGACCACATGGCCTTCCTTCACGACGGCGAACTGGTCGAGACCGGCCCGCCCGAGCAGTTGTTCGAGGACCCCACCGACGCCCGGACGGCACGGTTCCTCGACGGCGAACTGCTCGTCGGTGACCGGGAAGGGTCGCGTGTACCGCAGCCGCCGACAGCGGACCCATAACTGGAGATTTCACTTACACTCCGGTAAGCGTGCGCTTATACGGCTTGACCCACAAAGCTGGACTAGGGACCGCCGGACTATGTCACACGCTCCGCTGGTCCCTTCCCCTTTGAAACGAACTCCGTAGCGGTGCGACTACGCGTCCGGTTCAGATCTTCTGTGAAACCACCGCAATGAAAGCCGAAGCTGCCGGTGTTACTCGGCGAAGCCCTCGAGCACGCCCTGGCCGTCGGTCCGGCCCAAGTCCGAAAGCGTCGCCCGCTCGGGATGGGGCATCATGACGGCGACGTGGTCGTCCTCACCGGTGACGCCGGCCACACTGTGTTTCGAGCCGTTCGGGTTCGCCTCGGGGGACACATTGCCGTCCTCGTCGCAGTACTTGAACAGGATACGGTCTTCGGCTTCGAGTTCGTCCAAGCGGTCGTCGGAGATTTCATAGCGACCCTCGCCGTGGGCGATGGGGAGTTCGACGACCTCGCCGTCCTCGTACTGGCTGGTCCAGGGCGTGTCGGCGTTCTCGACGCGCAGGTGGACGTGTTCACACTGGAACCGGGCGCTCTCGTTGGTCGTGAACGCGCCGGGGGTCAGCGACGACTCACAGCCGATCTGTGCGCCGTTACAGATGCCAAGCACTGGCGTGCCTTCGCTCGCTGCCTCACGAACTTCGGCCATGATGGGCGAGCGGGCGGCCATCGCACCGGCACGGAGGTAATCGCCGTAGGAAAAACCGCCGGGGAGGACGACGCCGTCGACATCCTCGGGGAGGCCGTCCTCGTGCCAGACGAGTTCAGCGTCGAAGCCGAGCGACTCCAGAGCCTGGACGGAGTCGCGGTCGCAGTTCGAGCCGCCAAACTGGATGACGGCGATGGTCACGCGGGCCCCCTCCGTGAGACAGCACTGACCATTGCCGTCAGTTTCGAGGCGATGGTCATTCTGCCTGTGCCACCTCGATGTCGTAGTCGTGGATGGTGGGGTTCGCCAGGAGCCGCTCGGCCATCTCCTCGGCGCGCTCGGCCGCGTCCTCGGCGCTGTCGGCGTCGAGGTCCAGCTCGAACACGTCCGCCGAGCGGAGGTCGTTCAGGTCGAAACCAAGGCGTTCTAGGGAGCGCTGTGTCGTCTCGGCTTCGGGGTCGAGGACGCCCCGCTTGAGCCGGACGGTGACGGTCGCGGTAAAGGCAGTCATTACTGGCAAGCGAGCGGGCAGCGGAGAAAACGCTTGTGTTCTCCCGGCAGGTCACGTCCCGGCGCTGACCGGCGTCCAGTCGGACGGCTGGTCGGTCAGCCCTTTGACCCGGATGTCGAGGTCGCCCGCGTCAGCGTGCAGATACCGGTGGGGACTCGCGTGTAGCCGCTGGCGTACGTCGAGATCGGTCCGAGTGTAGCGCCGCGGCTCGCCGTCGGTACAGTACACTGCGCCGATAGCCCGCCCCTCCTTGTCCGTGATTCGCACGCCGGCGTAAGACCTGCTGTCGAGCCGTTTCAGTGCGTCAACTTCGGCGAAGCGAGGGTCCTCGTGGGTGGCCTCGGCGACCATCGCCTCGCCCGAGAGAATCGTGTGGGTGCAGATGGAGTCCTCGCGGGAGCGCGTCGACCGTCTCCACACGCTCGTCGGAATCCGGCTGGGCACAGAGTACGGTCGGCGAATCACTCATCACGGCCATATATACACGGAGCGACACACAAAGCGTTGGTGTCCACGCTAGGTGGAAAACGAAGGCTTTTGCCGAGGGACTGCCGACTCTGGGTCAAATGAATCACGACGCTGTCCGGAGGTGGGAATCGTGACGCGCGGTCTGACCGAGATTACGGTCGTCGGCGAGGACGATACGGGCCTCATCGCCGAAGTGACCTCGCTCCTGTTCGAGCGCAGCATCAACATCGAGGACCTCGACCAGGCCGTTCGGGAGGGCGTCTTCCGGATGACCATGCGCGTCGACACGTCCGAGATGGTGACGACGGAGGAGAAGCTCCGCGAGGACCTCACCGAACTCGGCGACGAACTCGGCGTCGACGTGCAGGTCCGGTTCCCGTCCGACCGCGAGACCCAGACCATCGCCGTCCTCGTGACGAAGGAGTCCCACTGTCTAGAGGCGCTATTCGAGGCCTGGGCCAACGGCGACCTCGGGGCCGACATCGAGGTGGTCATCGGGAACCACGACGACCTCGAACCGCTGGCGGCCAAGTACGACGTCCCGTTCCACGACATCGGCGACGAGAAGGGGACGCCGGACGAGGACCAACTGCTCGACCTGCTCGCGCAGTACGACGCCGACCTCATCGCGCTGGCCCGGTATATGCGCATCCTCTCGCCGGACGTCGTCTTCCGCTACGAGAGCCGCATCATCAACGTCCACCCGAGCCTGCTGCCCGCCTTCCCCGGCGCGTCGGCGTACATGCAGGCCATCGAGGAGGGCGTCCGCATCGCCGGCGTCACCGCCCATTACGTGACGACGGACCTGGACCAAGGGCCGATCATCACCCAGCGCGCGTTCAACGTCCCCGACGACGCCACCGAAGAGGAACTCCAGCAGATCGGCCAGCCGCTGGAAGCCGAAGCGCTCATCGAGGCCATCAAACTCCACCTCAACGACGAGGTGAACGTCCACCGTGGCCGGACGAAGCTTCGGGACCCCGAGGAGACCTCGGCCCAACTCGGCGCACCGGAGAAACTCGACCAGCTGAACCCCGACCGTCCCATCGACGGCCTCGGCGAGTTCGTCGCCGAGGACGACGGTGAGATCGAGGCTGACGACTGAAAACGCGCTGTACTTTCAAACAGCTTAGAGTTCGCCAGCGGCGCTAACGGCTTCGTCGAGCGACGGCGCGTCGAACACGTCGCCACCAATGTAGGCGTTCGTGCCGGCACAGTAGAGGTCGCGAGCGACCTGGATTACGTCCTCATCGAGCGGTTCTGGCGACTCCGCACAGAGCGATTTCCAGTCGGCGACGCTCTCCGCGTCGGCCTGCTCTTTGGCCTCGCTCACGGCTTCGACCCACTCGGGCTGGGTGCGCTTGTGGTACTGTCGGATGACCTCCTTCGAGACCTGCTGGCCCCCGTAGGAGAAGCGGTTCTCGTCGAACGTGCCGACCACGTCGGCCACGCGTATCTCCCCGTCGTAGTACAGGCACTCGATTTTCCCGTCCTCGTGGACCAGATCGGCCTCGGCGGCCTGCTGGGTGACGATGTGGTTGACCGCCCGAGCCAGTTCTTCGAGGCGGTCGATGCTGGCCGTGCCGGCGATCCGGTCGGCTGCCTCCCGGTCGAGATACCGGTCCTGCTCTTCGTATTTCGTCGAGAACTCCACGATGGGCTCGTCGAGGTCGACGACCTCTTCGGGCCAGGTGTCGTAGTCGAGCCCGTGGTCGGCGGGCTCGGTCCGGGACCGTAGCGACGACCCGACGCCGACGCGGTTCCGGAAGACGATCTCCAGGGGAATGAGGTAGTTCTCGTCGGCAGCCCCGTGGTATGCGTCGTAGTCGTAGCGCCCGTCCTCGAAGGGGAGGTCCGGGACCTGCGTGAGTTCGATGACCATCTCCTCGGGGGCGGCGTCGGCCGACAGCGCCTCGCCGAGGTCCAGCACCTCGTCGCTGTCGGGGAGCCTGACGCCCTCGTAGTGTGTCGGGACGTGGTTCTCCTCCAGCAGTTGGAAGTTGTACGCGCCCATCGTACACAGCGACGCGCCCTTGTCGGGGATCCGGTCCGGCATCTTGCCCCAGTCGAACACGGAGTAGTCGTCCGTGAACACGAACGCGCCGCGGCCGAGGTCTTCGGCCGTCGCCGGTTCGTCCACGCGGAATTCCTTGACGCTCGTCATTGTGCCCGCCTTTCGGGCCGGGGACAAAGACGTTTCTCATACTGTCGGCTGTAACTATTGTGAGATGTTCGCGGTGGCGAAATTCGTCACAGACAGTATCACTCGCGCTCGGAAGGCAACGTTTTCCGTCGGGCTGTCGACTGACCTCCTGATGGCTACCAGTCTGTTGGTCGAGGCTGCGATCATCGTCGCCGCGACGGCAGCGATCTGGAAAGGGAGCGACTGGCTCGAATCCGCGAGCGAACGGCTCGCGACGTACTACGGCCTCCCGGAAGTCGTTCAGGGCGCAATCATCGTCGCCGTCGGATCGAGCTTCCCGGAGGTCGCGGCGGTCGTGCTCTCGGCGCTGGACGGGTCGATGTCTCTCGGTGTGGGCGCAATCGTCGGCTCGGCGATTTTCAATATTCTCATCATCCCCGCAGTCGCGGGCATCGCCACGGACGACGAACTCGAATCGAGTCGGACGCTCGTCTACAAGGAGGCGCAGTTCTACATGCTCGCCGTCTCAGTCCTGCTCATCACGATGGCGCTCGCGGTCATCTACTATCCCGGCGAGGCGACGCTCACGGGCGTCATCACGCGGCCGCTGGCGGCGATTCCGCTCGCGCTCTACGGACTGTACGTCTTCATCCAGTACCAGGACACGGCCGACCACGACCCGGGGGAAGACTGGACCGCCGGTATCTCTGTCGGGCGGCAGTGGCTCTTTCTCTTGCTCGGCCTCGCGGTCATTCTCGTGGCGGTGGAGAGCTTGGTCCACTCCGTCAAAGTCATCGGCCGGGCCGCCGGCGTGCAGGAGTTTCTGCTCGGCGTGACGATTCTGGCGGCGGCGACGAGTCTCCCCGACACGCTCGTCAGCGTCAGGGCGGCCCGCGACGACCGCGGGGTCACGTCGCTCGCGAACGTCCTCGGCTCGAACACGTTCGACCTGCTCGTCGCCATCCCGCTCGGCGTCTTCATCGCCGGCGCGTGGACCGTCGACTTCGCGATGGCCGTGCCGATGTTCGGTGTCCTGACCGGGGCGACGATTCTCCTGTTCACCGCCCTCCGGACCGACCTCGTGTTGAGCGAACCCGAATCGTATGCGCTACTCGTTGCCTACGCGGCCTTCGTCGCCTGGATCGTCGTCGAGACCGCGGGCTGGGTCGACGGCGTATTACCGACCTGACCTATCGCTCCCGGAACTGCAGCCGCTTACGTCCCGAAACACGGGGACCTGTCGACCTTGTGGACCATGTGCGTACCCATACGTTTTTGACCGTTCTTTCCCTCCTGTCCAGCAATGCCGGACGTCCCAGAGACCGTCGGTACGCCGGACGGCTCCGTCGAGTTCGAGCACCGTCCGACGACTGCCCAGTCGTTCGAGAACGCGCTCGCCAAGGCGAGAAACGGGACGCGACTGACAGTCGACGACGCAGTCGAACTCCTCACGACGGGCACCGACCGGGACGGCATCGACCACTACCGGAAAGAGCAGGTACTCGAAGCGGCTGACCGACGCCGGGCGGAGGTCGTCGGCGACGAGGTCACCTTCGTCGCGAACCTCAACAACAACGTCACGACGGCCTGTAACACCGGCTGTCTGTTCTGTAACTTCAAGGACCGCTCCGAGCAGTTCCGCAGCGACTACCAGGAGGACCACGGCGGCTTCACGAAGACGCCGAGTGAATCCCGCGAAATCGTACGGGACGCCCTCGACCGCGGCATCTACGAGGTCTGTTCGGTATCGGGGCTCCATCCCGCGCTCGCGCTGGACGACGAGCACCGGGAGATACTGGAGACGAGCGACCGCGGCGACCTGAACTACCGATCGCCCGACGAGTACGAGAAAGACCCGGCCACCTACTGTGAACAGATTCGGGCGATGAACGTCGGCGACGTCCACCTCCACTCGATGACGCCGGAGGAAGCCTATCACGCCCGCCGCGGCACCGACTGGTCCTACGAGGAGGTGTACGGTCGCCTCCAAGACGCTGGCCTCGACAGCGTGCCCGGTACCGCCGCCGAGATTCTCGTTGACGAGGTCCGGGACGTCATCTGTCCGGGCAAGATCGGGACCGACGAGTGGCTCGAAGCGATGGAGGCGGCCGCGTCGGTCGGCCTCGACATGACCTCGACGATGATGTACGGCCACGTCGAGAACGAGCGCCACCGCGCGCTGCACCTGCAGCGCATCCGCGACCTACAGGACCGGACCGGCGCGATCACGGAGTTCGTCCCGCTGTCCTTTGTCCACGAGGAGACGCCGCTGTACGAGCGCGGGATGGTCGACGGCGGCGCGTCCATCGACGAGGACGAACTGCTGATCGCCGTCTCACGGCTCTTCCTCGACAACGTCGACCACATCCAGTCCTCGTGGGTCAAATACGGCGACACACAAGGGCTGAAGATGCTCACCTGCGGCGCGGACGATTTCATGGGAACCATCCTCTCCGAGGAGATCACCAAGCGCGCCGGCGGCGACTACGGCGAGTTCCGGTCGTTCCAGGAGTACGCCGACATGATCACCGCCATCGGCCGGACACCGGTCGAGCGGTCGACGGACTACGAACAGCGCCGCGTCATCGACCCCGACGCCGACGTGCTCGGCCCGCAACTCGGGCCACAGGCTGACGGAACGCCGTTGCTCGACTGAAGTAGTGGACCACGGCTGGGCACTGGCCGTGGTCGACGTGGTAGAGTATTCTGCCTGGCACTGCTGTCAGAGGCACGTCCAGGCATGATATGTATTGGTGTGCCAGTACATGTGTAGCTACGGCCTAGTCGACTAGGTGAGTAGTGTCCAGGATCCGTTCTGACCGTGACGGCTGTTCATGCGCAGAGGCCAGTGGGCGGGATCACACGCTCGCCGGATTCACGCCGCGGTCCAGTATCGACCGGAACCGTTCGCCGTCGTCGTCCTCAGCCTCGATAGCCGCCTCGATGGGCTCCGAGAGCCAGCCGTCATCGACGAACCGGTCGTAGACGGGCAGCCGCTCTGTCAGGGGCACCTCGGCGGCGTCGGCGACGGCCGTCAGTTCCTGCAGCGCGGGCCACTCGTACTCGGGGTTGATGTGGTCCACAGTCACTGGGGAGACGCCGCCCAGGTCGTCGATACCGCAGTCGGTCAGGTCCCGGGCGGGCGCGAGGTTCGGCGGAACCTGTACCGACACCTCCTCGGGAAGCGCTGCGCGAGCCATCGCCGTTACCCGGCGCATCGTCGCCAGGTCGGGAGAGCCGCCCTGCCAGCGCTCGTTCTCGACGACGGGCTGGACGATGACCTCCTGGATGTGGTCGTAGCGCTCGTGCAGTTCACGGATGGCGAGCAGGCTCTCGGCGCGGTGGTGCCAGTCCTCGCCGATGCCGACGAGGATGCCCGTCGTGAACGGCACACCGAGTTCGCCGGCCACGCGGAGGGTGTTCAGCCGCTGGCCGGGGTTTTTCGCCCGCGGACCGCCGTGAGCCTGCACCTCAGTGGTCGTCTCCAGCATGACGCCCATCGAGGCGTTCAGGTCGGCGACGTGGGCCATCTGTTCGCGCGTCTGGTCGCCCGGATTCGCGTGCGGGAGCAACCCCTCTTCCAGGGCGATTTCGCAGGCCTCCCGGAGGTACTCGTGGATGGAGTCGTGGCCCCACTCGGCGAGCTGGTCGTGGACGGCGGTGTAGCGGTCGTCCGGGTCGTCGCCGAAGGTGAACAGGGCCTCGGTACAGCCGGCGTCGGCCCCGCGGCGACAGGTCTCGCGGATCTCCTCGCGGTCCATCAGCTCCGCCTGCCCCGGCGGGTCGTAGTACGTGCAGTAGGTGCAGGTGTATCGGCAGGCGGTCGTCAGCGGCAGGAACACGTTCCGGCAGTAGGACAGCGCCGACGCGGCCTCGACGTCCCCGGGCATCACCGACAGCAGTCGCTCGATGTCGGCGTCCGGGATCTCGATGTCGATATCGTGCGCGTCCGTGCCGGGTATCACGTCCCGGGGTGTGCACCCCACGAACAAAAACCTTCACTCGCGGCTCACGGTGACACGGCCGTCTGTGAGCGACAGACTGAAACCGGCGTCAATGAGCCAGTCCGCGGCCGCGCCGTCGCTGTGTAGCAGCACTTCAGCGAGGTCGCCCGGTTCGTCGATGTCGGTCGCGAGCCGCCGAGAGTCAACTTCGGTAACGCTGGCTCCCACGTCCCGGGCAATCTGCCGGTGGTCACGTATCGACGCGCCGTGGTAGTCGACCCTGAACTCGGGGTGGCGACAGACGAAGGCGTTCGTCCCGCCGCCCAGACCCGGGGCCAGCACGACGTCGGCGTCGGGGGCGAGCAGTCGCTCGATACTTTTCGGCGTTACGAGCGGCAAATCCGCCATCACGACGGCAAGTGCGCCATCGCCGTCAGTCACTATCGACGCGAGCAGGTCGTTGACGAGCGGGTCGAGCCCGCGGTCGTCGACAGTGAGCGGTGCGGCACAGTCGAGCGGTGCCGTCGAGATAACGTCGGGTTCGTGGCCCGCCGCTGTCACTGCGTCGACGACATCTGCAAGCATCGCTTCGGTAAAATCACGGCGCTCGTCGGGAGAAAGAACGGACGCAAGTCGCGTTTTGGGGTCAGACCCCGAGACGGGGACGACGAGACGCATTACAGCTTGGAGTACTCGTCCTCACTCATCTGGGTGTACGCGTAGTAGCCGCCACCGACCAGCAACAGGAGGACGATGAGTCCGCCGCCGACCAGCAGGAGCGTTCGCTGGGTCTGAGCGCTCTGCTGGGCCTGCTGTGCCTGACTTTCGGCCTCCTCGGCGAGGTCCTGGGCGTTCTGGAAGTTCCCGTTCTCGTAGGAGGAGATAGCGCTACTGACTAGGTCCTCGGCGTCTTCGTTCCCACCGGCTTCGTCGATTGCGGCCTGCGCGTCGTCGATTGCCTGTCTCGCTGACTGGCTCTCTTCAGTGTAGTGACGGGCGGTGTCGTTGCGGAACTCGTCCTCGTTGCTCCCGCTGATACGACTGAGAGAGGCGACCTGATAGTTCTGTGCCGGGTCGTACGTGTAGTTCGAGATGGCCGGCGTCGTGCCGACGAGCTCGACGCGAACCTGGTCCCCGTTATTGTCGATCTCCAGGTCCTGCTCGAAGGACTGGTCGCCGTAGGTTTCCTGGCTCACCTGGCTACCCGCACGCAACACAGTGACCGTCCAGCTAACGTCCTGGAGTTCGGTCGAGCCGGCGAGCGTCCACTCGTTCGGTGCGTCGGTGAACGGGTCGTCAATCGTGTACATCACCGACACCTCTTCCTCGACGGCTGTCTCGCTCGGGACTCCCTCGGCAGAGACAGAGAACGCACTCGCTGTGCCGGCGGTCGCGAGCAGCGCGACAACACAGAGGAGTGCGGCGGTCTTGTTAGAACAGCGGATCAAGTTCATCTTCGTCGTCTTCGACTAAGTCCTCTAAGTTATCTTCGCTTTGGTTACGGATATCGTCGATATTGTCTTGGGCCTCGATGGCGACCTGCTGGAGTTCCTTGATGCGGGGAACGTTGTGGACGCCGGCCAGCAGGATGGACGCGGCCACTTTCGGGGCGTTGGTCGGATAGTCGCCACCGCGGACCTCCATCGAACCGGTCTGCTCCTCGAGCCACTTCCGGCCGCGCTCTATTCCCTTTCGATTCAGGTGCTCTGGCGGCCCTGCCATCACAAGCAAGGCACGCTCTGCACCTTCAATCTCACAGGGAAGTGTTAGCCGCCCGAGCGCGGCTTTCCGGACGAGCGACGTGATACGGTTCGTCGTGTTCGCCGTGTCCATCCCGTCGTCAGACGAGTCGTCGCCCTTGAACCGCGAGAGCAGGCCGCCGCCGCCGGAGGAGACCTCGACGTCCTCGGAGGCGTAGCCGACGGTGGACACGCCGCCGCCGTCGAGCGTGTTGATGATCTCGGAGGAGTCGACGACGCTTTCGGCGACGTTATCGCCGGCCTCGATCTCGCCGGCACCGAACAGCACGCCGAAGCGCCGGACGATCTCCTCGTTGATGTGGTCGTAGCCGCCCTCGACGGACTCGCCGGTCTGTCGCCAGGCGTCGTTGTCGAACACCATCAGATTGTCCACCTCGCGCACGAACGTCTGGAACGAGCGAGCGGCGTTGAGGGTGTAGATGCCACCCTCGTCGCTGCCCGGCAGGACGCCCAGGCCGTACACCGGTTCGGTGTAGATGCGCTTGAGGTGTTTCGCGACGACCGGCGACCCGCCCGACCCCGTCCCGCCGCCGAGACCGGCGACGATGAGGAAGGCGTCGACTTCGTGAACAGGGATGTTGTCGATAGCGCCCTGTACCTCGTCGATGTCCTCTTCGGCGATTTCCGCGCCGAGTTCGTTGTCTGCGCCCACGCCGTGGCCCTTAACGCGGGCCTGGCCGATGAGCACTCGATTCTCTTCCGGAATGTGTTCTAGCCCAAGCAGGTCTGCTTTCGCTGTGTTGACCGCAACAGCCGAGCGGACGATTCCCGAGCCGGTCTCCTTGTCGTACTCGAGGAATTTGTCCACAATTTTGCCCCCGGCCTGCCCGAAGCCGATCATCGCCAGTTTCATTATATAGTTCTCCGCTTAAAGGGTCAAAGAGCGATAGCGAGTATAAGTGTTTTGCCCGGATCTCAGCCCTGAAAGCCAGGATTGAAAATCAATACTATCCAACACAACACTCTTTAGGGGATGGCTACTGCCGGCGCTTATCCGCTGAGGTATCCGCTGAGTGTCGTTAGAGAGCCACTACTGACTCCGAACGCGTCGATTTCGTTCGTTGTCGGAGTGTTATCGAATTTGAGTGAGCGGTACTGGTCGGCACCCATCGGGAACCCGACGCTCCCCAGCACAGAGAGACCGACCTTCGCCAGCGGCATCGGGAGCGGGACGATGCTTACCGACGACCCGTCGGCATCATACACCTGATTGGTCACGTCTCTGAGCGTCAGCACTTCCGGCCCACCGATTTCGTAGGTCTCGACGACGTGTTCTTCGGATTCGATACTGTTGACGAGCATCGGCACGAGGTCACCGACCCAGATGGGCTGGAACTTGGTTTGCTTTCCGCCGCCGGGGAGCGGGTACAGCGGGACGCCCGGCGCGAACATCCCCTTGAGGCGCTTCGTGAAGGAGACGAACTCTCCGCCCTCGCCGAAGACGACCGACGGCCGGAAGATGGTCCAGTCCAGCGAAGACTCCGTAACGACCTGCTCGGCCCGACCCTTCGACCGGATGTAATGCGTGTCGCCATTGGGGTCCGCACCCAGCGCACTCAACTGGACGAACCGGTCGACGTCGTGCTCTTCGGCGGCTTGCACGCTGTTTTCGGTCCCGCCGAGGTGGATGCGTTCGTGCATCTCGTCGCCGCCGTCCGGCTTGAACAGGGGCGACAGTGCGACCAGGAAATACACCGCGTCCTGGCCCTCGAACGCGCTCTCGATGCTGTCGTACTCCGTGACATCCCCGGCAACAGTTTCGACACCGCTGGGAAGCGTCGCATCTTCCGGTGACCGGGACAACGCAGTGACGGTGTGTCCCTGGTCGTCGAGTTCGCGGCACAGGTGTTGCCCGATGAATCCAGTCCCGCCGACGACAAGTACATTCATAGACTCCAGTACGGTTGGTAGAACCGTAAAGGTGGGCGTGTTTGTTCGGCTGACCGGTCCGCAGTCCGGCCACTTGTGTCAGCCTACGGATGCACTGTCCGGTCGGGGCGCTTACGTCCCCCCACACGGATTGTGAGGTATGCTCGTCACGCTCGAAGGATTGGACGGGAGCGGCAAGACGACTGTGTGGGAACGGCTCCAGAGCGACGACGCTGTCCCCAGCGAGGCTGTGTTCACGCGCGAACCGACCGACACCTGGTACGGGGACGCCGTCCAGCGCTCCATCGACGACGACGGCGCGGACTCGCTGGCCGAACTGTTCCTCTACACGGCCGACCACGCCGCACATCTCTCGAACACGGTCCGACCGGCGCTCGACGAGGACCGACTTGTCGTCTCCGACCGCTACAGCGACTCGCGGTACGCGTATCAGGGTGCGACACTCGAAGCTAGTGAGACGTTCGACGACCCGCTGTCGTACGTCCGGGAGGTCCACGCCCCTTGGACCCGTCCGCCGGACCGGACCGTGTATCTCGACCTCGATCCCGAAACCGCCGCACAGCGCAGCGGCGCGACGAACAAGTTCGAAACTGCTGACTATCTTTCGACGGTTCGTGACAACTACGAGCGACTCATCGACGCCGACCCGGCGCGGTTCGTACGCGTCGACGCGACCGCTGACCCGGACACCGTGTACGAACGCGTCCGAGCGGCGATTTTCGATTAGTCCATCGACGCCGGCAGCTCGACCTCGTCGGGGGCAGGCATCCAAAAGTAATCGAACGTGATCCCGATAGCGAGCGGAATAACGACCGTCATGAGGATGACAGCCGTCTGACTCCCGAGATCCGCACCGAGTTTGAATACACCGCTCAATACGATGAGGATGACGACCATGACTACCGGACAGAGGAGCAGCGAGTAGACGATACTTCCCCACCGCGTGTGCAAACGGACGCGGAAAAAGCGCGTCATGAGCGCCGTCACAGCACTGTTGACCAGCACGATGACGAGCAGGCCGATAATACCAGCGACACTGACCATGTTCGACGTAGGGCGGCAAGTCCCTTTGCCGTGTCGGAACAACGTGACTCGCTCACTCTAAGCAGATGTACGTGCGCGTGTCAGCGACGCCGTTGAGATCACGGACGTGACCTGAGACCGACTGCATGATATCGTACACCTCCGTCCCGGTCGCTTCGGCGATGATATCGTACTGCCCGGCGACGATGTGTGCTTCGGTGATGCCCTCGGCGTCGTGAACTGCCGCAAGGAGTTCTTCGGATTTCCCGGCAGCGGTCTTGATCATAATGAACGCGCTAACCATATTGTGGTGTGTCGTGTCATAGCACGAAAAAGCTTCCGTCAGGGGACAACAACGGCTTTGTTGTTTGATAGCGTGGTCAAGGCGTCCGGTGGTTCCACCGGGTGGGTACTTTTATTCACCCCCGTCCCATAGGAGCGTGTATGCGATTCGTTATCGTGGGTGCAGGTCGTGTCGGACTGCGGACGGCTCGCGTCCTGCAAGAGAGTGGCCACGAAGTTGTCCTCATCGAGCGCGATGAGAACGCGGTCGAGCGCGCGCGGACGGCTGGCTTCGAGGTGATCGCGGGTGACGGCGCTATCGAGGAGACACTCGGTGGCGCCGACCTCGAAGCCGCCGACGCGCTCGGCGCGCTCACCGGCGACCTCAACGACAACTTCGTCGCCTGTATGATCGCCAAGGAACACGGCTGTCGAACCGTTATGCGCATCGACGAGGACTACCGCGAGGAGATCTACCGACGCTACGCCTCCGACGTCGACGAGGTCATCTACCCCGAACGGCTGGGCGCTATCGCCGCGAAGAACGCGCTGCTGGGCGGGAACATCCGCGCAGTCGCCGACATCGCACAGAACCTCCAGCTCGTGGAGTTCACCATCCAGAAGCAATCGCCGATGGAGGGGTACTCACTGTCGGAGTTGGAGCTTCCGTCGAATTCCCGACTGATGGCGCACGGGAAAGGCGAAGCCCCGCTCGCCATTCCCGACCCGGACGAAACACTGGAGGCCGGTGACCGGGTCGTGATACTGGCCGACTTCGAGACGCTCTCCGACGTTCGTAGTATCGTTGTCGGTGAATCAGAGCCCGCGACCGCGCTTGGAGGTGCCTGAACATGGTTATTGCGTACGTGATGGTCAAAGCCCACACCGGTGATGCGGATCGTCTGAAAAGTGATATCGAAGCCGTCGACGGCGTTGTCGAAGCCCACATCGTCGCCGGTGACGTCGACTTCATCGCAAAAGTGAACGTGGAGACGCCCGCCGAAGTCAAGGACGTCGCAGCGACACATATCCAGGAAATCCAGGGCGTCGAAACGACACAGACCTACATCGCGATGGACTAAACGACGCGGCCACGGTTTTCGGCGCTCGGAACCGTATAGCTACAGCGGCGTCCCGCCGCGGGTGCCTTCGCTCCCGCCGGTACTCGCCGAATCGAGCAGGTCAGCCACGACGCCAACGTAGTCGTAGCCGGGAATGACGCCCTCGACGTACGTCCCTTCGACGTACTCGACGAAGGTCTTGGCAACGTCTGCGGCTTGCCGTTCGCCGCCCATCGTGTACTCGAACGTGACGACGACCTGTTCGCCGTCCTCGACGACGCTGTAATCGTCCAGTTCGACAGATGTCCGGGTCGCTTTCGGCGCGTCCTCGAGCCGCCGCTCCAGCGTCTCGAACCAGCCGTCGATGACGGCGTCACCGACCTCGTCGCTTGTCGCGGCCTGTAGCGACGGCGCTCTGACCGTCACCTCGTAGTTCGTCCGCCACTTTTCGCCCTCAGTTGCAGTCACGCGGCCGTCGAAGTTCGTCGTCTCGACAGCGTAGCTATCCCCGGCCGGGACGAGCGCATCGTGTCGGTCGAATGCTTCGGCAACGTCATCTGGCACATCAGTCATTACGCCGGTATAGGCCACAGACGTGCAAAAACGCGTCGTGTCCGGTTCGTCTCCGTTCGAATTGCCATCAAAACGGTTCACACGCTCTCACATTGTTCGAGCGGATTCATGTGAGGGATGGGATTCGAACCCGATGCAAATCCTCACTTCGTTCGAATTTCCGTGATTCGAATCCCACGATGACATTCGTTGCTCACGGATTGTTCGCAACAGAATGCGAGGGATGGGATTCGAACCCACGGACCCCTACGGGAGCGGGTCTTAAGCCCACCGCCTTTGGCCAAGCTCGGCTACCCTCGCGCAGATTGAACTCTGCGGGGGCTAGTGAATGGTCCTTTCGGTCTCGGACTGCGAGGTGTCCTATCGCGTCCCACCACAGTCAGGTCGGCGGAACTCGATAGCGACCGTGACACACTGGTTCAGCTGTCACTTCTCCTCTGACGTCCGTCTACTCCTCGACCGGGAGCCTGTCGGTCGGAAGGAACTTCGTCCGGTCGGCGTGGTCGAACGTTGCGACCGGCGTCCCGTCCAGTTTCCTGAGCAACGTCTGGAACGTCGCACCGTCGTTCGCGGCAGTAACCGCGTTCCCGGCATCCTGGAGTTTGTACGCGCCAGCGATGAACAGCGAGGCGGCGTCCGGATCGAAGTACTCGACGGCCAGAAACACCTGCTCCCCGACCGTCCGCCGGTACACGTCGTACGCTTCGAGTGGGTTCGATTCGACCAGTCGCGTCACTTCCTCGGCCTTGTTACCCGGAATAACGAACACGAGTTCGAGTCCGTCACCGTCGTCGACTGTCTGCAGGCCCGCGTCCCCGGCCGGGACGACGACGGCCTCGCGGCCGTTAGCGCGCCGCTGGTCAGCCAGCGCCTGTGTCTCTTCCAGCGTCTGTTTCCACGATGCTTTGCGGTCGTCCGAACCGGCGGCAAGCCGTTCGAGGTCGTCTGTCCCTTCGCCACCTGTCTTAACCATATCCTGTCGTTACGCCCGCGGGAGGTAAATGGTGGTGTCACTGGACGCCGAAGACGACCTCCATGCTCAGTGAAAGCCCGAGGACGAACAGACTCGCTACGAATAGCTTCACCGGCGGTGAGAGCCGGTCTTCGGGCGGGGCGAGCGAGTCGAGTGGCGGCACGACGCGGGCCAACACCGACTCGAACGGCGTCCGCTCCCGCGCTGACACGCCGAACGACACGCCGGACTCATCAGACTCGTCGGAATCGAGGGACGGCGCGCGCCACAGGGTGATCGATGCGTAGCCGAACAGCGCGAAGCCGATAAAAAACAGCACGAACTTCACCGTCAGCCAGCCACCGCCACGGAGCGGCGAGAGCACGCCACCGATAAGCGTTGCTGTGAGTGTGACGCCGAGGGCGTACCACAGCAGATCGAGTACCTTCCCCGCCAGGTTATCCATCGTGCGTGTCGTAGCCACGGCGACGCAGTTCTTCGCCGGGAGCGTCGTGGTCCGTCGCGTGCCGGTGACAGAAGCTCGTCCGTCTGTCGTCGACATCGTAGTACTGCGGCGTTTCGGTGTCACACCGACTGCCGAACGCTTCCTTGAGGTAGGCCCGTGCAGCGTCGGGGTCTCCATCACTGAGATACGTCACAGCCTGTTCGACGTGCTCCCGCACGTCCGGCGGGAGGTCCACGTCGCTGAACTCCTCCTCGACGATCTCATCCCCGTCGGCCAACGCGGTATCGAACCCGAGCCGTTCCTTGAGCCGCTCACCGATCGACTGTTCCGCGCGGGACCGCTCGCGAATGACATCACGGAACTCTCGAATCCGGTCCCACACTTCGTCGCTAGCGTCTATGTCTTCGGGCCGAATCCGGACGGGGCACCGCGTTGCGAAGGGACACCCCTCCGGCGGGTCCCGTGGACTCGGCGGTGAGCCAGGCAGGGTAATCCGGTCCGCTTGAGCCGTCGGATCCGGTTCCGGAATTGCGGACAGCAGTGCGCGCGTGTAGGGGTTTTCCGGGTTCTGGAACAGCTGTTCCGTCGGCCCGACTTCCATGAGGTTCCCGAGATACATCACCCCGACGCGGTCACAGATGTGCCGGACCACGCTCAGGTCGTGCGCGATGAAGAGGTACGTGAGACCGAACTCCTCCTGAAGTTCCTCCAGCAGATTGAGTATCTGGGCCTGGACGGACACGTCGAGTGCCGACACGGGTTCGTCGAGGACGACGAACTCCGGTTCGAGCGCGAGTGCCCGAGCGATGCCGATACGCTGTCGCTGCCCGCCGGAGAACTGGTGGGGATACCGGTAGTAGTGCTCCGGCATGAGCCCGACCTCGTCGAGCAGTGTCCGTACCTTCTCCCGACGCTCGCGGGCCGTCCCCTGTTCGTGGACGTCCAGCGGCTCGCGGATGATCTCGCCGACAGTCATCCGGTCGTTGAGGCTCGATTCGGGGTCCTGAAACACCATCTGGGCGTTGCGGCGCCACTGCTTGAGGTCGCCGCCGCTGAGTTCGGTTATATCGGTTCCATCGAAGGAGACCGTCCCGGACGTGGCCGTCTCCAGTTGGATGAGCGTCCGACCGAGAGTCGTCTTGCCACAACCGGATTCACCGACCAGCCCGAACGTCTCGCCGCGCGCGATCTCGAAGTTCACGCCGTCGACGGCTTTCACCGGGTCCCCACCGAACAGCCCACCGCCTTCGTAGTACGTCTTCAGGTCCTGCACATCGAGCAACGTCTCGCCGGTCTGGTGTGACACAGTATCGACGATTGACTCACTCATCTGTGTCACCTCCCTCCAGCTGTCTGCCGGTGTCTCCGGCACTGTGGCCGTGGCCACCGTCAGCCCGGGCATCGCTGTCTTCGGACCCGGCCGGGCCGGTATCCTCACCGGCTTTTCGGCGCTCAGCCGGCCAGTCGTCCGCCGACAGCGCTTCGCTTGCCTCGGCGCCCGTCTGGTCTGCGTTCTCTTCGTGGTGTGTCACAGTGTCGTCGGTAGGCATATCTTCGGGATACAGGAGACAGGCGGCGGTGTGGTCTGCTGATTCGCCGACCTCCACATGGGCGGGATGGACCCGCTCACACTCGTCGAAGCCCTTCGGACATCGGCTGACGAACCGGCAGTACGACGCCGATTCGTGTGGCGTCGGCACGTCCCCTTCGATAGTGGGCAGCCGATCCGTACTGGGGTTCCGACCGGGAATACTCTGCAGTAGTCCCTGCGTGTATGGGTGGTGTGGGTTCGCGAACAGTTCCTCTACGGGTGCTTTCTCGACGACTTCGCCGGCGTACATCACGGCGACGCGGTCGGCAACCTCCGCGATGACGCCCATGTCGTGCGTAATGAACATGATACCGATGTCACGCTCCGTCTGAATTTCCTGTAGCAGGTCCAGAATCTGGGCCTGAATGGTGACATCGAGTGCTGTCGTCGGCTCATCACAGATGAGCAGGTCGGGGTCACAGGCTAGTGCCATCGCGATGACGGCTCGCTGGCGCATCCCGCCGGAGAACTCGTGGGGGAACTCGTCGACACGCCGTGCCGCGTCGGGGATACCGACTGCACGCAGCAGTTCGATGGCTTCCGACTTGGCTTCGGTGCCTTCCATACCGCGGTGGAGCTCCAGCGCCTCGATGATCTGGTTCCCGACAGTGTACACCGGGTTGAGCGAGCTCAGCGGGTCCTGAAACACCATCGCGATGTCCCCGCCACGAACTGACCGATACTGCTTTTCGGAAAGCGTCGTCAGCTCTCTCCCGTCTAATCGGATAGACGACTCCTCGCGGATTTCGCCCGGACTGTCGACCAGTCCCATTATCGAGCGTGCGGTGACGCTCTTGCCAGAGCCGGATTCGCCGACGATACCGAGCGTCTCGCCGCGTTCGATGTCGAACGAAACGCCGTCGACAGCGCGGATCTCCTCTCGGTCGCTGTGGAACACGGTTCGGAGGTTGTCAACGGCCAGCAGCGGCTCGCCGTCGTCGGTGTGGCTCATCCGCCACCACCTCCGGCGGCCGCGCCAGTCGCACCGCCTTCGGCACCCTCGCTCTGTGGGTCGATAGCGTCACGAATCCCGTCGCTGAATGCGTTGAAGCCGGTGACAACCAGCGTAATCAGGATACCCGGGATGAGCGAGATGTGCCAGGACTGACTGGCGATGTACTGTTGTCCGATGTTGATCGCCCGCCCCCACTCAGGAGTCGGGGCGGTGATCCCGAGTCCGAGGAACGAGAGTGCAGAGACGGAAATAATCACGCCACCGAGCGTCAGGGAGGCGTAAACCAGGAGATAACCGAGGATATACGGTGCCATATGTTTCCGCATAATCACAGTGGGTCGCTGGCCGTAACTCTTTGCCGCGTCGACCCACTCCTGTTCACCGACCTGTAGTGCAGGGCCACGGACCGCTCGCCACAGCCCCGGCCAGCGTATCAACGCGAACAGGAGGATGAACAGCATGGCCCCGCTGTATAGCTCTGCTATCCAGTGGTTCCTGAACACCACCGTCGCAAGAATCACCAGCAGCAATGCTGGCATTGCCTGGACGGAGTCGCTGGTCAGCACCACGATGAGGTCAGTCACCCCCTTGTAGTAGGCGGTAACTAATGCCAGCGTCGTTGCGATAAAGCCCGCAATCGCCATCGACCCGAGCCCGATGAACAGTGACACCCGTGCGCCGAACGCGAGGAAGGTGAACAGGTCCTTGCCGCTGACGAGCGTTCCGACAGGGTGGAACCGCCCGAAGTCGTCGTAACTCCAGACTCCGACGTTGCTGTCCCCGCTACCGCGGGAAGCGGAACCGAGGTTCGCTTCACCGATGGTAATTGTTTCGACCGTCTCCGTGTCCTCGTCGTAGTACTTCATATCGTGGGAGTACGGTCCCTCGATATTCTCTTCGGCCGTGGTTGGGCCGACAACGGGCGCGAACGCGGCCATCGTGACGAAGAAGACGACGACAGTGAGCCCGAACAGGCCCCAGTAGTGGCTTCGGAGTCGGTCGATGACGTCGTCAGTCGGCGTCCAGTCAGCAGCGCGGTAGTGCCGACGGAAAAGGACGTAGCCGTACCACAGCCAGCCTAGCAACGCTGCAACGTATGCATACACAAGCAGGAAGCGGATGAGCCACGCGTATTTCGGCTCAAGGCCGAGGAAGGTCCCCTGCCAGGCGCTCCCGTCGTAATACCCTCGGTTGGGTACCAGTTCCCGGCTCAACAGATGCGGCAGTTCGCTGAAGAAGGCTGACGCACTGGCGAACGCCTCGGCGCCGGGTGCTCCCGGGAGCAACCCGAGTCCGGCGCCTATCGCGCCAAGCAGCCCATCGAGGTATGTCGGTCCTTCAAGCAGCAACAGGATACAGAGTCCTGCTCCCCACAGTAGTGCCGGTCTGGGGTGTGCCCTGAGTCGGTCCTTCAACGGCTGATCGATGTCATCGGTGAGTTCTGTTTCCATCATCCGTCGTACCCCACACGCGGGTCGATAATCGTGTACGCGAAGTCCTGTACGATATTCAGGCCGACAATAAGCAGGATGAACAGGTACATCAGCGTCCCGACAAGCGGGAGGTCACCCTGCTTTGCCGCCTTGACGAACAGCAGGCCGATACCGTTGATAGAGAAGACAGTCTCGACGAGCACTGATCCGCCGATCAGGATGAACGCTTCCGCAGTGATGACCGGCACGAGCGGAATCAGGGCGTTCCGGAAGATGTGCTTCCACACCAGCACTCGCGGTGAGACGCCTTTGGCCTTGGCCGTTTCGACGTACTTCGAGTTGATTGTCTCAAGGACGGCGGTTCGGCCGATACGCATCTCTGTGCCCATCGACGCGGACCCGAGCACCAGTGCGGGCGGCAGTATCTGTTTTGTCGCTTTCGCCAGATTTGTCCATGCCTGCCCGGGATCAGTTATCAATCTCGTCGGGCTCCTGAGCACGGCGAGGTTCGGAGAGGTCACGACATTGGTCTCCACGATGAAGCTGGTCCAGCTGAACCCGAACAGCTGCTCTGTCTGTGAAAGCACCGTAACCAGAATCACCGCAAGCCAGAAGTTCGGCATCGCTCGCCAGACAATTCCACCGAAGGAGGCGAAGTAGTCAGAGAACGTATTGGGATTCAGGCCGGCGTAGAAGCCGAGTGGAATTCCGATTCCGAGGGCGATCAGGACCGCCCAGAACCCGAGCCAGATCGTCCGTGGGGCATAGCTGATGATGAGGTCGATGGCCGGCGTTCCGGAGTTGACGACCCACGATTGGCCCAGATCAAACAGGAACAGATTACCCATGAAATCGAAGTACTGCTCCCAGAGGGGCTCGTTCAATCCCAATCGTTGCTCGATCTGTCGAATCGCACGCGCATCGCCTTGCGGTCCGAGGATCGCTGCCGCGGGGCTAAGCGGCCCCAGCCGGATGATTGCAAACGTTACTGTCGTCCCGAAAATGATAACGGGGATTGACAGAGCCACACGCTTGAACAGGTATGTGAAGCGGCTCATGGCTTGTCTTGTCTCGGTTGTACGGGTATTTGTGAGTTCATAATCTTTGAGGGCTGCGAACTTGGTACCGTCACCGGGTATGACGGAAACGAAACGCTAGCGGGAGCGGGACTACTCTCTCTCTCCGAGAGACACAGTGTTCATCTTCTGGCGGCTCGGCCCCATCCCAGCCGGCGGGGTAAAGTCGACGTGGTCGTACCAGAACAGCTCCCTCAGTTCGTGATACACCGGCAGCATTGCGACGTCTTCCCAGTTCGCGTTCTCCAGTTTGATGTACGCGTCGTTCCGGGCGGCCTGGTCTTCTTCTGTCGGTGCCGGGTTATCGCTGAGCGACTGGTATGCCTCCTCTGCCTGCTGTGCGGCGTCGCCGTTCTCCGGCTGCCAGTTGACGTAGGAAATCGGGAAGTCGAGGCTCGTATCGGTCTGTGGCGGGTTCAGCAGCTGGAGGAAGTTGTCCGGGGCGGGCCAGTCGGCGACCCAGCCAAGCGAGTACATCTCTAGCTCGCCGTTGCGGCCACGTTCGAGCAGCGTGTTGAACGGCGCCTGATTGACTTCGAGGTCGATGTAGACGCTCTGAAGCTGGTCCCGGAGGATGCTTGCCGTTTCGCTCCAGACACCGGACTCGTAGATCGTCAGCTCGATGGCGACACGCTCGTTTTCGCCGTAGCCGGCCTCTTCCATCACCGAACGGGCCTGGCCGAGCTGGCTGTCGTCGTAGCCGTACGGGTACTCGTTTTCGGCGCGGTCGTTGTAGTTCTGGGCACCGCCGGGGAAGATGGACTTCGGCGTGAAATTGTACGCGGGCTCGCCGCGCTGCTTGAAGACCTGCTCGACAACGGTGTGCTGGTTCATCGCGTACGCGACCGCCTGACGGACGGGCTTGGGCACGTTGGCCATGTTAAATCCGAGGTAGAACACACCGATGGTCGACACACCGGAGTAGTTGGCCGTCGCGCCGTTACGCAACTCGCCGTAGGTCCCGATCTGACGACCCTGGTCGTCTTCTTCCTCAACGGATACCTTCCCGGGGTCGTACTGCGCCGTGGGCAACTCGAAGATGTCGGCATTGCGGTTCATCGCGTAGTTGTAATTGGCCGAATCGCTCTCGATGACCGCAAAGTGGACGCCGTCGACGCTCGGGCTCTCGCCGTAGTAGTCGTCGTATGCGCCGACTCTGGCTTCAGTTCCGGAGTCCCATGTATCGAACTCGAAGGGGCCGTTCCCGATGGGGTTCGAACTGGAGAACTCGGCCTGGGTCATCTCGCCGTCGTACCCTTCGATGTCGCCAACCAGGCCCTCGGGAACCGGTGAGAAGGAGGAGTACGCGAGCATCTCCAGCGTGGAGGCGAACGGTGCGTCTAGCTGGATCTCGAGCGTTGTTTCGTCAACGGCCGTGACGCCGAGTGTCCCGGGCTTGTACACTTCCTGTTCTTCGCCGTCGACCGTCTCGGTCGTCGTTTCGTGTGTGACGCCCAGCGAGTCCAGAACGAAGTAGGCACGACTGGAGTTGTCAGATGCAGTCAGCCGCTCGAACGCGTAGGCGAAGTCACTGGCGGTTACGGTGTCTCCGTTGTGGAAGGTCGCGTCCTTCAACTGGAACGTATAGGTCGTGAAGTCGTCGGATACCTCGTAATCCGCAGCCATAAGCCCCTCTACAGCAGGCTGGCTGTTGGGATAGTTCATCAGCGGGTCGAACATCTGCTGGATGACAATCCCCGACTGGGTGTCGGTCGCCTCGATCGGGTCCATCGTCGTCATCGTCCCCGTATTGACTCGCCAGAGGTCACCGTCCTCTTTCAGGTCGGTCCCGACATCGCCCCCACTGCTGTCCGTCGAGTCCATACCGTCTCCGGTCCCCGCCTCGTCCTCAGTTCCGTCACTGTCACTATCACTTGAACATCCTGCCAGTGCTGCGGCGGCCGCAGCACTGCCCGTCGCTTTCAGAAACGATCGACGCTCCATGCTACTTGAACGTGGCATATTGATACCCAAATTGCCCCCCATAAATAGAAGTTATGTCATACAGTAGCTTGAAATATTAAACTGCTTGCATCAAGAAATTCAGTTTATTATCTATAGTAATCTTACATGATATATCCTGTGGTGGCTGTTTTCTGGGGGCGGAGATTCACCCCCGCAGAACCGAGTTTTCGGTGTCTCTGACCGCGCGCACGGGAGACCACCGTGGACTGATAGGTGGCAGTAACGGCTGTCGCTATCAGAAACTGCGCTACCAGTCGACGGAGAGTGACCCGTCGCCGTTCGGGTCTGGGGCGATCTCTTCGTTCGTTCGCCGGTCGATGACGTGGATGATGCCCCGGTCTTTCTTCGCCGGGCAGGCCTCCGCGGCCGCGACATTGTGATCGAGGTCCTCCTCGTCGATGAAGTAAGTCTCGGGCTTGGCGATGCCGGTGTCGAGGTCGAGCGTCCAGTTGCGCGACTTCTCGGCGCACTTGCCCGCGCCGAAGCACTTGTTGGCCTCGAAGATGATCTTGTAGGGCTTCTCCTCGACCGGGGGACCGTCCTGTTCGCCGAACTCGCTCGGGTCGACGTGGTCGTCCGCGTCTGCCATTACGCCCCGTTCGAGGCGGACCGCCTTTCGATTGTCGGTCTCGGCCGCGTTCGCCCGCTACGTCTCATCCGTCGACACGACCTCGACGAGGTCCCCGACGGCGAGGTCCGCACCGCGGTCGCCCTCGGGAACGCGGGCGATGAGCATCAGGGTGTAGAAGTGATCGAAGGCGTCCCGGTCAGCCCACTCCGGAAACGTCTCTCGCCGGCGTTCGATGAACCGCTCCCGGAACTCCGGGGTTTCCCTACCGGTGTCAGGGTCCCGCTGGGGGACGACACAGCGACCGCAAGGTGTCACCCCTTCGAAGCGGACGCCGCCGGCCCGGAAGGCAGGAGCGTCCGTACCGACGAAGCGGTCCTCCCAGAACGCCGGAACGCCGCCGATTTCGACGTTCGCGCGGAGCCGCCGTCGCAGCCCTTCGACGGTCACGTCGTCGAACCACGATGCCACGGTCTCAAGCGTCGCAGTGCTGATGACCGACGGGCCCATCTCCCGCCGGTCGACGTATCCGAGCGTCTCGTCGCGCTCGACGGTCAGGTCCACGTCGAAAAACGCGCTGAGCCATTCGGCTGCTCGGGCGCGGTCATCCGCATCCCGGAGTTCGAACGACACGCTATCGCCGTCAGTGGTGACCGACAGCGTTCCCGTTCCGGTGTCGTAGCTGGTGTCGATGTCGTGGACGCGGTCGGTCCGCTTCCCGTTGACCACGTCGCCGTCGGCGTCGAACATGGCGAACTCGCGGTCGTGCGCCAGCGTCCCGCCCGGGCGGATCGATACAGAGTCGCAGTCCATGCCGTCCAGTGCCTTGACGGGGTAGACGGTGAGTCGCTCGACGTGTGCCACTATCGGTTGCTCGCTCGGAACAACGAAAACGTTGTGTGGTTACCGGTGAATCTCGACGGATTCGAGCAGCATCTCCTCGGTCGGCGCGTCGTTGCGGTCGGTGTCGACGCTGCCGATGGATTCGACGACCTCCATCCCGTCGATGACTTTCCCGAAGACGGCGTGTTTGCCGTCGAGGTGGGGCTGGGCGTCGAGCGTGATGAAGAACTGCGAGCCGTTGGTGTTCGGGCCGCTGTTGGCCATGCTGAGGACGCCCGGGCCGTCGTGACTGAGTTCGTCGTGGAACTCGTCGTCGAAGGAGTAACCAGGGCCGCCGCGGCCGGTGCCGGTCGGGTCGCCCATCTGGATCATGAAGTCCTCGATGATGCGGTGGATGTCGATGTCGGTGTACAGTGGGTCGATGCGCTTCTCGCCGGATTCGGGGTCTTCCCACGCACCGGTCCCCGGACCGACTTCGGTCCCGTCGTAGTCGTCGGCACCCTCGGCCAGGCCGACGAAGTTCTCGACGGTGGTCGGTACGCGCTCGTCGTACAGTTCAACTTCGATCTCGCCCTCTGTCGTGTGGAGGGTCGCAGTCAGGTCACTCATACTCAATCGGAGGGAAGCCCGGCAGAAAAGCTTGCCCACTGACCGAGAGTTCAAGTACCGATACGAGGCCATCGCCGCCATGATCTGAGTAGCCGTCGCGTGGCGGGTCGCGGGAGCCCGACACGTCGCCACGCGAGCGGGAGTGTCGGCTGTTCGCTATTCCGGGCTACGGCAGGTGTGACAGTAGCAGCTTCGACACCTGCTCGGGGGCGTCGAACTGAACCCAGTGGCTCGCCGCCGGGAGCCGCTTGACTCGACAGTCCGGGACCCACTCGTCGAGGTCCTCAGTCAGGGCGAGCGAGAGCGCGTCGTCCTGAACACCCCAGATAAGGAGCGTCGACGCTGTCACCGGCTGGTCGCCGATGCCGCCTGCTGTGAGCGTCAGCTTTGCGTTCCGTCGGCCGAGTGCCCGGTAGTAGTTGACTGCGGCCGTGCGCGCGCCCGGCTGCCCGAGCGCCCGCTTGTACCGCGTCACGTCGGTATCGGTGAAGGCGTCGGGGCGGGTCGGCCCGTCAGCGAGGATGCGCTCCAGCACGGTGCAATCCTTCCAGCGGAGGCTGGCCTCGGGAAGGACGGGAAGCTGAAAGAACAGCACGTACCAGGACCGCAGAACCTGGTCGAACGAGCGGCGGAGCTCTCGCTCGTACGCCGACGGGTGGGGTGCATTCAGGACCGCTAGCTGGTCGACGATATCGGGACGGTCGATGGCGGTCTGCCAGGCGATGACGCCGCCCCAGTCGTGCCCAACAATGTGGGCCTGTTCGCGGTCGAACGCCGAAACGAGACCCGCGACGTCGGCGACCAGCTCGTCGATGTGATACGCGGCGACGCCGTTGGGCTTGTCGGAGTGATTGTACCCCCGGAGGTCCGGCGCGACCACGCGGTAGCCGGCGTCGGCGAGCGCCGGGATCTGGTGTTTCCATGCGTACCAGAACTCCGGAAAGCCGTGCAACAAGACGACGAGGTCGCCGTCCGGCGGCCCAGCGGTCACGGTGTGGAGCCTGATACCGTTGGTGTCGACCAGCTCGTGGACGCCGGGTGTTTCTGATGCGGGTACTGTCCACGCAGTGCTGTCGCGAGCGCTGGCGTGTTGTCCCATTAGAATCACTTCGACCGCTCGGTAGAAGTGGGTTCCGCTCCGTACCCCGTCGCCGGATTAGAAGGCCCGGAGGTCGTCGAGTATCTCCGCTGCGCTGCCGTCGGCAATCGCTTCACGGGCCTGTTCGAGGCCGTCCTGAATACTGTTGGCGTCCTCGCGGGCGTAAATGCGGAGGGCGGCGTTGAGCGCGACAGCGTCGGCGAAGCCGTCCTCGCGCTCGCCGGCCAGCACGGCCTCGGTTATCGCCGCCGACTCTTCGGCTATGTCGTCGACCTGCAGGTCCTCGCTTTCGATGTCCATTCCGTACTCGCCGGTACGGATTTCGAAGTCCGCGATGTCCTCGTCGTCGGACTCCTCGCCGGTGACGGGCCATTCGGCCACGACCGTCTCGCCGGGGCGAACGTCGTCGTAGCCTTCCATTCCCTGGAAGAACAGGGCACGCTCGACGCTGCTGGTTTCAGATCGTGCGAGCGTTCGGACCATCTTCTTCGCGAAGGCCAGATGGTAGAAGCTGCCGAGATGTACGCTGGCGTTGGCCGGGTTCGCGAGCGTCTCGACGGTGTTGACGAAGGTCCGGACACCCATGTTGTCGCGGCGCTCGAACAGGGCGTCGATGCCGGGATTGAACGCCGGCTGGTAGTAGAAGCCGAAGCCGACCTCGTCGACCATATCGGCGCTTTCGCTCGGTTCAATCTCCGTTCGGACGCCCAGTTCGTCCAGAACGTGTTTGTAGGCGTCCTGTTTCTGCGTGGGGACGCGGTCGCCGGAGTGAACGACAACGGGCGTGCCCGCGGCGGCGGCGACGACGCCCGCGGCGACGCCAAGAATCGCGGACCGACCTTTGCCGTCGTAGTTGGCCCCGCAGTCGACCGGGTCAGCGTCCGGAGCGGCTGTCTCGACCGATTCCTCGGACATCACGTCGACATAGGCAGCCAGTTCCTCTGGGGTGTTGCGCTTCCAGCGGTTGGCGAGCCAGAACGCGCCGAGCGTCGTGTGGTCGGGTTCGTCGCCGAGGATGCGTCGGAACGCCTCCCGGGCCTGCGTGCGGGACATATCGTCGGCCGATTTGTGACCGGAGCCGACGACTTCCGTCATGAGTCGTTTGAGCGGCCATTCGCCGTACTCCCGGGTCGCTTGCGCCATGGAAACGTGTTCGGGCCAGAGTTCAAAAGCCCCTGCGTTTCGTTCTCAATTTGCGGGAACTGGCTGCGGTCCCGAAAGGGATACACCATTACACTCCTAACCGAATACAATGAGTCTCCAGTCGGGCGAGTGGCGCGAGCAGATCGATGAGGTAGACGCTGCGCTCATCGACGAGTTCCAGAGTGACTTCCCGATTCAGGAACGTCCCTTCGAGGCTGTCGGTGAAGCGCTGGGGGTCTCAGCAGGGACAGCACTTGACCGGGTCAAAACGCTCCGTGACGACGGCATCTTCCGCCGCTTCGGCCCGGTTCTGAACCCGCCGGTCATCGGCTCTTCGACGCTTGCTGCTGTCAGTGCCCCGGAGGATCGGTTCGACGAGGTCGCCGAAATAATCAACGAGTACCGGCAGGTGAACCACAACTACGCTCGCGACCACGAGTGGAACATGTGGTTCGTCGTCACTGCAGGGTCCCGAAAGCGACGCGACGAGATTCTGGCCGAGATCGAGGAGCAAACCGGCTGCTCGGTGCTCGTCCTGCCGATGCTGACAGACTACTACATCGATCTGGAGTTCCCGGTCGTCAATGGGGACCGGTTCGCCCGGGAGAGTCTGGAGACAACTGACGCCAGTGCAACGCGAATAAGCGAGGACGCCGCCGTCGACCTCTCGGAACTGGACCGGCGATTATTGCTCGAAATCCAGAGTGGGTTCCCGCTCGTCGCGACGCCCTACCGGGACGTGGCGGACGCTGTCGATGCCGACGTGTCCGAAGTACTCTCGGCTATCAAGCAACTCCAGCGGACCGGCTGTATCAAGCGCATCGGCTGTGTCGTGAACCACATCGTCACCGGGTTCGACAACAACTGTATGGTCGTCTGGAACGTGCCGGACGACGCCCTCGACGAGCGGGGACAGGCAGTCGGGGAACTCCCCTACGTCACGCTCTGTTATCACCGGCCACGCCGCCCGGAGCAGGACTGGCAGTACAACCTCTTTACCATGATTCACGGGCGCGAAGCGAGCGTGGTCGACCAGAAGATAAACGAACTCGCCACCGAACACCTCCCCTACGAACACGACCGGCTCTACTCGACGGCGACGCTCAAACAGACCGGAGCGCGGTACGACGATATCGTCGGCCAGTAGGGCCTGGATAATAAGGCAGCCAGTTGGGACAGCCGGAATCCTTTTGCAATTCTGTTCTAAACATGCTAGCTAATGACAATGGGTCGGCAAGCGACAATCCTCGTCGTTGACGACGAACCAGCCGTGGCCGACGTGTACGCGGAACAGTTGCGGGACCGGTACACAGTCGAGACGGTATACAGCGGTGAGGCCGCCCTTTCGAAGCTTGATTCCGCAGTCGACGTTGTCTTGTTAGATCGGCGGATGCCGGACCTTTCCGGCGACGAGGTGCTGTCGGCGATCCGTGAGAAACGCTACGATACGCGCGTAGCCATGGTGACCGCGGTAGACCCCGACTTCGACATCATCGAGATGCCTTTCGATGACTACGTCCTCAAACCGGTGTCGAAGGAGGACCTCTTCGGGACAATCGAACAGTTGCTCCTGTACGCCGATTACGAGGAACGCCTGCGTGAGTGCTACTCGCTCACGGCGAAATACGCGGCACTGGAATCGTCGAAACCACAGGCCGTCCTCGATGAGAGCGAGGAGTTCTCCGAACTGAAGGCCGAACTCGCGGAGGTCCGGGCGGAGCTTGACGATATCACCGATTCCTTCGACGCCACTGACTTCGAGTTGCTGTTCCGGGACTTCGAGACGGGCGAATCGATGCCGGACAACACACAGCTCTGACCCGGTTCGGAGCGGGTCGTTTCTACGGTGGCGATGCTCACGGCGACCCGCCCACCCTTTCGAAAGCACTAACCGATTCTCTTCCATAGGAAGGGCAATGAGTCAGCAACTCCCGGACGTGCAGGCGTCGAGTCCGGACGTAACGGTCGGTCTCAATCGCGTCGGTGTGACGGGCGTCGAGAAACTCGTCAAACTGGGGCGTCGTGACCGCGACCCCATCGTACTCATGGCGGAGTTCGAAGTGTTCGTGGATCTGCCGTCTTGGCGCAAGGGGGCCGATATGTCCCGCAATATGGAGGTCATCGACGAGACGCTGGAAACCGCCGTGTCCGAGGAAGCCTATCGGGTCGAGGATGTCTGTGGCGACGCCGCCGAACTTCTGCTGGAGAAACACGACTACACGACGAAGGCGGAGGTCCGGATGGAAGCGGAGTACGTCACCCACGAGTCCACGCCGGCCTCCGGGATGCCGACGCAGTCGACCGCCGATATCATCGCCTCGGCGACGGCGACCGAAGACGGGACGAGCGAGGAGATCGGCGCTCGCGTCACCGGGATGACTGTCTGTCCGTGCTCCCAGGGGATGTCAGCCTCCCGTGCCCGCGAGACGCTCCAGCAACTCGACGTCGACGACGACGTCATCGAGGATTTCCTCGAAACAATTCCCCAGGCCGGCCACTCACAGCGCGGCCACGCCACGCTCACAGTCCAGAGCGACGGCGCGCCCGAAGTCGACCTGAACGAACTCATCGAAGTCGCCCGCGACTCGATGAGCGCCCGCATCTACAACCTCGCAAAGCGGCCCGACGAGGACCACATGACCTACGAGGCCCACAAGGACGCCAAGTTCGTCGAGGACTGCGTTCGCGCGCTTGCCGAGGGCGTCGTCGAGACGTTCCCGGACCTGCCGGACGACGCCGTCGTGACGATGAAACAGTCCAACGACGAGTCCATTCACCAGCACAACGCCCACGCCGAGCGTGTGGCGCAGTTGGGCGATCTGCGGCAGGAAGTTAGCGAGGACAGCGAGGACTGAGCGCAGCGAAGTACTCGGAACGTCGGAGCGGGGAGCATAGCGACCCGCGAGACAGCGGTAGTTTTTGAGCACAGCGAAGTCATCAGGACGTTGAGCGAGGAGCGCGAGACGCAACACGTCTCGGTTACGAACGGCGAAGCCGTAGGCGTAGCGACTCGCGAGATTGCGGTCGCTGTCTGTGACGCTGTTTCTAATACTCACGGACATAAATACGTGAAGACATCTGGAACTTCAATTCGATCGAGTGCAGTGAGCGCAGCATCACGCAGATCGTCAAGTGTGTCGAACAGACGGTTGCCAAGCTCTTGATCGAGTTGTCGCCAGCACTCTTCCGCGGGGTTCAGCTCTGGTGAACCCCGCGGAAGATAACACAGTTCGATCGGCGTGTCTTCGACGAATTCCTGTACTGCGTTGGCCGTGAAATACGAGGCGTTGTCCAAGATGACGCAGATTTTCTCGCCGAATTCGGTTTGGAGAGCGTCTAGCAAGCGATTCGTCGTGTCGCTGTTGAAGTTCTCCTCACAGGGTAGAAAGAACGTCTCGCCGGAATCGCTGATTGCACCGAGTAGTTTGATGCTGTCCCACGCGCCCGTCACCGGGAGTGACGGGCGCTCTCCTTCGGGAAACCACGCATAGATCAGCGTCGAGAGCACTTGACGCGTCTGATCGATGGTCAGGACCGTGTATTCGTCGTCCAGGTTGTCGCGCTTTTTTTGAAGCCTTCTTGCCAGGCTTCTTGAGCTCTCTCGTCGGATTTGTAGTACTCCGGCCGGGCTGTCTTCCAGGACAGCCCGGCCTCAGACATCAATCGACGGACGTGGCGTTCACAATACTCAACGTCGAATTCTTCGGCTAGATAGTGACGGGCTAGTGGAACAGACCACGCGGGCGCGTCTAGTCCAACTTCTTCGGGTGATTCGTGGAGAGCCTCAACGAACTGGTCGTATTGTTCACCAGAGAGTTCTGCTGTTCTGCCTTCACGTGGATCGTCATAGACGACTTGCTCGACCGGCTCATCAGCGAGCCGGTCGAGCCGCCCAACCCATCGAGACAGCCATGGACCGGTGTATCCGTACCGCTCAGCTACTTCTGCCATCGTTGCGCTGTCTTCTTCGAGGTAGTTAATCACCGCCATTAGCCGCTGTGTCGGCTTCTTGTCCTCGACCTCCGCGAGAGCCTCGCGGAGGTCGTCGAGAGTGGCGTCGTCAAGCGCGGCCATACTCGACAGTCACACTCTAGCCTAAAGAATTTTCAGCCGACAGTATAACTCTCTGCTGACCCAGCTACGGCGGGCCGACCGGCTTCGCTTCGGCCCAGTGTTCTTCAAAGGCCTGGCTGATATCGGCAGTGAAATCGGAGTCCTTCATGTCGATGACACCGAAGGTTTCCTCGCGGCCGAGGGGGTGTGGGACCTCGATACAGACCTCGACGCCGTCGAGTAGCTCGAACGTGGTCCTGATGTTCGGGCTAGCGCGGGCGCTGTAGTTGTCGTAGTGGAAGAGGCGCTCGTAGTACTCGCGGTTGGCCTCCTCGGGAAGGCTCTCGAACAGATCCGGTCGGACGAGCAGGGACACCTCGACGCCTCGTTCCAGCGCCGCCTCGAGTTCATCGACGATCCGCTCGGTGCCGGAGAGGATATCGACCTGTCGAGCGGGTGCCGAGCCGACCATGATGATCTCGTCGTCGGCGGCAGCCAGCCGTTCGAGCAACAGGTCAAGCGAGTCGTTGGGGCCAACGGCGGCCGTCCAGAATGGCTCCTCGACGGGGTCTGCCGACTCCAGTTGTGACGAGAGGTCGTCGACGATTTCCTCGTACTGGCCGACCTTCTCTTGGAGTTCGCGCTTCTTGTCTTCGAGCAGGCGGTCGAGGGCGGTGTCCGGCTCGACGGCGACGTATTTCTTGGGTCGGCTGGCGGTCTGGCTGCGGACGAGATTGTACGTTTCGAGGCTGTTGAGCACGTCGTAGATGCGGCCCATCGGGACGTCGCTGGCCCGCGACAGTTCCTTGGCCGTTGTCGGTCCCGTTTCCAGTAGCGACCGGTATGCTCTAGCTTCGTACTCGGAGAGGCCGAGATCTCTGAGACTGGACATACCCATACATCAGGGTACGTGTGCAAAAACTTGTCGGGGGTTTACCGTTTGTCCACGTTTGCTGCCGTTGTTCGTGTCAGCGTTCGCCAGTTATCGAGGCTTCGAGGTCGGTCGGCGTCGTCCCCTCGGCGACGATAGCGTCCCCGTCGAGGAGTCGCGCCGTGCCGTCGCCGTCCGGCTCCGGGACGACGGTGGTCTCGTGGTCGGCCAGCCGAAGTGCCGCGCGGTGGAGGTCCGTTCCCGCTTCGGCCCCGACGGTGAGCGTCTGGGGTTGCTGGAGGCGGGCCGCGACGCCGGCGTAGCCGGCCACCTCGACGCCCATCCGTTCTGCTGCGCCGGCGAAGGACTCGACGGCTGAAAGCGCCGCGTTGCGGTATCGGTCCTCGCCGGTGAGTGCCGCGAGGTCGACAAGGGCGTCAGCCAGTTCCACTGTCGCGTCGAGCGGATGGAGCGAGCGGTTACAGAGCCCCGCCCCGCTGGCGGGACCGTCGCGGAACGCGCCGCCGTCCTGTTGACGGTTCTCGATGGTCCAGTCGGCGACAGCTCTGGCCGGCCCCGGCTCACCGAGGACCTGCCAGCTCGTCGTCAGGCCTTGTAGGAGCTGCGCCTGGTCCAGCAACAGGCCGGTATCGCTGTCCGCGCCGTCGTAGTGGGCGACTTCGCCGCCGTCGACCAGCGACTCACAGACAGCGTCCCGGGCGCGACTGGCGTACTGCTGGGCGCGCTCGTCGTCAGTGTAGGCAGCGACCCACAGCAGGGCATCGATGGCGAGCCCGTTGCGGTCGGCGAACACCGTCTCGTCGACGTTTGGCGACACCGTTCCCTCGCGTTCAGTCGGTTCCAGTCGGTAGTACTCGTCCGACCCGGCTTGGCTCGCGGCGAACGCGTCGTCGGCCCACAGCGTCGTCGTGAGGTAGTCGACGGTCCGCTGGGCGGCGTCCCGGTACGCCTCAGTCCCGGTGTACCGGTAGCCGTGAGCGAACGCCCGGACTAGGGCGGCGTTCTCGTCCAGCAGTTTCTCGCGCCGTGGGTTCCCCCAGTTGCGCTCCGTCGAGTATCGGAAGAAGCCGCCGTCGTAGGTATCGAGCAGGTGCGTGCGAATCGCTTCGAGTGTTCGGGTGGCCTGGTCTCGCGCCCGGACGAGAGCGAACTCGACGGTCCGCGGCAGCGGGAACTTCACGTCGGTTCCCCAGCCGCCGAACTCGTCGTCGAACGCGCCAAGCAGTTGCTCGACCATGTGCTCCTCGATGCGCGGCCGGAGCTCGCCGGCAGGCGGCGATTCGTCCTGAAGCTGTCGGGGAACCGAGCCCGCCGCCGCGCCCTGTGCGTCCCACGATTCTCGCACGGAGTCCAGAATGCCGCGGAACCCGTCCGGCCCGAGGAACGTCGCGCCGGTGATAACCTCGCCGTCAGGAGTCAGAAACACCGTCGACGGGAACCCACCCATCGTGTACCGCTCGCGGACGCGCGGATTGCGGTCGGCGTCAACGCGGACCGGGACGAACCCGTCGTTGATGTTGGCCGCGATGCGGGGCTCGCCATACGTGCCTCGGTCCATCGCCCGGCACTCGGCGCTCCACGGAACCGTCAGCGCCAGCAGTACCGGCTTCCCCGACTCGGCGGCGTCCTCGAACGGGGCTGTGCCCCACTCGCGCCACTCGACCTTCGTGTCGCGTGCGTATTCGTCCATACCGGGTGTGGGCGGTGGGCGTACAAAGGCCCTCTCACTCCCGGCGAAAGACCGATTGGCGGCGCGGTCCAAGCGTGGGCGATGGATACCCAGCAGGCGATTCGCGAAACGCCGGAACCGGTCACACCGGGCGACCGGCCACCCCGTCTCGGCCGCGTCCCGTTCGTCGACAACACCGCCGCGATGTTGCGTGACCCACTGGGGTTCTATGACCGCGCCGGCGCCCACGAGGCCGACATGGTGGGGTACAGCGTCGCCGGGACGACGGGCTGTTTCGTCTGCCATCCCGACCTCGTCGAGCAGGTGCTTGTGACCGACGCCGACGTATACGAGAAGGGACAACTGCTTCAGGACACCCTCGGCCAGTTTATCGGCGAGGGGCTGTTCCTGCTGGAGGGCGAGGAGTGGCAACAGCAGCGGACGGCCCTCCAGCCGGCGTTCTACCGGGAACGCATCGCCGCCTACGGCGACACGATGACAGAGTTTGCCGACCGAGCAGCAGCGGGCTGGAGCGACGGCCAGCGCATCGATGTCCTCCCACACATGCAGTCGCTGACGCTGAACATTCTCGGCAAGACGCTGCTAGACGTGGATATCGAGACGACTGCTGACGCGCTGGAACCGCTACTCGACGCGCTACGTACGCGACTGGACCCGCGGTCGCTGTCGGCGTACCTCCCGCTGTGGGTTCCGACCGGAACGAACCGCGCCGTCACTAATTCGCTGGCCGAGTTCCAGTCCACGCTCGACGACGTTATCGCCGCCCGTCAGCGTGAAGACGAGCACGCCCGCGAGGCACGCGACGACGTACTCTCCCTGCTGCTTTCGCTCGACGACGAGACGATGGACCGCGAGCGACTGGGTCACCAGCTCCTGACGTTTCTGGTCGCCGGTCACGACACGACGGCGCTGACGCTCACCTACGCCTGGTTCTTGCTGGCAAACAATCCGAAGCGCCAGCAGCGCCTGCACGACGAACTCGACGCAACGCTGGGGGAGCGCCAGCCGACGCCCGAGGACCTGTTCGAACTGCCGTATCTCGATGCCGTGCTGAATGAAGTCCTGCGGCTGTACCCGCCCGCGTTCACGGTGTTTCGCCAGCCGACAGAGCCGGTGACGCTCGGAGGGTACGAGCTCTCGACGGACGCCCAGCTCACTCTCCCGCAGTGGCTCGTCCACCGGGACGACCGGTGGTACGACGCACCCGACGCCTTCCGCCCCGAACGGTGGGACGACGACCTCGAAGCGTCGCTCCCGGACTACGCCTACTATCCCTTCGGCGGCGGTCCGCGCCACTGTATCGGGATGCGCTTTGCCCGGATGGAGGCCAAACTCGCCTTGGCAACCATCGCCCAACAGTACGCCGTCGAAGCAGTCACCGAACCGCCGCTGTCGCTGGCGATGCAGATTACACTGAGTCCCACAGACCCCGTCGAAGTCCGACTGCGGGAACGCTGACCCGCTACGCCGGCGGTCGACAGCTCGGTCCTGCTCTCGAAAGGCGTTTGGGGGCGGGCCTGCAAGCAGTCGTATGCTCCGGGTCATCGGGCTATTGCTGCTCATCCCGCTGTTCGACATCGTGTTACTGGTGACGGTCGCGATACCGTTCCTCGGCTCGCTCGTGACGGTCGCCCTCGTCGTTCTGACGGCGCTGGTTGGCATGCTGCTGGTCCGCGCCGAAGGCCGTGCGACGCTTCGGAAGATACAACAGCGGCTCGCCGTCGGCGAACTCCCGACCGACGAACTCATCGACGGCGGCCTCCTTATCGCCGCTGGCGCGTTCTTCCTCACCCCCGGCCTAGTGACGGACTTCGTTGGCCTCCTGCTCGCGGTGCCGTTCACCCGGTACCCCGTCCGCGCTGCCACGCGCCGCTGGGTCGTCCGGCCCTACATCGATGCCAAGACCAGCGGTTTCGCCAGCGGCCAGGTGTACGTCGGCGGGTTCCCTAACGACGAGAACGGCCCGGCCGGCCCCGGTGCGACCGGTCCAGATGGCGGCCCCAGTTCGGGGTCCGGTTCCGGCTCCGGCACCTCCTTCGACCCCACCGAAGCCACTGACGTCGACTTCGACGATAGCGACGAAAACTGAAGCCCTGACGCGGTTTCACATCCCTAACCGGCCGCGAAACGTTACCCTTTTCAATACCCCTCGGGTACAAAAGAATGCGTTGGGCCAATAGCTCAATCAGGTTGAGCGCTCGGCTGATAACCGGGAGGTTCGCGGTTCAAATCCGCGTTGGCCCATACCGAGTTCTTCCCGTTGTTGGCTTTACCGAAACCGGAGCTACAGCGCTGTAGTTCGCTGATTTCGGCGGAATTGAAAAGTGCCGTTGAAGGAATTCTCTGTCAACTCGCAAGGGAACCTTGCGGACCCTGCCGCCGTCTGGCGTTTACTACGGCTCAGGCTGTTCTCACGAGGTGGTTCCGGTGACCAGCTCGAAGTCCCGAGAGACGTACGCCAACAAAGCTGCGACGTGGAAGCTGCACCCTATTAGACGGTAAACCGGCGCTTCTGGCCTTGCTCGGAACTGGTGACGGAAGAAATTGACCAGACGACCACACACAGTGTTGAACAGCTACGGGTGCGTTCGGCGTTGTCTAAAGAGACATCACATGACATACCACCGATAATACCATGAGGCCGTCCCACCGTGACGAACGTATGGACCTCGCAAAAGACTTTTTCGACGAGTGGGCGGGCTTTTACGATGCTAATTACGAGGATCAGGAAATCGGCGATGTTGAGTTCTACGTTGATCTGGCCGCAGAGACCGATGGCCCGGTTCTCGAAGTCGGTTGTGGAACAGGCCGCATCTATCTTGAACTCCTCCGGGCTGGTGTAGATGCGGACGGTATCGATATCTCTGCGGAGATGCTTGAGGTTCTAGAGCAGAAAGCCGACGAAGCTGGCCTCACACCCGCTGTCAGGCAAGCCGATATGACTGACTTTGCTACTTCCCGGAAGTACGAACTCATTATCGTCCCGTTCCGCACCTTCCTCCATAACGTCACAGTAGCGGAGCAGAAGGCGGCGCTCCGACAATTCCGCGAGGCTCTCGCGCCGGATGGACGACTTGCCCTGAACTTCTTTGTCCCGAGTTTCGATCTGATCTCCCAATCCTATGACGAGCCACAGACACAGTCTGTGACATATCAGGGCGAGGAATACGTTGTCACCAACATATCCCGGCTCGTCGACGAAGTTGCGCAGACTGTCGAAACGGAGCGAACGATTGCACACGACGGAGATGTGGTTCGACGGGCAACGTTTCAACTGGCCCTCCTTTCGAAGTCAGAGTTCGAGCTCCTTCTGGAGACAACCGGATGGAGCGACTGGACTGGCTATGGCGGCTTTGACTGGCAACCGCTGAAAGACGGGGCAAAAGAGATGGTCTGGGTTGTGGAAAAATAAGCTGGTCCCTCGGCTCCGTTTCGGCGAACCATCCACACCGATTTCATCATATTTGCGGTATTTCACACGGGGGAACGACCACTAGCAGAAGTGAGTAGACATCCTGCCAGTCAGTGCGCACGCTCACTCTGTTCATAGCGATTACCGGGGGTGACACAACAGGCCCGGCCCGGAAGACTTTCCTTCCAGTTGTCTGTCAGTAGCTGTATGCGACGACGCCAGTTCCTCGCGGGCGGCACAGTCCTCCTCTCGGCTGCTGTCGCTGGTTGTGGCCATCCCTCCGTCGTGCTGGACATGGACGACGCGACAGCGACCGATATTGCCGACGAAGTTTCGATATCGCCTGACTCCGAATCGGCGGAATACACGGTTGTCTCAGCGGCCATCGAAAACGGCTCCGCGACGCGCCGGGGCCGAAACGAACTGTTCGACCAGATAGATACCGTCCGGATCGATGAGACCTTCTACGAAGTTTCGGAGACGCCACTTGAGAGCAACGAAGTGACGGTGTACGAGGTGCGAATCGATTTCGACCCGGCTGATTCGACGGCTGAAATCGGTGAAATCGCCTATGAGGAGCTACCGGCGGTGGACCGCCAGCGCCTTGACCCAATTATTTCAGACGACAACCCGCCCAGCGGGGACGGATACGATGTGGGTATCGGATACGGAACCGCCGCGGAAGTGGGTGACGGGTCGGTGTTCGTTCCGGAGCGCCAGTACGATATTATCGTCCACGACGGCGACCGCTACCGGGTGACGGTCAGCACACGAACGACAACAGAGACGAAATACCGGTACGAAGCGACGGAAGTTGCGTCGGGTGTCGACTCGTTTGCTGACCAGATCCGAGACCAGTACCTGTTCACCCTTACGGGCCTTTCCGAAGCCGAACGAGAAGTCGTTGAAGAAGCGATTGACGGCGGCTACTTTCAGGATGACGAGGCCTTCCGGTCAGTCACTGACCGCATTCGGGAACACGAAGGGATCGAGGTCACAGATAGCTACGGGACGTGGCTTCTGGCGTACGAACAGGTCGAGTATCTCACGTACGTCGAGTGGTAGTCAGCAGTCAAGGACTAAGGCGACTCGGCCGGCGCATCGGACCGCTCTAACTTCAGCGTCTGCAGCAGGTATCGGTTATAGTAGCCACTGAAATTCAATGTACACCTGATCGCACGAGAGCAGTGCGCTCAATGTGTCACTCGTTTCAACTGATACTGCTGTCGGTGAATTCGTCGAACAGGTCGGCGACACGCTTCTCGATCGCATCTCGGATTTCCCGGACCTGTTCGATTGGCTGCCCGTGCGGGTCCTCTAGCGCCCAGTCGCGCACTGCGACATCGGCGTCGAGTTCAAGCGTCGAACATCCCATTGTCGCAACGACGGTACACTCGTTGAGTTCGTCGTTCGAAACTGCCTGCGGAACCCGGTCAGAGAGGTCCATATCGAGTTCACCCATCGCTTCGACGACCTCCGGGTGCACTTCGTCCGCGGGGTCTGTGCCTCCGGTCAGGATTTCGACCGCATCTTCGAGTCCGCGACGGGTGCGCTCCCGCTCGGCAAACGCTGCGGACATCTGGCTTCGGCCCGCGTTCTGGACGCAGACGAATCCGAACTTCAGTGGCGTATCAGTCATCGTGTAACCGTACCGAGCGAGTGGAATAATCCTTCCTAAGACCACTATTGTGGGCTATATATCTGAGACCGTCTACCGTACGGCAGTCGCGGTTGGCGAGCGGGACGCTCTCACGTGCGTATAGACCCTTCACATTGAGGGGACAGTTCCTTCGGCTATCCAAGTCCGTGCCTGAGTATATGCCGGAGTACCGCTTCACGTGCCCGAACTGTGATGCGTGTGCAACGGTCGACGGTGGCGTCCGCGAGCGCCTGTTGGTTGTTGGATGCCCAGTTTGCGCTGGAGGTGTCGATACCCCGGCGTTTGTTGAGGTCTCGCCACACGGGACTGACCGACCCTGAGCCACGCCGTTGCCCGTGCTGAATTGGTCCAAGAGCTGCGATGTCTGGGTCGCAGCTTTCAATCATTACACAACTTATTTGAACCTATCTCAAGACTGACTGAACATGATAGAGGACGCACTTCGCTACCAGACACAGGGCGACGACTGGGTCAAACGCGTTGCCCTCGGTGGGGTTGTACTGTTTTTCGGCTTTTTGATCGTTCCGCTGTTCACGTTTCAGGGATACATGCTCGAAGTGATGCGCCGGGTCCTCAGGGGCGAGACTGACACGCCGCCGGCCTGGGACGAACTGGATCTGACCGACATAACCGTTGACGGAATTCGACATACCGTTGTCGTTATGGGGTACGGTTTGTTGCTCACGCTCGCGCTTGCTGTCCCGGGCCTGCTGGTGATCGGCGGTGGACTCGGCGGCTCTGAAGGATTGCTGCTCGTGGGCTTTCTCGTCGCCGCCTTGCTCTACCTTATCGGCGTTCTCGCAATGGCAGTGATACTGCCCGTCGCGACAGGGAACTTCGTCCGGGCTGATAGTATCGCTGCGGGTTTTGACCGGGATGTTCTCTCGTCTGTCGGGACGAGCCGAACAATGCTGATGGCTGTGGTGATGGCGTTTGCGGTCAACGTCATCGTCTCCGTTGGAGCGACCATTCTGGGATTCACCATCGTCGGCTACCTCGCGGTTCCGTTCCTCGCGTTCGTTGGCCAGTCGGCCATCATGTACGTCTGGGGGCGTGGCTTCGCGGACGCATACGAGGAGGAGTACGGCGAACCGCCGCTCGCACCCACGACTGCGACCGGCGGGACACACGGGTCCGGGCCAGCCACGACAGGGACCACTCCGAGCGTGGATGAACCGATAGGAGACAGCGATACTGACCAACCGAGTTGGAGCGACGACACCGACGAGAGCGGATTCGGCACTTCAGCCTGGGACGACGCCGGTGACGGTGACAGCGGGCGACGCCGATAACGGTTGCTGGATACGGGTCGTTTACCGCAACGCGAAGCGCTGTTAGAAATCGCTTAACTGCGACTGGAGCCCGGCGACCAGTTCGGACTTGCGCCGTAATTGCCCGAGGGTGACGGGGAGTTGGTCGGCGATGGCCGTCAGCGTCTCCTTGAAGGACTGGGCGGTCCCGGGTTCGCCGTCGAACGCGTTGCGGACACCCTCGCGTACCTGCCAGACGCCGACCGGGGCCCAGTAGTCGTCGGTGATCTCCCGCAGCACCAGACACTTCGCCTGTTTGTCGCGCTCCTGCAGGTGTTCGAGGACACCGAGGCGTGCCGCGTAGTACGCTCCCGCAGTCTCCTCGACATAGGCGGTCCGTCCCTCGTAGCCCTCGTGAGCGCTAGACATGTAGTAGCCCGTCTCGGGACGGGGGTTCCAGACGCTCTGGGGGGCTTTCATCTCGACGAGTTCGAACTCCCAGCGGCCGGGCGCAAGCACCACCCAGTAGCGGTTTCCCATGTACTCGTTGTACCACAACTCCGGCTTATCGATGGTGTCGGCGTTGCGGAGCGTCCCGCGGACGTACTGCCCGACCGTGTCGTCGACGGCGGTGATCGACCACCGTGTCGGCACCAGCGACCGCTCGCTGGCCTGCCCGAGCGCGCCTGCCGAGAGGATGGTGTTGATATCGTACACGTCGAACCCGCGGCGGTACAGGTACGCCATCGCACCCTCCGCGCGCCAGTCGTCGTCCGACAGCGTCTTTTCGACGGGCCGGGGGACGTGGGGGTTCTCCGCCAGGTCCGCACCCGTCGCGTGTGCCCGTGGCCCCGTTGGCGTCCCAACGTCGTCGAAGTTCACATCCATCTCGGGAGTGCCGTCGAGACCCACCTCCACGTCGACGGGATGGTCCGCGATGGCGACTTCACGCTGGACGCCGACGAAACCGTTCCAGACGTCGTGGACCCCGCTGGTACCGCGCCCACCACCGGCGCTGACCGAATCGACTGACGTGGTCTGGGTGGAGTTCACCATGCCGGTCCGGCGCTGGAGGACGTCCTCGATGCCAAGCCCCTCCTGATACCAGTCGCCGCTGGTCGCGAACCCGGCAGCGGCGGCGTCGGTATCGACTGGAGAGAGCAGGCCCGTTGAGACGTTGGGGTACCCCGACCGACCGACGAATATCTCGGGGGCCGTCGATCCGAACAGCGAATCGCCCTGCACTGCTGCCTCGAACTGCTGCTCGACGTCTTCGAGGTGGTCCGTGATGGCGTAGGATTTCTCCGCCGCAAGGCGGCGCCGCTGTGCGGCTTCGTCCTCCTCGAACCCCTCGATGAACTCGTCGAGTTGCATCTGTCACGCCTTCGGTCCTCCCCGATAAGAACCTTTCCGGCGGTCCGTGGGAGAGCAACTCTTACAGGGTTGGATTGAGTAACAACAGGTGATATAAATCATGGTAGATACAACGAAGTGGTTCCTCCTCGGCGCGACGCTGGTCAGCATGGTCGTCGTATTCGTCTCTGCCGTCATTCCCGTCGCGTACCAGCAGGCGCTGGTCAACCTTCTCGTCGGAGAACTCGCGGCCCTCACGCTCGCACACTCCACCTACCGCGTCTCGTCGGGGAAACAGGTAAGCCCCGTTGCAGCGGCGATAGCCATTCTGTCCGGGATTGTCCTGTTTCTCTCACCCATCCTCATCGAGCCTGTCGACCCAATCCTGTCGATAATGTTCGCCGCCGGAGCCGTTGTCACCGTCGGCGGGCTGGTCGGTGTTCTCGGTCGGGTACTCGGCGGTGAAGAGGGTCGACAGACCGGTGCCGAGCGAATCAGCAGAAACGCCGGAAACTGACGGGCCGACCACAACGTCTATACCGACGGGTCAGCCACCCTCGGACAATGCCGGTCATCGAATGCGACGAGACGACGGCCCGCGAGCGTCTGGCGGATGCGGGACTCGACATTGACGCGGGAAACACCGACCACGAGCGCTGGCGCGTCGAATACGGCGGCGCGACGGCGGTCGCCTACGACGGAAAAGTCGTCGTACAGGGTGAGGGGACTGCACGACTTGAGGCCCTGCTGCGCGGCACTGACGGCGGGCGCGTCCATGCATATTTTGATGGCGCATCGCGGGGAAACCCGGGACCGGCCTCAGTCGGCTACGTGCTGGTTGACGACAGCGGGATTGTCACGGAGGGTGGAGAAACGATAGGAACGGCGACAAACAACCAGGCGGAGTACAAGGCGCTCATCCGCGCGGTTGAAGTCGCACGCGATTACGGATTCGACGATGTCCATATCCGGGGTGACTCAGAGCTTATCGTCAAACAGGTTCGTGGCGAGTGGGATACGAACGACCCAGACCTGCGCGAAAGCCGTGTCCGCGTGCGCGAACTGCTGACCGACTTCGACGACTGGCAGATCGAGCATGTTCCGCGGGAAATAAACGACCGTGCAGACGAACTAGCTAACGACGCACTCGACGATGACTGACCTGCCGACAGATGTGACCGAACAGGCCGAACGGCTGACCAGGCTCGCTCGCGAAGTAGTTGATGATGCCGAGGCCGACGCCTACAGGACTGAACGCGACGAAATCCTCGCGGAGTACGACTACACTGCCCGTATCAGAAACGACGAGACGGGTGACGTACTCGTCTGCCATCCCGTCGAATGGGTCGATGACGGCGTCATCCGTCCGGAGCGGGTCGACGACATCGACCGTGGCGTCGAGATACGGCTTTCGGGCCCCGGCGACCCGGACGAGTGGGCGGAAATCGACGCTGCAAACCGAGCCGTCGTCGAAGCTGTGACCGAAACACACGGTGAGACACACGGCGCCAACGCGGAGCTGCTCGCCGATTTCATGGGTAACCACTACGCGAAGCCCATCTCGGAGGCGACACCGGACGAAATTCAGGAGTTTCGGGACGACTACGTCCGACGGAACGCGTGGCCAACTGCGGAACAACAGTCGGCCCTCGACCAGTCGATCCGTCTCACTGTGGAAGAAGCCGGTGGCCGCGTCCCCGACGCGTAACCGTTCGGTATACCCGCCGGTAGCCAGGTTTGGTTCGCATTAAGAATTGATTAACAGTAGTTCGCAGGTGCCCAGATGCGAGTCTACTGCTGCGCCGCGATCAGGTCACGGAGTTCGTCGGCTCGACCGTCATCGGAGATGAACTTCCCGAACACCCATCCGAGCTGGTCGAGGACTGCGTCCTTGCCCGACTCGGTCAGGGAGTACTGGTTCGTTCGCTTGTCGAGTTCGCTCTTCTCGACGAGCCCCATCTCGACGAGGTCGTCGAGGTTCGGGTACAGGCGACCGTGGTTGACTTCGTCGTCGTAGTATTCTTCCAGTTCGCGCTTGATAGCGAGACCATACCGTGGCTCTTCAGCGAGTATTACCAGGATATTCTGCTGAAAAGCGGTAAGCTCTTTTGCGATGCCCGGACTGTCAGTAACTGTTTGTGCCTCTGACATAGTTGAGTAAATGTCAGCAAGCTATTTAACACTTGTTAACTCTGGCGCACAACGCCTGCTGTGGGGCATTAACCACCACACAACTAGCAGGTACAATAATATCGAGAAAATTATATTATATGGGTTCAGTTAAATTGAGTTTCCGATTAATCTGCTTTCAGATTGTCGTTTACAGGTAGTAAGTGTAATCTAAGAATATATCTATAGTTAGATATTATTGGGTTATATAGCGCATAATACCGAATAGCTGTGGCTATTACGAAAGGATTTTTTGACGGCGTCGCGCAGTCGCCGGTGATGACGAACCTCTGGGAAGACCTGGAAACTGGACCGAACCCGCCCGAAGAGATCTACGCTGTCGTCGAGTGCCTGAAAGGCGAGCGTAACAAGTACGAATACGAGAAGGACATCCCTGGTGTCGTCCTCGACCGTGTTCTCCACTCGAACGTTCACTACCCGTCTGACTACGGTTTCATCCCGCAGTCGTACTACGACGACGAGGACCCGTTCGACGTGTTAGTCCTCGTCGAAGACCAGACGTTCCCCGGCTGTGTCATCGAGGCCCGTCCCGTGGCCCTGATGAAGATGGACGACGACGGCGAGCAAGACGATAAGGTCATCGCAGTTCCGATCGAGGACCCGCGCTACGATCACATTGAGGACCTCGACGACATCCCGCAGCAGACCCTCGACGAGATCGACGAGTTCTTCTCGACCTACAAGAACCTCGAAGAAGGCAAAGAAGTCGAAACGCTGGGCTGGGAGGACAAAGAAGCCGCAAAGGACGCTATTGTCCACGCCCAGGAACTGTACGACGAAGAGTTCAACTGACGCTTCCGGGACCACATTTTTGCGGTTTTGTTCCACCGCCGCCGTATTTCCAGAAGTAATACCGGCAGGTGTCTCCGATTATGTATGAGCATGGGTAATTTTTTGTCCGTGTAACTACTATCGATATGTGTATGGCTACTGATGACACCGACGCGGCGCTGGACCACACGACTGTCGTTCCGCGAGTCGAGCGGCGGTCGACACCCGGAATCGCACATCTGACCGTGGTTCCGGAGAACGCGGACCAGTCGTCCTGAGCGTGGGCTGTATCGATGGTTTTGCCGCTTTCGGTGACGCGGCTCCGAAAAGAAGTTTCTTGTTCCTGACCTGACTAACGGGTCGTATGGGATTATTCGACCGATTGAAGGGAGACGACGCACCGCGTGTTGCCTTCTTCGGCATTGACGGCGTACCGTTCAGCCTCATCGACGAACACCCCGACGTGTTCCCGAACCTCACGGAGATGGCATCGGACGGAAGCGCCGGCCCCATTGACAGCATCGTCCCGCCCGAGTCTAGCGCCTGCTGGCCGGCTTTGACGACTGGCGTTAACCCCGGACAAACGGGTGTCTACGGCTTTCAGGACCGTGAGGTCGGGTCATACGACACCTACGTCCCGATGGGGCGTGACGTGCAGGCGACGCGCCTCTGGGACCGCGTCACCGACGATGGCCGCAATGCCACGGTTCTGAACGTGCCGGTTACCTTCCCGCCACAGCGGAACGTCCAGCGGATGGTGTCGGGCTTCCTCTCACCGGGCGTGGACAAGGCCGCCTACCCGGACGAACTCCGAGATCACCTTCAGGACAGCGACTACCGGATCGACGTCAACGCCAAACTCGGCCACGACGACGACAAGAGCGATTTCGTCGAGGACGCCCACAAGACGCTAGAAAAACGCTACGAAGCGTTCAAACACTACGTCGAGCAGGACGACTGGGACCTGTTTTTCGGGGTGTTCATGACCACTGACCGGGTCAACCACTTCCTGTTCAAAGACTACGAGCGCGACGGCGAGAACCAGGAGGCGTTCTTCGAGTTCTACAAGCAGGTCGATGCCTATCTCGGTGACCTACGCGACCGACTCCCCGACGACGTGACGATGGTCGTCGCCTCGGACCACGGCTTCACCTCCCTCGACTACGAGGTTCACTTCAACGAGTGGCTCCAGCAGGAGGGGTGGCTCGACTATGCGACCGACGACCATTCCGAACTCGGCGACATCAGCGAGGACACGAAAGCCTACTCGCTCATCCCCGGTCGCTTCTACATTAATCTGGAGGGCCGCGAACCGAACGGCAGCGTTCCCGAATCCGAGTACGAGTCCGTCCGTGCGGACCTCAAGGAGAAACTCGAATCGCTGGAAGGCCCGGACGGCAAGAAGGTCGCCGACCGTGTCGTGACCAAGGAAGACGCCTTCCGCGGCGACCACGATGACATCGCGCCGGATCTCACCGTCGTTCCGAACCACGGGTTCGACCTGAAGGCCGGATTCAAGGGCTCCGATGACGTCTTCGGTGTCGGGCCGCGAAACGGCATGCACAGCTTCGACAACGCGACGCTCCTGGTTGATGACCCGGACGTTCGCATCGAAGACGCCGACCTCTACGACATCGCGCCGACCGTTCTCGACCTGCTCGACCACGACTTCGACCGCGCGAAGTTCGACGGTAGCAGCCTCGCCTGAGGCTGCCGTCTCAGTCGAGTAATTCCGGTATCTGCGCCGAAAACAGTTTAGAACAGTCCGTCCAGTTTGTCGTTTGTGAACTCGTCCGGGTCGGTCGTCCCGCCCTGGGAGTCGGCCGCCTCGCGGGCGCGCTTCATGAACTCGTCGACCCGTTCGGACCGTTCGACGCCCGAAAGGACGATGAGCGACGCGATTTTGTCGGAGCCGAGCGGGAAGTCCCCGCCCCGGACCTCCATGCTCCCGGTCTGGTCTTCCACCCAGCGGCGCGCTCGTTCGACGCCCTTCCGCGAGAGGCGTTCGGGGTCGCCCGCGACGACGAGGAGGGCCGAGTCGGCCTTGACCGCGTTGGGCAGGCTCATGCTCGTGAGGAGGGCTTTCCGGGTGACGCTGGTGATGGTGTTGACGTTCTCACCGGCGTCCTCGCTGGCCTCGGCGCTGGCGTAGCCGATGGAGGCGATACCGCCGCCCCTGAGCGTGTTGATGATCTCCGAGGAGTCGACGACGCTCTCACCGACTCCCTCGACAGCCTCGCCGGAGGCAAACAGCAGGCCGACGCGCTGGGAGATAGCGTCGTTGACGCGTTCAAACCCGGCAGCGACGCTGTCGCCGCTGCCCCGCCAGGCGTCGTTGTCGACGAGGAGGAGGGAATCGGCCTCGCGGGCGGCGGTCTTGAGCGAGCGACCGGCGTTTGCCTGGTACAGACCGCCTTCGTCCCGGCCGGGGAGGATGCCGAGGACGTACACCGGCTTCTCGTAGATGCGCTTGAGTTCGCGGGCGAGCATCGGTGCGCCGCCGGAGCCAGTGCCACCGCCGAGTCCGGCGACGACGACGATGGCCTCGGCCTCGGTCGTGATGCGCCCGTCGAGTTCGTCGAGCACCTCGGTGGCGTTCTCCTGCATAATCTGGGCCCCGAGTTCGTTGTCACCGCCGACGCCGTGACCTTTCACGCGGTCCTGTCCGATGAGGGCCGTGTCGATATCGAGGTCCTGGAGGTCGGCTCGCGCCGTATTAACGGCGAGGGCCCCCCGGACAGCGTCGAACCCCATGTCGTAATCGAACTGGGCAAGCGACTGGGTTACTTTCCCGCCAGCCTGCCCGACACCAATCAGGACGACTTTCATACCAGATGTCTTGTGAGGCTGACTAATCAACGTTGTCCTCACACTGTCAACGGGCGACAAGGAGCGGTAAAACGGTTCTTGGCGCGGAATACAGGGTTCGATTACTCGACGTGAGTCGTGTCGGGTGGCTACTCGACCTGCAGCGTGTAGATCCGTTTTCGCGCGTCGGCGAAGGAAAACCGGGAGTCGATAACGCCGACATCTTCGAGGCGGGAGAGTGCGTACCGGACCGTCCGCGGTGGCAGCAGCGTCTCCTCGGCGAGTTGGCTCTGAGTCAGAGTCTCGTTGTACTCCAGGACTTTCGCGACGAGTTTCGCGCTCGGCGGGAGATCGCGGACGGCGTCCCACCCGCTGGTCTCGTGCTCGCTGTCGGTATCAGCGGACTGGATATCGGATGCACTCATGGTACTGTCACCATATCCAATACAGAGTGATAATATTTTCTGTTCGTAATTATGCTCTGTGGAAATGTTTCGGCAAAAAGCGCGGCCACGGCCGGGGTTCGATGCCCGAAAGTTTACCTTCAGTACATCCGGTGTCACAGACGTGGACGAAGTCGAGGTCAGCACGGTCGTGTACGTCCCACCCGAAGAGGTCTACGAGTTTCTGTTGGACTTTCCGGGCTACGCGCGATACTCGGAGTATCTCGATCGCGTGGTACAGGACGGCGACGGCTCGCCGGGGACGAACTACGACCTCGTGTTCTCGTGGTGGAAGCTCTCCTACACCGCTCGGTCGGCGGTGACTGACGTTTCGCCGCCGACGCGTATCGACTGGCGGATCGTCAAAGACATCGACGCCGAAGGGTACTGGGCAGTCGAGCCTGACCCGGACGGCGTCCCGGCGGACGTGGAGACGGCGTCACGGGTGCGGTTTCACGTTGCGTTCGACCCCGGGTCGGCCTCGGACAATGCCGTCGACCTCCCCAGACTCGTTTCGATGGACTGGGTCATCGAGAAAGTCAAGCCGCTCATCCGCAAAGAGGCGACCAAAATCGTCGAACGTGTCGTCGAGGACCTCGAAGGGCAGGAACGGGACGTCGATCTGGAGATTCACGCCGGTCCGGATTCGGTGTAACGCGGCGACGGAGCGTTACTCGGGCGTCTCGTAGTCGCCGCCGTACCGGATGAAGAAGTACGCGAGTCCGAGCGTCGCGACCATCACGAACGAGGTTGCGACGCCGAGCGTTTTCGCGCTGTTTGGCACTTCCGGCGGGCCGGAGCTCCCACTACCACCACCGCCGCCGGAGGACTTCGCTGGGTAGTCCGTCCCGACGACGACGGCCCCCTTCATGCCGAGGCTCTCGTGTGGCACGCAGACGTAGGGGTAGATGCCGTCCTCCTCGAAGGTGTGCTCGTAGTTGACGCCGGCGCTTGAGACAGCGCTACCGGAGTCCAGCGGCCCGTCGCCGTCCGAGACGACGTTGTGGCCGCCGCCGTTACCTGTCCACTCGAACTGGACGGTCGCGCCGTTGTCGACGTGAATTGCGGGCGGGCCGAAGCCGAAGGCTCCGCCGTTGGCCTGCACGCCGACCTCCACCGTCGCTGTGTCCTGTCCGGTTGCGTCGACGGTCGACCCGTCGAAGTTCCCTACCTGGTCCAGGAAACCGCCGTAGTCCGGCTCGCCGCCGCCTCCACCGCCGTCGCCGCCCTCGGTGCCTTCCTGTGCGGTCGCGGTGCCTGCTGCGGCCGACGCAGCCGTGGCCCCTGCCGCCGTCCGCAGGAAGCCCCGACGGGACACGTCCGCTCTACCGTCTGTCATACCTGACCGTTTGTGACTCCCCGTCCTGAATATGTCGGTTTCGAATCGGGGCAGTACTCTTCACAGCATATCACAACTGCCACGGCTGCCGTGAAACATTTAACGCCGGTAGAACGAAACCACCGGTATGTCTACCGGAAGCCACGGGGTCGTCGGCGGGATCCGTATCGACCTCAATAGATTACACGAAACGTGGATGGAACTCGTGTATCCACGTCAGCGAAACGCTAACGACACCGTCCTCGGGACGTGGACGCCGGACTCCTCGGTCGGGTTGGCCCTCTATCGCCTCTGGTCTGCGCTCGGGGTCCCAGTCATCGCGCTGGTGTATCCGCTGGTACTGTGTGGCGTCGTCCTGCGCTACCAGACCCGTCGCATCGACGGCACGGCGACCCGCCTGGGCGTCGTCGGCGTCGTTCTACTCTCCGTCGTCGCCTGGGGTGGCCTGGCGGCTCTCGCGCGACTCGAACCGGGGAGTATCGACCTCGTGTCGGGTGGGTTCACCGCCGTGGTTGTCGCCGGCGGCGTTGCGACGCTATCGAGCGCGCTCGCGGTCACGTTCCGGCGGGTCGGCGGCCGTGGGACGACGGTCGCGCTGGCATATCCGTTCGCTATGACGGCCATTTTCCTGCCGCCGGTCGTCGCAGCGCTGTACTCGACGACCGTCGCCTCCGTCGTCATTCCCGCGAGCGACTCGTTGTCCCGGTGGTTCCTCTACGAGGTGCTGGCCTCCGTCGGCGTCGCTGAGTTCTTTATCGAGAACTTCGACCGGGAAGGTATCGCCTACGTCATCATCTGGCTCGGCATCTCTATCCCGCTGGGGTGGGTGCTCGGCCTACTGGTGACGCTTGCGGACTTCGTCCGCCCGACAGAGTAACCGCAAAGCCAACGTTTAGACGACCCGGGCTCCAATGATCGGCTGTTATGGAATTCGATACGACAAAGACTGCAATCGCCTTTCTCGTCCTTGTCGGGGTAATGGTGAGTGGCTCGTTCATGGGAATGCCTTCGAGTATCGCACTTCCCGTCAGTGTCGGGCAGATAGTCGTCTTCGCGCTAATTCTAGCGCTCGGCGTCAAACACGGCGAGTACCGCGCGACTCGCTAAACGGCCCCGTAGCGGACGATTAAAAGGAGCTACGACGGCGTCGTGTCGTCTGGCCGAACAACGGTTTCTTCCGGCGCATCCCCGTCAGCAACAGCGATATCCCCAGTCTCGTCGCCACCGAACACCACCGTCGCGCCGGCCCGCATCGGCGCAAGCAGTCCGGCGACGATTGCCCCCGCCGTCGTCATCGGTGCCCGGAGCGCGACAGTCGTCTCCGCGCCGATATCGTAGTCTGCGACGACACGACCGCTTTCGGCCATGAGCTCGCCGTGCGTGTACGTTCTGTCGGCCGCCAGCACGTTGTCCTCGGGCGCGACTTCGCCCGGCGGCTGGAGCGGGTTCTCGCTCCACAGCTCCCGCTCGAACTGGGCGATGGTGGGATCATCGACTGGGCCGCCGTATGCTAATCCCTTCGTCCCTGGCCCCTGCGTGTAGCGGTCGAGCCACGCCGCTGGTGCGATAAGCGCCGTCGCATCGACCGCATTCGGCGGGTCCATATCCACGACCGCGCCATCGAGCGCGGCCGCGAGGAAGGCAAGCAGCGCGTCCGGCCCGTCCCGAAGGTAGCCCGGCTGGTCCTCGTCAGTTGGCTCTTTCGGGCCGACGACGACGGCAACCCGCGTCCCGTGCCGGACGCCGTAGTGTCGCAGCAGATTTCCTCCTTTCCAGGCGTTCGTGGCGAAATCGGAGTAGCTGTACGGTGTCGACCGCTCCGGCGAGCGAAAGAGAACGCCGTCGCGGTCGCGGGCCTGCGCGACAAGGTCACCGAGTACCTGCATGTGTCGTCGTTCGGCCCCGCCGATGAAAAACAGCGCGGCCACAAAGCCGATATAAGTGGCCTCCTCCACGCTCTAGAAATGAAAAGACAACAACAAGTCGCCGACGTACTCGGATACAATGACTTCGACACACCGCCCGCCCACCGGCTGCTCGACGTGGTGGCTGAACTCGGTGACATCGCGGCCGAAGTCAACGAAACGACCGGCTACGGTACCGACTCGACGGCGCTGTCGATACGGGAGGAGGAACTCGGCGACGCCCTGTTCGCGCTGCTCGCGCTGTGTGAACAACTCGATGTCGATGCCGACGCCGCGCTCTCGACGGCGCTTGCGAAGTACGAGGGTCAGTCCGGCTCAGACGGGACGCCGGCGAGCGGCGACTGACTACAGCGAGTTCTTCAGTTTCTCGAAGAAGCCTTCCTCGACGTCGACCTCCTCGCCACCGGCCTCCGCGAACTGTTCGAGGGCCTCCTTCTGTTCGGCGTTGAGGCTGTCGGGCGTGACGACCTGCACCTGTACGTAGAGGTCACCCTTGCCGCGTCGGCGGAGTCGCGGCATTCCTTTGCCCTCCAGTCGGAACACCTCGCCGCTCTGGGTCCCGCTGGGCACGTCGACTTCGACTTCGCCGTCCAGCGTCGGGACAGTGATGGTGTCGCCGAAGACGGCCTGCGGGAACGAGATGGCCTGCTGGTGTTGCAGGTCGTCGCCGTCGCGCTCGAAGTCCGGATGGTCGCGGACGCTCACCTCGATGAGCAGGTCGCCGTTCGGGCCGCCGTGCTCCCCGGGCGCGCCCTCGCGCTCCATCCGGAGCGTCTGCCCGTTGGCGATGCCGGCCGGGATCTCGACTTCGAGGCTCGCGTCGTTCTGGACGACGCCGTTGCCCCGACAGGTCGAACACGTCTCGTCGTACAGCGTTCCCTCGCCGTCACACCGGCGGCAAGTCGTCCGCTGCTGAACCCGGCCCATCGGCGTCTGCTGGACCTGCGTCGTCTGGCCCTGCCCGTTACACTCCGGGCAGGTCTCCGAGTCGGCCCCCGGCGGATGCCCGGCCCCGTCACAGTCGTCGCAGGCTTCCGGCCGGGTGACGTTCAGCTGCTTTGTCGCGCCGTTGTACGCCTCTTCGAGGTCGATTTCCAGTCGCGTCTGGAGGTCCTGGCCCTGCCGCCGTCGGCTGCCACCGCGCCCACCGCGGCCACCGCCACCGAAGAACTGGTCGAAGATATCCTGCATATCGAAGCCGCCAGCGCCGCCGCCGAACGGGTCCCCGCCCATGCCGCCGCGGCCGCCGCCACCGCCAGCGCCGCCGCGCTTCTCGGCCTGCTCGAAGCGCTCGTGGCCCATCTGGTCGTACATCTGGCGCTTCTCCTCGTCGGTAAGGACCTCCTTGGCTTTCTTGGCTTTCTTGAACTTCTCCTCGGCGTCGGGGTCGTCGCTCACGTCCGGGTGGTATTCCCGGGCTTTCTCTCGATAGGCCTCCTTGATCTCGTCTTCGGAGGCGTCCCGAGAGACACCGAGTATCTCGTAGAAATCCTGACTCATTCGTTGTACGAGGCTTAGACGATTGAGCTACTTCAAAAGAACGGGTTGCCGACTAGTAGTGTTTGACTGTACTGCTTACACACTGATCACACTGCTGTCGTGCGATCAGGTGTGCATTGCTGTTCAATGGCTACTATAGCTCTTTACCGTGGTCCAATTGAACGGGTCCTCGAACATTCAACTAACGACTCCAGCGTTCGGACCGTACCGGGGCGCTTATTTCCGTGCCGGGGGAGGATTCGGGCAATGAATCCTGAGTCGTCGCGTGGTCACCGGGGTCTCGTCACGGTCGAGCGAGTCGCAGTCTGGGGGCTCGCGGCGCTGGCCGTCGTCGGGCTGGCCGCACTCGTCGTCGGCCCCGGCGCGGACCTGCGGACGGCGTCCCCGTCGGTCACCATCGACGGCCAGTTCGACGCCGAGGCAGGGGCGGTCACGCTTACCCACGCTGGCGGGGACAGACTCACGGACACCAGCACGCACGCGCTGGCGCTCGTCGTCACTGATGCCGACCGGAACCGCTCGACCACGCTGACGTGGGCTGAGGCGGACCAGCTACCCGTCGAATCTGACGATACAATCGTTCTTGACGACCCGCGCGTGGACTCAGACGGTGACGGTAACTACCTTGACGGCGACGTCTCCGTCGGCTTCTTCCTCGACAGCGGCGATACGATTGCGGTTCGCTGGACCGGCCGCCCACTCGGTGCGCCGGGCGAGCGGACGACGACGCTCGACACAGTGACGCTCGGTAACGAGACTGGCTGACTGTTTGCACCTCACGGGCGGGTCCGTATAGCGTCTCCGGGAAGCGTCACCGGCCGCCATCGGTGGTGTGCCTGTCCTGCAAACGGTCACGAACGGACGGGCCCGGTGCGGACATACACGTCCCCGGCTCCGGTCACGGTCACTGCGTAGTCGTCCAGCTGAAACGAGAGCGAGACGGCTCTGTCCGGACCTGATGCATGGACAAATAGCTCGTCAAGCGCGTCCGGATCGAGCGTTTCGATGAGGGGCGATAGCTCTATGGCCTCTCGGTCAGCCGCGATCGCGACCGTTTGCATCACCGCGACTGACGGTGAGACAACGTCCCAGTCGAACTCCGCGTGGAGGGTGTCCGGGTCGTCAGATGTCCGGTCGGGCCGCCTGTCGGACCCACTCATTACTGGAAATATGTCTATCTATCATATTAATTCTACTGTCAATTCATCAGTTGGATATGTGATGTATAATACGGCTACCTAATACCCGAGTGAACACCGGTTACGTGTCCGCGAATGTACAGTACTGGTTACAGTTTATAACCGTAGGCTGATACAATAGCTATCTGATGAACTTGCTTTTCGGAGTGAACTGTTTCCATCGGGCGGTGAAGTTACGGGCAGCGAGATGACTGCTGAGTTCTATCTGACAGCGATCCGCTTCGGCCGAATCACGTTCCGGACACATCGCTCAAAGCCTGTCGGACCGACTTTTTGAAAGTAGCACGCAGCAGATGTGGTTGGGACACATAGATTGCTGCGTGCCAACTACTCATAGTCAGGACCCATGTATAACAGTTGTGTGATTAATTGAGTAAATATAACTGTCGCGTAGAAACAACGTCGACACACATCACCGATTACAACGGCTAGAGGCCCATTCAGTTACGATACACCGTGGATCGTTCGTCGACCACCGCTCACTGAGACGAGAGCCGACAGTGTTACAGTAACAACGTCTTTTACCTGTGGGCGTCATCTCTCTACACATCCTCGGCTTCCACCGAGATGAAGGTTGGGACACATGACATCTGATGCAACACACGAAGAAGCAGTAAGTTTACTCCAGGAGTTGGGCCTGAAAGAGTACGAGGCGAAATGTTTTGTCGGACTCTCTCGGATGTCCAGCGGTACAGCGAAGGGATTGAGCGAGGTAACGGAGGTTCCGAGAACGCGCGTCTACGACGCCGTTCGGATTCTCGAAGCGAAGGGGCTGGTCGAGGTCCAGCATTCGAGCCCCCAGCAGTTCCGGGCTGTCCCGCTCTCCGAGGCCACCGAAACGCTCCGCGATCAGTACGAAGAGCGCGTCGAACGCCTCCAGTCCGCGCTGCGCGAGATGGGAAGCATCGAGTCCGACGACGACGAGGCCGAGCTACAGGAGGTCTGGTCGCTCTCCGGGTCCGACGCTATCGAGAACCGTGCCGCGGCAATCATCGAGGAGGCCACTGACGAAGTGGTCCTCGTCATCGGTTCCGACGCGGTCCTCACCGAGCCACTGATCGAGCAACTCAATTCCATCGACTCGGATATCGATCTTATCGTCGGTAGCGGGTCCGCATCGATACGGGACCGCGTGGAACGGGAGATCCCACGCGCCACCGCGTTCCTGTCGGAACTGGACTGGCTCCGCGGCGAGATAACCCCGCAGGAGGATGCTGCTGTCGGGCGGCTCCTGCTCGTCGACCGGTCAGCGATGCTCGTCAGCTCAATCGACCCGCAGACCGGCAACGAACAAGCCATCTTCGCGACCGGACTCAGAAACGGACTCATCGTCATCGCGCGCCGCCTCCTCTCGCAGGGCGTCGTGGAAATGACGCCACTCGAACAGGATTAGCGAACAACGCAGTTCGGGATTTTGCGCTCCCTATCTCTCACTCGTCGTAGTTCTCGAAGAGGAACGCAAGGAGCGGCCGGACCTGCTCGTACTCCGGGCCGCGTGTTACCCAGTGGGTCTCCTGGTCCCATTCGATGAGCCCTATCTCCGCTAACTTCGGGAGATGCCGGTGATAGAGGTCCGCCGGGATTGCCGGCTCGCCCACTGGTGTCCGACCGCCGTCGAACTCCGAGATGGACGGCCGCCACCGCTCCGTGTCACGTATCGCTAAGAGTATCTGCCGACGGTCTTCGTGTCGCACCGCGTCGAGGTGGGTGCTCAGCCGCTGCGCTTGTATCTGTTTCTGGTTGCTCACTGTGCGGCCGTACGCTCGACTATCTGATATATATGCGCTATTTTCATTATCTTATACTGTTTTGATTATCAGGGTTACCTGCGCTAGGCGATCCCTACTAATACTCCGATTCCTTGGTTAGGAGGATCGGAACAGCGATGTGCCCGCTCACAGCGATTGTCAACTCAACATGATGGAACGCAGCCATGTACTGAACAGATACTCCTACTGACCCAATCCGACCGCTTCGTGAATCCGACAACGCTCCCCAGACCCGTGGATTCAGCTTCAGCACTTCCGGCACTCAAAAAATATGTGCCGTTCACCGTTGCGAGCCCGCCAGACACGTCTAACGAGCTGGTGAAAACGACTTATTCTTCGTCATCGTCTTCGAGACGTTCGCTCCGCTCACGTCTCGAAACACCGGAAGATATCGCTTCGCTCATCTTCCGAGCCGACGACTCGGCCTCGTCCTGTTAGTCCTCGTCCTCGTCGTCGACGTCTTCGAAGTCGGCGTCGACGTACTCCTCGCCCTGCTCTGCAGCGCCGCCTGCTGCGCCACCTGGCCCAGCGGCTCCGCCGGCCCCGGCTGCGCCGCCCGGACCAGCGCCCGCGGCACCGCCGGCGGCCTGCTGGGCCTGGTCCTGGTACATCTGCTTGCCGATCTCCTGCAGTTCCTCGCTCAGGGTTTCGGTGACCTCCTCGTAGTCTTCCTTCGTGGCGTCCTCGTCTTCGAGGACTTCCTCGACGTCCTCGATTTTCGCCTCGATGTCGGACTGGAGGTCCTCGTCGATCTCCTCCTCGTTCTCGTCGAGGAGCGTCTCGGCACGGCGGACCGAGGCCTCGGCCTCGTTGCGGGCCTCGATGCGCTCGCGGCGCTGCTCGTCTTCTTCGGCGTGCTGTTCGGCCTCCTGTTGCATCTCCTCGATCTGTTCGTCGGAGAGTCCGGCACCGCCCTCGATGGTGATGTCCTCCTTGTTGCCCGAGCCCTTGTCTTCGGCTTCGACGTTGACGATACCGTTCTCGTCGATGTTGAACGACACCTCGATCTGGGGCGTGCCCGCGGGGGCTGGCGGGATGCCGGAGAGCGCGAACGCGCCGAGCAGTTCGTTCTCCTCGGCGATCTCACGCTCGCCCTGGAAGACGCGGATCTGGACCTGCGTCTGGTTGTCTTGGGCGGTCGTGAAGATCTTCGATTCCTCGGTCGGGATGGTCGTGTTCTTGTCGATGAGCCGCTCGAACAGACCACCCTTGACCTCGACACCCAGCGATAGCGGCGTCACGTCGAGCAGGACGATGTCGTCCACGTCGCCCGAGAGGACGCCGGCCTGAATGGCCGCGCCCAGCGCGACGGCCTCGTCGGGGTTGACGTTCTTCTTCGGCTCCTGCCCAGTCATCTCTTCGACCTGGTCTTGCACCTGGGGCATCCGCGTCGAACCGCCGACGAGGATGACCTCGTCGATGTCGCTCTTTGTGTAGTCCGCGTCAGCAAGCGCCTGCTCCGTCGGCCCGACGGTGCGCTCGATGAGGTCCTCGGTAAGGGACTCGAACTTCGCGCGCGTGACCTTCTGTTCGAGGTCCAGCGGCCCGTCGTCCGTGGTCGCGATGAACGGGAGGTTGATGCGAGTTTCCTTGCGCGAGGAGAGTTCTATCTTGGCTTCCTCGGCGGCTTCGGTCAGCCGCTGGAGGGCCTGCCGGTCGTCGCGCAGGTCGATGCCGTGTTCAGCCTCGAACTCGTCTGCGAGGTAGTCGATGATGGCGTGGTCCCAGTCGTCGCCACCGAGGTCGTTGTCCCCGTTCGTGGCGACAACCTCGTAGACGCCCCCACCGAGATCGAGGATGGAGACGTCGAAGGTGCCGCCCCCGAGGTCGTACACGAGGACGGTCTGGTCGGACTCGTCGTCGAGGCCGTAGGCCATCGCGGCCGCGGTCGGCTCGTTGACGATGCGCTCGACCTCGAAGCCGGCGATCTCCCCGGCGTCCTTGGTCGCCTGGCGCTGTCGGTCGTTGAAGTACGCCGGGACGGTAATGACGGCCTTCTCGATCTCGTCGCCGAGGTACTCCTCGGCGTCGTGTTTGATCTTCTGCAAGATCATCGCCGAGACCTGCTCCGGCGTGTACTCCTCCCCGTCCAGTTCGACCGAGTAGTCGTCCTCGCCCATGTGGCGCTTGATCGACTGGATGGTCTCGTCGGGGTTCTTTACCGCCTGGTTCTTCGCCGGTTTCCCGACGAGTCGCTCGCCGTCGTCGAACGCGACGACAGAGGGTGTCGTCCGCTCGCCTTCGCCGTTGACAATGATTTCGGGGTCGCCACCTTCCATGACCGCGAACGCGCTGTTCGTGGTCCCAAGGTCGATACCCAGAATCTTGTTGCTCGCCATCTTACCCGCTCATAGCGGATTGCGCCGGTTAAAAGTTGCTAGATGTACTGACCGGAAAAACGGACAAAGGGGCCTCCTCCGGGCGGTTTTATACTCGGTGGCGTTCCCTGACCGGTGATTATTTAATGTACCGCAATACGACCGCTATACCATCGTGGTCGCCCGCTACTCCTCGCTCTCGCTGACGGTGACCTGTGCCTCGCGTAGCACTTTGTCGGCCATCTCGTAGCCCGGCCGGTGGACATCGGCGATGGCTCCGTCCGGCTGGTCGCTGTCGACGCGGGCGAGCACCTGATGCTGTGTCGGGTCGACGTCTCCGCCGGGCTCGGGGTCGATGACCTCGACGTTCTCGGCGTCGAGCACGTCGTCAAGCTGCCGGAGCGTGGACTCGACCCCGCCTCTGATATCGGTGTCCTCGTCCTGTCCGAGCGCGCGCTCCAGATTGTCCCGAACGTCGAGCAGCCGCGTCACGAGGTCTTCGGTGGCGCGCTTCTGTTCCTGTTCGCGGCGCTTGTCCATCCGCTTTTTGTAGTTCTGGAACTCCGCTTGCTTGCGCTTGAGCTTCTCCTCTAGCTCCTCGATGTCGTCGTCCTGCTGTTCGACCTGCGATTCGAGACTGTCTACGCGTGTCCGCAGTGCGGAGAGTTCCCGAGCGACGTCTTCGGGGTCCGATTCGGCGACCCGGTCGACCAGATCGTCGTCGACGTCGAACTCGCCCAGGTCAACCTCGTCCGCGGTGACGTCCTCGGGGGCGTCTTCGAAATCCGCGTCGACGTTGCCGTCCGCTTGCGCCTCGCTCGCGGTCGACTCCTCCGTCGCGGCCGTGTCGTCGGCTGCGTCCTGCTCGGTCATACCCGATAGAAGTCGTCACATGGATAAAAGGATTCAGAAACGGTGTGGCGGTGACACTACCCACCGAAGCCGGCGTCACAGGAGGAAGCTAACGACCATCAGGACGAGGAACACGACGACGAGTATCTTCGCTATTCGCATGCTGAGCCCCGCCACGCCCCCCAGGCCGGCCAGCCCAGCAACGACGGCGAGGACGAGAAACAGCAGCGCCAGTTCGAGGAACCCGCCACCGGGCTGAAGCGGGACCGCAGTTAGTAGGTGCTTCATGCCGTTGTGTACCACCCCATCCTGATTTATTATAGATCCCCTAATCAGGGACCGATGGCGAACGCGCCGGGGTCGTACTGGAACCGCGTTCGATAGGCAGTCCACTCACCGAGTTCTTTCAAGCGGTATTTCGCGAAGGAGGGGTTCCGAACCAGTTCCAACTCTGCGAGCCGTTCCCGGACCGGGTCGAAAAGGGTCGCCCAGTCGAGTTCCCGGAGCGATTCGTCCGGGTTCGCCTCGCTCTCAGTGAACGTTAGTCCGTCGTCTGTTCGCTCGATGGTCCCGTACTGGTACCGGGTCCAGACGGTATACTCACCGAACGGAACGGTCTCAGTGGGTGGCGGCGGTCGACGGTACTGCGCCTGAAACCGCTGGTGTAGTTCGTCGCCACCCCACAGCACTCCGCGGGTAAGGAGCTTGATCCGTCGGTTGGCGTCAACACCGCTGTTGTAGACGATACGTGCGTGTTTGTATTCGCTGGACCGGAACTGCTCGGCGACGTCGTCGTCATGGTGGATATCGATCTCGTACTGATACGGCAGTGGCGTCCGACTTGCGCGTTCGAGCACTGAGACCGTCTCCTCGCCCCGGCGCAGGTCGTCGTACGGTCCCGTTCCACGCCACTGCGCCGGGTCGGCCTCGTCGGGGTCGACCCATCGGTCCATACTAGTACTATGCGTGAAGCGTTCTTAGCTTTTCCCGCGGCTCATGAGTCCCTGACCCGGAATTATCGACGTTGGCCCCGGAACGACGACCTACACCAGCACGCGGTCGAGTTCGACAACGAGGCCGCTGTCGGCGTCCGGGTCGCCGACGAGCGTTCCCAGACAGACCGCAGCGCCGTCGGGCGTGACACAGACAACCTGCGAACCCGTCTCGGGCGTCGCGTCGCCGGCTTCGGCCGGCCCAGTTTCGATGACACCCGGCGCATACACCGGCGCACCGTCTTCGACTTCCCGAGCAGCACTCGGTGCAATCGTGACCCGCGGCAGGTGGACCAGCGCGCGCTCCGCCGGCTGGACAATCTCGCGGAGTTTCCCCTCGTCACCCTCGTCGGCAAACGCTAGCGCGTCGACGAGGTCGTGCATCGTCGACAGCGACGCGTCGTCGAAGGTACCGGTCGCCGTCCGGCGGAGATCGCCCATGTGTGCGCCGGTCCCCGCCGCCAGCCCGATATCGTGACACAGTTTCCGGATGTACGTGCCCGAAGCGCACCGGACGCGCAGGAGCAGCCGACGCTCGCCCTGTTCGAGGATGTCCAGCGAGTGAATCCGCCGCGCGCGCAGTTGGCGCTTGACCGCGCTCTTCCGGGGCGGCTTCTGGTAGACCTCGGTCTCGAACTCGGCGACGATATCCGCGATGTCGGCGGGGGCCTGGTCGTGGAGTTCGAGCACCGTCACGTACTCCTTGACGGCGTCGTCGAACACCTGCGCCATCCGGGCGGCGTCGCCGAGCAACACGGGGAGACAGCCGGTCACCTTCGGATCGAGGGTCCCGCCGTGGGCGACCCGGTCCTGGTCGGTGGCGTTGCGGATCCAGGCCGCCACCTGGTGGGCCGAGGGTCCCGGTGGCTTGTCGAGGTTGACGACGCCGAACGAGCGAAGCGAATCGAGGTCCCGTTCGCCGGGCGGGGCACGGAGTGTCATCGGCTCAGAACTCGTACCGGACGTTCTCGACCGGTGCCTTCCCCTCGTCGCCATCGGGGCTGTATGATTCGACAGCGTGGAGGGTCACGCTCAGGACTCCCTGTGGGTCCCAGCGAGCGGTGTTGACCGACAGGTCGTAGATAGAGAGGTCGTCGAAGTCGATGTCGTAGTAGTCGCTGTAGCGCTGGGCCTCGCTGTCGCCACGCTCCCGGGTTTCGGTCTTTGCCTGTTCGAAGGGCTTGTTCTCCCGTGTCGCGATGCGGTCGGCGCGCACATCGAGCGGCGCGGTCAGCCACAGTTTCATGTCGGCGTACTCGCCCGCCATCCAGCCGGCGAGACGGGACTCCAGTACGAGGTCGTCGCGCTCGGCGGCGATATCCCGGAGCCGGCGGTCCAGATCGCGGTCGATCTGATCGTCCTCCTCGGCGGCTTTGTTCAGTTCGAGCGGCGTCATCCCGCGCTCTTCGGCCAGCGAGCGGAAGATATCGCCGCCGCTGACGTGCTCGTAGCTCAGGGCGTCGGCCAGGCTCTTGGCAAGCGTGCTCTTGCCGCTGCCGGCCGGGCCGGAGACGGTAATCAACATAGAGGTGTTCGGGGGGCCCCGATAGAAAGGGCTGTCTCTTCGCGCCTACCCGGTCGGCGTCGTCTCGACGTTGAGCGCCTTCCGGATGATCTGGGTGAACGACAGCGAGCACAGGAAGTACCAGACAATCCACGCCTGGACTGGGCCGGCGACGCTGTTGCTCCACGCTTCGACCTCGCCGAAGATGGGGAGCGTAATCACCGGGCTCGCGTCGACGCCGGCTCCGAAGACGATCCAGTAGAGCCAGAGGAACAGCGGAATGTTGACCAGCATGATCCACACCATCGGGCGGAACTGCTGTTTGAACATCCCCATCTGGTCGGTCATCAGCTCCATCTGCTCCTCTTCCAGACGGTCAAGCGCCTCTTGGTCGTCGCGTTCCTTCGCGGCTTTGCGGCGCTCTTTCAGGTCCTCCATCTTCTCCTGATGGTCGCCCATCCCCGACATATCCATGAGGTTGTCCTGGAGAATCGTCGAGGTGGTGCCGGTGATGATCGCAAGCACCAGGATGACGACATAAAAGGGAAGCATATCGTTGAGCGGCCCGAGGACAATGTCGATGACCCCGCCTGCGATAACGTCACGGACCGAGGTCATCGAGTAGCCTGCAAACAGGCCGAGCGTCCCGAGGCCGGCGAGCTTGTCCCACTTCGACCAGCCGCTGTCGTCGTCATCGTCGCTGGGCTCGGCGTCGGACTCTTCAAGCGCCTCGCGGACGCCCTCGGGATCGTCGATGACGAACCCCTCGCCGTCGGCGTCGATGAGCAGGCCGGATTCGATGAGCCGGCCCCACTCGCCGCTCGTGAGGTCGTCGCTCACGTCGCTCCAGGTAACGGTCCCGTTCTCTTCGGCCGCAGCGAGTACCGTCGAGAGCGCATCAGTCATTGCCTCGCCGTCTTCGGCGAGTCGTTCTACCTTCGGCGCGGTACGTGCCATTGTGTGTGCTTGAGGTGCGACGGCATATCAACGTTTTACTCTGACTGTCTCGACGATATCGGCCTCGAACGGCGGTTCCGTCGCGTCTCAGGCCGTCTGTGCGTCGACGGCGTCCTGAATATCGTTCCAGACCTCGTCGGGTGTCTGTTCGCCATCGACGGCGACGAAGCCGTCGTGGTCCCCGTAGTGGTCGATGACCGGTGCGGTGTTGTCGTCGAACACGTCCAGTCGGTTGCGGACGGACTCCTCGTTGTCGTCGTCGCGCTGGATGAGGTCGCCGCCACAGTCGTCACAGACACCGTCCTCTTCGGGCTGATTGAACTCGACGTGGTAGTTCGTTCCGCAGTCGTCACAGACCCGCCGGCCCGTGAGCCGGTCGACCAGCTCCTCTCGCGAGACATCGAGCGAGAGAATCACGTCGAGGTCGGTCATCCCTTCCAGCTCCTCGGCCTGTTCGAGATTGCGCGGGTAGCCGTCGAGTACGAACCCGTCGGCCTGGGACAGCGCTTCGTCGACGATAGCGTTGACCACCGCGTCCGGCACGAGGTCGCCCGCTTCCATGTATTCGCGGGGCGTGTCGTACTCGGTGTCCATGTCGCTGATGTCCATGTCCTTGTTCGCCCGGAGCGCGTCACCGGTCGTGATGTGTTCGACGCCGTACTCTTCGGCGAGGTTGGCGCTCTGGGTCCCTTTGCCGGCTCCCGGCGGCCCGAGAATCAGGATTCGCGGATTCGACATAGGAACGGTTTCCAAGGGGTCAGTTAAATGGTTGTCCAAATCCTGCCGTCGGGTCGTGCTGCCGCCACCCAAAGGTGTGTAGGCCCCGCTGACCAACCGACGGTATGCTCGAACCCGGAGCGCCAGCGCCCAAGGTCAGCACCCAGAACCAGTTCGGCGAACCCGTCTCGCCCGACTTCGAGGAGCCCACGGTCGTGTATTTTTACCCCGAGGACTTCACCGGCGGCTGTACCATCGAAGCCCGCGACTTCCAGGAACACCTCCCGCAGTTCCGCGAGGGCGGTATCACCGTCTACGGCGTCTCAATGGACGACGTGGCGACCCACGACGAGTTCGCCGAGGAGGAGGGCCTGCTGTACGACCTGCTGGCCGACCCCGACGGGGCCGTGGCCGAAGCGTTCGGCCTGGACACCAGTGGTGGCCGGACGGACCGCCGGACGTTCGTGCTGGCCGACGGCGAAGTGAAGTCCGTCTACGACCCAGCCCCCTCGAACCCCGAGGGCCACGCCGAGGAAGTGCTCCACGACGTTCGCAACGAGTACGTCCAGGGTGGATAGACGGCTGTAGCCTGTTTTGCCGCGACAGCATACCGACCACCAGTCTCAGAACACTTCAGCGCCGCCGCCGATTCGGGTCTGGTACACGCGGGCATCGACGCCGCAGTCGCCGAAGGCGTCGAGCATCGTGCTCGCGATTTTCCGCCGGTCTTCCTCGGCACAGGCGGCGATAACCGTCGGACCAGCCCCGGAGATGGTGACACCGGTCGCACCGGCCGTCAGCGCGGCCTCGCGGACCTGTTCGTAGCCGTCGATGAGTTTCGCGCGGGCCGGCGTCACCACGGTGTCGTGCATCCCCTGACCGACGAGTTCGGGGTCGTCGCGGTGCATCCCCGTCGTCAGCGACGCGGCGTTGCCGACCGTCTCTACCATCTGATCGACGCGGGCGGTCTCGGGGACGACGTTGCGCGCGTCCCGCGTGGAAACGACGATGTCGGGGAGACAGGCGACGAGGGGGATGTCGGCATCGACCTGCGTGACGCCCTTCTCGGTCGCGATGGTGAACCCGCCCATGATGGAGGGGGCCACGTTGTCGTCGTGGGCGTCCCCGGAGACGACGGCCTCGCCCTTGGCGGCGATTGGGACCAGTTCCTCGCGGGAGTAGCCGCGGTCGTACAGTTCGTTCAGCCCGACGGCCGCCGCGGCGGCGCTGGCCGCGGAGGAGCCCAGCCCCGATGCGGGACGGACCCCCTTGTCTATCTGAATGCGTGCCGGCGCATCGAGCGCCTCGGCGACCGCGCCGACGGTGTTTTTGTCGGGGTCCTCCGGGATATACTGGCTGCCAGCGCCAGTCATTTCGATGGTGACCCGGTCGGCCTTCTCCAGACGGACGACGTCGGCCGGACGCTCCAGTGCGACGCCGAACACGTCGAAGCCGCTCCCGAGGTTCGCACTGGTAGCCGGCGCCCGGACTGTCAGCATGCCTGCGAATTTCAGCAGTGTAGGCAAAAAGGTAGCGAACCGACACTGTGGCCGTTTCGCAGTACTGAGAACGCGGCCCAAAGGCATAATACAGGGAAACCTGACGTTGGAATAGGTATCGATATGGATGTCGACATCGCCACGGTCGCCATCCTCGGGAACGCGGGTGGGGCGCTCATCGGTTTCGCAATCGCTGTCGTCGCCGCCCGAAACCAGGATGTCCCCGGCGCTCGCCAGTACGGCTGGCTCGCGGTCGCTGGGGGCTGCTGGTGTGCTCTCTCGATATGGCAGATACTAGTTTCGGACCCCGCCGCTGTCAGGACAGTGTACCTGCTGTCGCGAACCGCCGCTATGCAGGTCATCGGGCTCTGGGTCGTCTTCGCGCTCGTCTACACCGGCCGACAGTCGTGGCTTCGGCCATCGTCTCTCGTCCCGCTGTTTCTCGTGGTGAACGCGGACGTGCTGTTACTGCTGACGGACCAGGCACACGACCTCGTCGAAGTGGCGGCCGTGCCTGTCACTCAGCTCGGTACGACGCTGGTCGCCATCCAGCGTGGTCCCACGTTCGCGGTACTTCTCGCCGTCAGTTACGGGCTGTTACTGCTCGGATACGCACTCCTGATTGAGTTCTTGTTCCGGTCGCAGAACGTCTATCGGCGACAGACAGCGGCGATCATTATCGGAACCGGCCTTCCGATATTCGTCGCTGTGCTGTATGATTTCGGCTACACGCCGCACCCGGCCATCGACTTCACGCCGGTAGCGTTCTCGCTCAACGCGGTGCTCGTCGGCTGGGTACTGTTCAAGGACGAGTCGCTGTCTGTGACGACGCTGTCGGGTGACACCCTCGTCGACAACCTCCCCGACCCGGTCATCGCTCTCAACGACGACTGTGTCATCATTGATTACAACGCCGCGGCGGCCAGCGCACTGGATCAGCCGGACCCCGACGGAGAGTTGCTTGACGACCTCGTCCCGGGGCTCGTTGACCACATCGAGCGTGGCGAGGTGTTCTCGTTCGGAGATTCGTTCACGTACTACAACCCACAGACGACGAGCCTCACCGACCAGTCCGGGACGGAACGCGGTCGGCTCGTCGTTCTCAGGGACGTGACCGGCCAGCAGCGCCGCCAGGACCGACTCGAAGCGTTACAGGCCGCGACCCAGCAGTTTATCGAGGCCGAGACCGCCGAGGCGGTCGCGGAGATGGCTGTCGAGTTCGCGACGGCCGTCCTCGACCAGAACGCGGCGGGCGTGTTCCTCGAAGACGACGGCATCCTCGAACCGGCCGTCATTAGCGAATCGATTGCGGAACACGTCGAGGACGAACTGCTGTACGCCTCGCCGACGGACGAGCCCGAAAGCAAGCTCTGGAAGACATACGAAACCGGTGAGATACAGGCCGTCTCGCTCGATAAGGACGGACTCGACCCACTGGACAACGCGCTGATGCTGCCGCTTGGCTCCCACGGCGTGATGGCGATTACGTCCCACGACAGCACCCTCGCCACGGAGGACAGGCGATACGCCGCGATTCTGGCACAGACGACGCAGGTCGCCCTCGACCAGGTGGAACGCGAGCGCGAACTCCGCCAGAGCCGCAGTTCTGTCCAGCGACGCCGCGAGCAGATCGAGTTCTTCAACGGCGTCCTCAGACACTCGCTGCACAACGCGATGGTCGTCATCCGCGGCCGCGCGGAGCACATCAGAACCGACGTGCCGCGGTCGAAACGACGGCATCTCGACAGCATCAGCAACTGGTGTGGGAAGCTCACGGAGATGAGCGAAACGATCCGGGATATCAACAACACCGTGACGGCGAGCGAAGCTGAGCGGTTGGACGCCGTCGACCTCAACGCCACACTCCGTCGCTCGATTGAGTCGCTCCGGGTCGAGTACGATTCGGTATCGATCTCCTGTGAACTGGACGGAGACTACAGCGTGCAGGCGAACGAACTGCTCGAAGAGGTCCTCCTGAGCATCCTCCGGAACGCGGTCGACCACAACAACGCTGACACCCCGCAAGTGACCGTCTCGGTCCAGCAGGCCAGCGACTGGCTGCAGGTCCGTATCGCCGACGACGGCCCCGGAATGAGCGACGAACTGAAGACGACGGTGTTCGAACGCGGGCTCTCGCCCGACCAGACCGCTGGCGGCTTCGGCCTCTACTTCGTCTCGGTCATGATGGACCTGTACGGCGGGACGCTCTGGTTCGAGGACAACCACCCGACGGGGACCGTCGCGATCCTCGAATTCCAGCAGGCGGTGACGGGTGATGAGGCGGAAGATGACTTCGGACCCGACGACACGGAGACGGCGGCGACCGAAGCGCAAACTAAATCCCACGACCGCTGATAGGTCGGGGTATGATTGGCGTCGTCGGTGGCGGTATCGCCGGCCTCTCGGCAGCGTACCGGCTCCAGCAACGCGGCCACGAGGTCCGTGTGTTCGAAGCGAGCGAGGATCTGGGCGGCCTGGCAGCGACCTACGAGACGGCCGGGGACCCCATCGAGAAGTTCTATCACCACCTCTCGAAATCCGAGGAAACCATCGTCGAACTCGCCGAGGACCTGGGCCTCGGTGACGCGGTCGAGTGGCACATCGGGGAGAACGCCTACTACGTCGACGGCGTCGTCCACCCCATGGACAAGCCCTGGGAGATCCTCTCGTACCCGCATCTCTCGCTGTACGACACGTTCCGGCTGGGGATGCTCGTCCTCGACATCGACGTTCGCGGCGGCATCCCGTCGTTCGACACCTACGAACGCTTAGAGGACTTCGAGGACGTGCCCATCGAGGAGTTCGTCGTCGACCACACTACCCGGGGCGTCTACGAGAACTTTTTCGAGCCGCTGCTCGATGCGAAGTTCGGCGACCGGAAAGACGACGTGAGCGCCGCGTGGCTACTCGGCCGAGTCAAATTCCGCGGCGAGCGGGACATCCTGAACGGCGAGATTCTGGGCTACTTCGACGGCGGATTCGGTCGCCTGCTCGACGCGCTGGTCGACGCCGTCGGCCGCGATAGCATCGTGACGGGCACACGCGTGTCCGAGGTCGACACGAGCGGCGGGGCCGTCTCGTCGTTGACGGCCACGGACGGAACCGAGACGACGGTTCACGAAGTCGACAGCGTTGTCGTCGCGACGATGCCGACCGTGCTGGAAGACCTGACCGGCTACACCTGTGACATCGATTTCCAGGGGACGGTGTGTTCGGTCATCAGCATGGACGAACCCCTGCTGGATACGTACTGGCTGAACATCGCCGACACCGCCCCTTTCGGCGCGCTCATCGAGCACACCAACTTCGTCTCCGCGGAGCGGTACGGCGGCGAACATCTCCTGTACGTCGCCCGCTACATTCAGGACGAATCCGAAGCCATCTGGCAACAGAGCGACGACGAGGTCGCCGAGACGTGGCTGCAGGGCATCGAATCGCTCTTCCCTGATTTCGACCGCGACGCCGTCAACTGGGTTCGAACAGGGCGCAATCCACGGACTGCGCCGGTCTACGAACGCGGGTATCTCGACATGGTCATCCCGTACGACCTGAGCGACGCCGTCGCGGACGGCCTCTACTACGCCGGGATGGCCTCACGTGCCCAGTACCCGGAGCGCTCGCTCAACGGCGGTATCGTCGCGGGCTTCGAATGCGCCGACCGCATCGCACGCGACCCGTCTGCGGCGACGAAAATCGACGATTCGCCGCTTTCGGAAGCCCAACGCTGAGGGCTTTGCTGCCCGAGTCGATATCCTACGCTCCGGCCATATGTTGGCTGCCCCTTCTGATTACGGCTGATACAGCGAAAAACAGGCCTCCGACCGCCGTCTAGCTCAGTCGCCGGCCGCGCTTTCCACGTCGTCCTCGTCGATGACCGGCGCGTCGGTCGGGCTCACGTCGTCCGGTTCCTCGCGGCCGCCACCGACGACCATCTCGCCGTCCTCGGTTTCGACGTAGACGTCGTCAGCAAAGCCACCGACGGCGTGGGGGTGTTCCGGCTCGTCCAGTCGCTCTGGCGTCGACGGCGCGTCGGTGACGCCGCCGGCCGGCCGGAACGTCCCGAGCGGGTCGTCGATGGTGATGTCGTGGGCGTCGAAGAAGTCCGCGTACCGCTCGTAGTGGGCTTCGAGTTCGTCGGCCGGGAACTCCATCATCTCCGTCCAGCCGTGGTTGTAGAAGTCGAAGTTCGCCTGGATGTGGGTTATCTCCCGGGCCTCGGCCTCCGAGTAATCTGCCTGGAGCGTGGCCACGTAGGTGTCCATCGTGGCGTCGAAGAAGTCGTCGAGGTGGTCACGCCGCTCCTCCCGGTGGGCCTCGTCGGCCTTCCCGAGGAAGATTTTGGTGTGGAGTTTCACCAGCCCGTAGTTGGCCACCGACCGGACGCCGGGCGTGGTCAGCGCCTTCTTGCTCGCCCAGTGGCGCGGGTTCTGGTATATTTTCATTTCGATCACCGATACGGGCCCCAGCGCCTTCAAATCCTCGACTATCGGCGTCCTTCGCGGTGTTCCGCGCAATATCGCAAACGATACGCAGATAGCAATCCACATTAAGCCCGATTTCGTATCGGCCGTACATGAGCACGTCGCACGTAATCATCGGTGACGGCATCGCGGGTGCGTCCGCAGCCGAGACAATCCGGGAAGCGGACCCGGACGCGTCGGTCACAGTCCTGACCGACGAGGGGGAGGCACTGTATAACCGGATCCTCATCAAGGAGTTCGCCAAGGGGAAGCTGCCGGAAGCGCCGATCTCCATTCACGAGCCGGAGTGGTACGACGAGCGTGACATCGACCTGCAGCTGAACACCCACGTAACGGACATCGATCCCGACGCTCACGAGATCCACACCCACAAGGGGGACACCTACGAGTACGACAAGCTGCTGGTGGCCACGGGCGGGACGCCAGCACAGCTACCGGTCGAGAACAGCGACGCCGACGGCATCCACCACTTCTGGACGTTCCAGGACGCGCGTGGCATCCGCGAGCACGCTGATGAGTCCGATCAGGGCATCATCGTCGGGGCGGGCCTGCTCGGCATCGACCTCGCGGCGGTCTGTGCCGCTCAGGAAATCGACGCGAAGTACCTGATGCGTGGCAACCGCTGGTGGCGCTACGCGCTCTCGGAGGACGGCGCGGAGATCATCCACGAGGCCCTCGAAGAGAACGGCGTCGAACCCGTCTTCGAGTCCGGCGTCGACCACTTCGAAGTCGACGACGACGGCCACGTCACCGGTGCCGTCGACCCCGACGGCAACCACTACGACGGCGAGTGGGCCGGCGTCGCTATCGGCCTCGATTTCAACACCGAGTTCCTCAACGGAACGGGGCTCGAACTCGACGACGGCGTCGTCGTCGACGAGTACATGCAGACCAACGTCGAGGACATCTACGCCGCGGGCGACCTCACCAAGTTCTACGACACCATCCTCGACTCCCAGGCGCAAAACGGCGCGTGGGGCTCGGCCAAGGAACAGGGGTCGGTCGCCGGGACGAACATGGTCGCAGACGCCGAGGAGAAGGAGTTCCGCTGGGTCTCCTCGTACTCCATCACGCACTTCGACTTCCCGTTCCTCTCCTTCGGGCACCCGACCCGCGGCGACGACGAGGCCGAACGGAAGTACTCCGACAGCGAGTGGCGGCGTCTCGCCTTCGAGGACGGACAGCTCATCGGCGGCGTGCTGATCGGCGACCTCTCACAGCAGTCGGCGTTCAAACAGCTCATCCGCGAAGAGCGGCAGGTCGCCGACAAGAAGGAACTGCTGCTGGAGAAGGAAGTGGACCTCGAAGAAGTCAAGGCACAGACGCCCGCACCGGCCGAATAAGGCTCGCCGACACCGATCTTTTTCAGCGCTGCGGACGTTAGCGATGCGTATGCGCAACGCCCTCTCCCGCGTCGTTGCTTGGCTCAGCCGCCGCAGCGACCGGTCGGGTGAGGCAGACAAAACGGGCGACGAGAGCGGCGGCTTCGCCGGCTCGCGGCTCGATGCGTCGGTCAATCAGGGGCACGGTCAGGGCGACCCACGGGCCGCCAGCGAGATGGCGGCGGTCCAAGCGGAGGCCGACCGGCTCACACAGACGGACCAGCACCGCGAATAACTGCCAGCGGGAGAACGACGCTCTTTTTTCGCCCTAAGGCGGAGAGTCGCGTATGGATGGCGGCAGCGGCGATATGACACTCGCGTTCGACCTCGACGCCCTCAAGCAACTGGCCTACCCGGACAGCGTGTTCAACGACGCGCGCCAGTGGTCTGAGTACGTCGGCGTCATCTCCGAACAGCCCACTTACGTCGTGACCAACTTCACCCGGAAACACCGGATCAGACAGGACTTCTTCTCAGGGCCGCGCGGCCGCGAGGAGAGCCTCGAAAACGTCAAAGAGCAGTTCGACACTGACCGACACGTCTTCGTCGGCGCTGACGACGAGGACGCCGATCTCGCCGAAACGGCGGGCTGGGAGTACCTCCCCGTCACGCAGGCCGCAGAGGCGGCCGACTGGGACCTTGGCGAACCCGAGACGCCGGACACAGCAACTGACGAGGACGAGCAGCGCGACGACTGGCCGTAAGCGGCACAGTCCCGCCGTCGGCGGGTATCTACGATTCGACTAGTTTTATATTTTCCCGGAGAGCGACTGAAGATATGGCCCTCCAGATCGGCCGTGCCTTCCAGGACGGTATTGACGAACTACTCAGCGAACGTGGGGCGATGTTTGCCGGCGTATTCATCGTCTATGGATTGCTCAGCTCTGTTGTCTGGGCGTCACTTTCGCAGGCGTTCACAGAACTGTTTCTGGGGCGACTGCCGAGCGATGCACAGGTAAATCAGGCAGCAATGGCTGGGGGTACCCCACTGGCACTCGACCTGCCGCTTGCAGTTGCTGGCGTCGGTGCGCTCGTGTTGCTTATCCTCAATGAGGCGCTGAACATCGTCGCAATCCGTGCCTTTGCCAGTGATGACCGCGAACCGATTCCCGACAATGTGGGCCGACGGCTCGGGAGGACCGTTGTGGTCGCGATCGCAGCCGGCATCCTCACCACTATCGCAGTGGGTATCGGCCTCATTCTACTCATCATCCCCGGACTGGTGTTTGGACTCCTGTTCTTCTTTGTCCGACAGGAGATTGCACTGAACGACAGCGGCGTTATCGAATCAATTAGCAACAGTGTCAGCGTCGTCATCGACAACCTCCTCGCCACGTTCGTTCTGGCTATTGTGCTCGTGGTGCTTGGATTCGTTCTCGGAGGTGCCGTCAGCTTCCTCCCAATCTCGTTGCCGCCGATGGTGTTGGCGACAGTCTCTACTGTCTTCTCAAGTGTCGTCAGCGTCTTCTCAATCGCTGTGACGACTGTCGCGTACCTCCAAGCAACGGGGTCCAGCTACACACAGGATACAGAGTCCATCGGCGGGCTCTAACCCGCTGTAGTCCGTATCGCGGCCTTTAACCACGCGAGCGACCAATCACGGGTAATGGCTGAACCGCGCGTGCCCGGTGGGCGCGAGTCCGAACTCGAACTGGCCTGTGGCGAACTTGTCGACACGCATGACCTCCATCTGGGGATGCGGGAGTTCGCGTGTGACTGTGGGCAGACTCACGGCGTCGTGCTTGACCCGCACCCGCTGGCACGGTTCGTGCCGGAGTTTCTCACCGAGGTGCTACACGCGACTATCGAGACCAACGACGACTACGATGAGTTCACCACCGTCCACCTGATGGGCGTCGTCATGGAGGAGTTCCCCGAGAAGGTCGTCGCCGCCGACACCAGCGAGGACGGGTCAGTTGGCTTCTCGCTGGCATGGGTGAGTGACTTCGATTCCCGCCGTCTTCACGAAATCGTCGTCGAACTGCTCGTGGAACTGATGGAACACGCAATCAGCCACGCCGAGGACGACGACGTGATGGCGGAGTTCGAGGAGCAGATGCTCCAGTTCGACGTCGACGCGTTCGTCGAGCAGTACCGGGACGAGCGGAACTTCGACGGCCGGTCGGACACCGCCATCTGAGGCCGACTGCGACCTGAGTACTTAGTTGGTCCGGTCCCCACGCTGACGCATGGCGGGTCGCGTCGCGGTCGTGCTCTTGCTTCTGGTTTTTGCGGGCTGTGGAGCCTTCGGCGGGGCGGAGCGACAGACGGTGACGCCAGTTCCGGTCCCCGAGCAGTCTCAGGACGACCGGGTCGAACCCGCCCTGACCGAGAACACCGTCGATGCCAGGCGACTCGCGGCGGCCCATCGGCGTGCGACGTGGAACCGCTCGTACGTGCTGGGGATGCGGTTGTCGCTGGAATGGGGAACCCAAATCGTCAATCTCGTCGTCGAAGACAGGTATCACTACCAGTTTCGGACCGAAATTCTCGATCAGAACTACACCAAGCAGGTGTACACCAACGGGAACCGACGCTACGTCTACGACGTGCGAGCACAGGGGGCCTGGACCGCAACGAGGCGGCCAACTCCGGTCAGCGGGGTACTCGACCCCGACCCCGCGCGACTCATCGAAGCCTATCTCGCGACAAACGTCAGCGTTGAGCGACCCAGAGACGACTGCGACACCTGTCGCGTGACGCTGACGGCGACGGACCCACCGGCGGCGTTCGAACCGGCCGACAATTACAGCGCACGGGCGACTGTCCGGCCGGACGGACTCGTCCGGTCGCTCACCGTCTCGTACTGGGACCGCTCCAGAAACTCGCTGGTCAGCTACGAAATCCGGTACTCTGCAGTCGGCGAGACAACCGTTTCCCGACCGACGTGGGTCCGAAAGCGCTGGGGGAACGCGACAGACAGCGACCCCGAACTGTCCGACAGCCAGTGACTCGCCGCTGTCGGTCGATTTCCCGAAATCAGCCGTCTGACTGTTGTCTGACGGTGTTATATGATGGTTGCGGTGTTGTAACTGTGTATGGCTATACGTGAGGGAGAGTTCGAGCGCATCCTGACAGTGCTCGAAGAAGCTGACACCGACGGCACGCTGACGGCCCGCGAGATCTGTGACCTGCTCGAAGAGCACGACGAGGCGTTCGGGAGTGCCCACCGGGTAGCGACTGTCCTCGGTCGCCGTGCGCAGTCCGGCGAGGTCGAGGTCATTCAGGGCCAGCCCTACCGGTATCGCGTTCCCGACCGCGACAACTGACGCCTCTCAGCACCGCTGCCGTCGGAATTCTAACTTGTGGCTTCTCTGTGAGACAGCCAATCGTATGACACTCATACGTTACGATATTCGAAATTAGGCTTCGAGCTTCGCATTGTTTCGCCGGGCTTATTACGATGTATAGACTCCGCTCGTACAATGACAGCGGACGAGGACCGTACAATCCTACTCATCGGCAGCGGCCCGATCAAGATCGGACAGGCGGCCGAGTTCGATTACTCCGGCGCACAGGCGTGTCGTGCCCTTCAGGAAGAGGGTGCCCGCGTCGTGCTCGTGAACTCGAACCCGGCGACGATTATGACCGACCCGGAGATGGCGGACAAGGTGTATCTCGAACCCATCAACACCGAAGCCATCTCTGAGATTATCCGGAAAGAAAACCCCGACGGCGTCATCGCCGGTCTGGGCGGCCAGACCGGCCTGAACGTCACGGCCGAACTCGCCGAGGAGGGCGTCCTCGACGAGTACGACGTGGACGTGATGGGGACGCCACTGGACACCATCTACGCGACGGAGGACCGCGACCTGTTCAAACAGCGGATGGAGGACATCGGCGAGCCGGTGCCGCGCTCGACGACCATCACGCTCGACGAGGGCGAGTCGGTCACCGATCTGGACGAGGAATCGCTCGTGGACCGCGTCGAAGCGGCCGTCGACGAGGTCGGCGGGCTCCCCGTCATCGCACGCACGACGTACACGCTCGGTGGCTCCGGCTCCGGCGTCGTCGACGAGATGGACGAACTCATCGAACGCGTCCGCAAGGGCCTGCGCCTCTCGCGCAACAACGAGGTCCTCATCACCGAATCCATCTCCGGCTGGGTCGAACTCGAATACGAGGTGATGCGCGACGCCGACGACTCCTGTATCATCATCTGCAACATGGAGAACATCGACCCGATGGGTATCCACACCGGAGAGTCGACCGTCGTCACCCCCTCGCAGGTCATCCCCGACGAGGGCCATCAGGAGATGCGCGACTCCGCGCTGAAAGTCATCCGCGACCTCGGCATCCAAGGCGGCTGTAACATCCAGTTCGCCTGGCACGACGACGGCACGCCCGGCGGCGAGTACCGCGTGGTCGAGGTGAACCCGCGTGTCTCCCGCTCCTCTGCGCTGGCCTCGAAGGCAACCGGCTACCCGATTGCCCGTGTCACCGCGAAGGTCGCGCTCGGCAAGCGCCTCCACGAAATCGACAACGAAATTACCGGCGAGACGACCGCCGCTTTCGAGCCGGCTATCGACTACGTCGTGACGAAAGTGCCGCGCTGGCCTATCGACAAGTTCCGCGACACGGAGTTCGAACTGTCGACGGCGATGAAATCCACCGGCGAGGCGATGTCCATCGGTCGGACCTTCCCCGAGAGCCTGCTGAAGGCCCTTCGCTCCTCGGAGTACAACCCGGCTGCCGACTTCAACGAGATCGCCGATGCGGAACTCGAAACGGAGTACCTCGAAAAGCCGACGCCCGACCGCCCGTACGCGATGTTCGAGGCGTTCTGCCGCGGCTACACCGTCGAGGAAGTCGTCGATATCACCGACATCAAGGAATGGTACGTCGAGCGGTTCAAAGAGGTCGCCGACGCCGCCGACGCCGCCCGCGAGGGCGACTACGAGACCGCCGCACAGGCCGGCTTCACCGATCAGGAGATCACCGCGCTGGCCGGCGGGGAGTTCAATGACACGCACGTCTCCTGGCTCCCGGCGGACCTCGACGAGGACGGCGGCGACGAGCCGGAAGTCGAAGCGGCGACGGATGGCTCTGGTGTCACAGTGGACACTGTCGAGACGGAGACGACCGACCGCGACTTCAAACTGGTCGACACCTGCGCTGGCGAGTTCGAGGCGACGACGCCGTACTACTACTCGACCCGGGACCCACTGTCGGGTATCGACCGCGACGAACTCCAGATCGACCCGGACCTCGAAAGTGTCGTGGTCGTCGGTGGCGGCCCCATCCGTATCGGGCAGGGCGTTGAGTTCGACTACTGCTCGGTCCACGCGGTCCGCGCACTGGAGGACCTGGGCATCGACGCCCACGTCGTCAACAACAACCCCGAGACGGTGTCGACGGACTACGACACCTCCGACGGGCTGTTCTTCGAGCCGGTCACCGCCGAGGAAGTCGCCGACGTCATCGAAGCGACCGACGCCGATGGCGTGATGGTCCAGTTCGGCGGCCAGACCTCCGTCGACATCGGCCACCCGCTCGAACAGGAACTCCAACGCCGCGACCTCGACTGTGAGATCATGGGGACCTCCGTCGACGCGATGGACCTCGCCGAGGACCGCGACCGATTCAACAAGCTGATGGACGAACTCGGCATCTCACAGGCCGAAGGTGGCTCGGCAACGTCCAAGGAAGAAGCGCTGGACCTGGCCCACGACATCGGCTACCCCGTCCTCGTGCGCCCGAGCTACGTGCTCGGCGGCCGCGCGATGGACGTGGTGTACAACGACGAGGACCTCGAAACGTACATCGAGGAGGCCGTCCGCGTGAGCCCGGACAAGCCGATTCTCGTCGACGAGTTCCTCGCCGACGCCGTCGAACTGGACGTCGACGCCGTGGCCGACGAGGACGACGTCCTCATCGGCGGCGTGATGGAACACGTCGAGACGGCGGGTATCCACTCGGGCGACTCCGCCTGTATGATTCCGCCACGGTCCCAGGAGATCAAAGACGTGATGCCGCGCATCCGCGAGGTCGTCGAGGACATCGCCGACGCGCTCGACACCGTCGGTCTGCTGAACGTCCAGCTCGCCGTCCGTGACGGCGAGGTGTTCGTCCTCGAAGCGAACCCGCGCTCGTCCCGTACCGTTCCGTTCATCTCCAAGACGGCCGGCGTCCCGATCGCGAAGATCGCCGCCAAGGTGATGTCCGGCGCGACGCTATCGGAACTCGACGTGCAGGAGCAGATCCCCGAGCAGGTCTCTGTCAAGGAAGTCGTCCTGCCCTTCGACCGCCTGCCGGGGTCGGACCCGCGTCTCGGCCCGGAGATGAAATCCACCGGCGAGGTCATGGGCACCGCCGGTTCCTTCGGCAAGGCCTACCAGAAGGCCCAGATGGCCGTCGGCAAGGCAATCCCGCTTGAGGGGACGGCCATCGTCGACCTGCCCATCCTCGGCTTCGAGGAGCACTTCGACGTACAGGACTTCGACGACTACGAGGACACCGACGCTATCATCGACGCCATCCAGAGCGGCGAGGTCGACCTCGTCCTCTCCCGCGACCGCGACGTGCTGGAAGCCTGCGTCGAGGAGACCGTGACGTACTTCTCGACCCACGAGAGCGCCGAGGCGGCGCTGGAAGCGATCAACTCCGCCGACCAGCCACTCGCCGTCCAGGCCATCGACGAACGGCCAAAGACCCAGCGCGAGTGGGGCGCTGAGTAACGCCGGCTAGCCTCGGGAGCAGACCGCTCACCGCGGCGGCACTGATTCCTGTCACTCGAACAGATCGGCACAAATACTTATTCGTTGGACACGCTCATATACTCTCCATGGCCGATGCAGTACGTGTCCTACACGTCGAGGACGACCCCGAGTTCGCGTCGATGACGGCGGCGTTTCTCAGCCGTACCGACGACCGCTTCGACGTGATTTCGGCAACATCGGCGAAGGAGGGGCTCACCCGGCTCAGCGAGGAGCCTATCGACTGCGTCGTCTCGGATTTCGATATGCCCGGCCAGGACGGCATCGAGTTTCTGGAATCCGTCCGGGCCGTCGACGAAGACCTCCCGTTCATTCTCTTTACCGGGAAAGGCTCCGAGGAAGTAGCCAGCGAGGCGATTTCGGCCGGTGTGACGGACTACCTCCAGAAGCAGCAAGGCACTGACCAGTACACGATTCTGGCCAACCGAATCGCCAACGCGGTCGAGCAGTACCGGTCACAGCGAGCACTGGATGCGAGCCGGAAGCGGCTCTCGCTGTTTATCGATAAGTCACCGCTCGGCGTCATCGAGTGGGACGAGAGCTTCGAGGTGGTTCAGGTCAACGAGAAAGGCGAGGAGATTCTCCGGCGTGGGGAAGCGGACCTCGTCGGCAAGGAGTTCGAGACGCTCGTCCCGGACTCAGCGCTGGATGCGGTCGAAGAGACGATCACGGCCCTACAGGAAGCCAGCGGTGGCTACTATACCGTGCTCGATATCGAGACCGGCGACGGCGAGCAGATCGTCTGTGAGTGGCACAACCGCACCATCCGAGAAGACGGGGAGACCGTCGCGATCTTCTCACAGTTTCGGGAGATCACTGAGCGCCGGCAGCGACAGCAGCGTATCGAGGCGCTGCACGACACGACCCGGAAGCTGATGCACGCTGAGTCACGCGAGGCTGTCGCCGAACTGGTCGTCGAAACCGCACGCGACCTGCTCGGGCTGCCGCTCAGCGCCGTTTTTCTCGCCGACGAGTCGGCCGACGCTCTCAGACCGGCTGCGGTGACCGACCAGGCACAGGCGATCATCGACGAGCATCCGACGTTTCGCGAGGGCGACAGCCTCGTCTGGGAGGTGTTCGAATCCGGCGAACAGCGTGTCTTCGACGATGTCTCCACTATCCCCGGCCGCTACAACCCCGACACCGACATCAGCAGCGAGATTCTGATCCCACTGGGCGACCACGGGGTGCTGATCGCCGCATCAACCGACGCCGCAGCGTTCGAGGACGCATCGGTCTCACTGATGCGGACTCTCGCTGCCAACACCGAAGAGGCGCTTTCCAGACTCGACCGGCAGCAAGAGCTCAGAACGCTCACGGAACGCCACGAACTCGCGCTTGAAGGTGCCGAACTCGGCGTCTGGGATTGGAACGTCAAGACGGATGAAGTCACCTTCGACGAGCGCTGGGCCGATATGCTCGGCTACTCGCTCGACGACCTCGAGCCGTCGGCAGACACCTGGGACGAACTGATCCACCCCGAAGACCGCGAGCGGACCTACGAAGCACTGAACGCACACTTCGACGGTGAGACGGAGATCTACGAGTGCGACCACCGACTCAAGACAGCTGCCGGTGATTACCGATGGATCCGCGACATCGGTAAGGTGTTCGAACGCGACGAGAACGGCGACCCGGTACGTGCGGTGGGAATCCATCAGGACGTGACCGACCACAAAGAACGGAAACAGGCCCTCGAAGACACGAGCCGCAAACTGCAGGTCATTCTCGATACAGCGCCGACGTACATCCTGATGAAAGATACCGACAGCCGCTTTCTCTTCATTAACAGCGCGGCCCGTGACCTCTACGGGATCGACGCTGACGAGTCCGTCGTCGGGACGAGCGATTACGATATTCTCCCGGACCACATCGCGGAGCAGACCCACGCCGACGATCAGCGGGCCCTCGAACAGAAAGAAACCGTCGAAGTCGAGACGGTGATTCCTGTCGACGGGACGGAGCGGACACATCTGACGCGGAAGACGCCGATACTCGACGAGGACGGCGAGCCGTACGCCCTCTGTGTCGTTGCGACCGACATCACCGAACAGAAACGGCGCGAGCGGGAGTTGGCCCGCCTCACCGACGAGTACGAGGCGGTGTTCGAGAACACGAACGACGCCATCGCGCTCGTCGACATCGAGGACTCGGCGGACGATCCGACGTTCCGCTACGTCCGGACGAACGAGGCCTACGAACGACAGAGCGGATTCGAAACCGAGTCACTGACCGGTCAGACCCCAATCGAGGCTGCCGGCCCGGACACCGGCCGTCGAATCGCCGACCACTACGAGCGGTGTGTCTCGGCCGGCGAAACCATCACGTTCGAGGAGCGGGACCTCCACCCGACCGGCGTCTGGGAGACGCAGGTGACACCGATCTTCGCTGACGGGGAGATCGACCGACTCGTTGCTATCTCCCGGGATATCTCCGACCGCATCGAGTACCGCGAGCAACTGGAGCGGCAGAACGACCGGCTCGAAGAGTTCGCGAGCATCGTCAGCCACGACCTCCGGAACCCGCTCAGCGTCCTCGAAGGTTCGCTCGCCCTCGCCAGAGACACCGGCAACGACGAGCAGTTCGACCGCTGTTACCGTGCCATCGACCGCATGAAGGAACTCATCGAGGACCTGCTGACCCTGGCCCGTGAGGGGGACACGGTCTCGGAAACGGAGCCGCTCGCCCTCGAATCGACTGTCCTGTCCTGCTGGCAGGCCGTCGAGACGTCTGATGCCACCCTCGAAGTCACTGCCGAGAGCACGATCTACGCCGACGAGAGCCGCGTTCGCCAGCTCCTCGAGAACCTCATCAACAACGCCGTGACACACGGCGGCCCGGCTGTCACTGTCGAGGTCGGTGATCTCACCGATTCGGGCTTTTACGTCGCCGATGACGGCGGCGGTATCCCGGCTGAACAACACGAAACGGTGTTTGAGAGCGGCTACACCACCACTGACGGTGGCACCGGGTTCGGCCTCGCTATCGTCAAGGAGATCGCGGCGGCACACGACTGGTCGGTGTCCGTGACTGAGAGCGACGACGGCGGCGCACGGTTCGAGTTCCGGGGCGTCAGACAGGAGTTCTGAGCCTGTGGAGCTGTGATGACTGCTCGCCGTGGATACCTCTCTTCCTGGCCTTACAACTCAGCAGTATTACGCCAATATGGTGGCGATAGATAGTAACTATTCATATATCGGTGCCTATCTGTCTTGTTCTGGGACAATAATGGCACGTTCGTAACACTCATTCCTGCGGCTGTGGCAGTAGCTGTATGGATCGCGTTGCAATCACCGTCGCCGCTCCGGAAAGCCGATGATAGAAGACGTCACCGAGCGGGCGGAGACAGTTGCGGAGATGGCTCCCGGTAGCTCGGTAACGACGGCAGTTCTCGCCGGACACGAGAGTCGGTTCTCCGGGTCACCACCGCTGAACAACCCACCGCTGACGTACCTCGACGGCGCGGAAGCCCCGGCGTATCTCCTGACCAACGGGAAGCGCGGCATCGGGCGCGGGACGAAACGTAAGACCGACTCACCGGTCGGCGACCGTCGGACGGTCATTCTGATTACCGGCCGCCGGACGCTCTGTCTCATCGGGAAAGACGAGGACGACGAAGTCATCGAGGTCCCACACGAGGCGGTTGCCGACGTTACCACCAAGTCCGGATTCCGTGCGCACCGCCTCGCGCTCCGGACCCCACGGAAAATGTACCACTGCTGGGTACACCGAAAGACCGACAAGACAACCCTGAACGCGGCCGCCGAGTTCATCGAGAACCATCAGCAGGACAGCCCGGACGCAATCGACGGCGACGACACCGCCAACCGGGTCATGTATCGCGGCCGCCCCGTCGCACCACAAGACACCACAAACGAAGACGAAGACAGCGACCAGACCACGTACTACCGCGGACAGCCAATCGACGACGACAGCGACTGAGAGACGTGGCTTATGTGGATGCGAACCGCGCTGCTCACGGTTCCTGTCGTCATCGTTCGCGTCTCGCGGTTCTCACTCGCTTCGCTCGCTCCGAACCGCGCTACTGCTCGCGGGTCACTCCGTTCCCCGTCGTCGGGCGGCAATGCCGCCCGACTGCCTGCGGGACCAAAGGTCCCGCTCCCCGCTCACAATTCCGAGGGCCGCTCCTTTCAGTCGCGCCCCTCGCTACACCTCACGGCTCCTACCGTCGCCGTTCGGGCATTCGGAGACCCCTCGCTACGCTCGGGTTCTCCCTACTTCCCCGCCATCCCTAGCACATCATCAAAGAAGCCGAGCGAGTCGTGCGGGCCGGGGTTGGCCTCGGGGTGGTACTGACGCGTGATGATGTCCAGGTCGTCGTTTTCCAGCCCTTCCGGCGTATCGTCGTTGACGTTGACCTGGGTCACGTCGAGTTTGTCGCCGGGGTCGGCGACGGTGTAGCCGTGGTTCTGGGTCGTCATCACGACCTGGTTCGAACGCAGGTCACGGACCGGCTGGTTCACGCCGCGGTGGCCGAACTCCATCTTCTCGGTCTCGCCGCCGAGCGCGTTGGCGACGACCTGCTGGCCGAGACAGATGCCCGCGAGCGGCACGTCGCCGACGTAGGTCTCGACGAGTTCCCCAGCCTGCTCGAAGTTCTCAGGGTCGCCGGGGCCGTTCGAGATGAACAGCAGATCCGGGTCGACCGCGGCCACGTCGTCCTCGCTGGCGTCGTATGGGAAGACGTAGACCTCGGCGTCGCGTTCGACGAGCGACTCGGCGATGGAGCCCTTCGCGCCGCAGTCGACCAGCGCGACTGTCGCACCGTCGCCGCCCTCGTTGTGGACCTCGACCTCGTCAACGGAGACCTGCGCGCCGATGTCGGTGTGGTCAGACATATGCTTACACTCGTGGAGTTCGTCGAGCGCGTCCTGCTCGGTCACGTCCGGCCCGGCGGCGATCCCGCATTTCATCGCCCCCTCGTCGCGGATTTCGGTGACGATGTCGCGCGTGTCGAGGTGGTCGACGGCCGGGATACCCTCGGATTCGAGCCACTCGGCCACGTCGTCGGTCATCTCGCGAGCCACTGCCGCACGCGGGTGGACGCGGTCGGACTCGAAGCGCTCCTCTCGGACGCCGTAGTTCCCGATGAGCGGGTAGGAGAACGTCAGCACCTGCTCCTCGTAGGACGGGTCGGTGAGGCTCTCCTCGTAACCGGTGTACGCTGTTGTAAAGACCAGTTCGCCACGGGCGGTGCCCGGAGCGCGAGCGCGCGCCTCGATGACGCGGTCGCCCTCGATTGCCACGTATGCGTCAGCCATTACGAGATGCGTACACTATAGTCGGCCATAAGGGTTGCTTTCGAAGACGAGTTTCGAATTTCGTAATCCTCAAGTCATGGCCGGTGATACTGTCACATCTCGATGGACGACCTCGACAGAGAGATACTCTCGATACTTCGCCGGGACGCCCGAACCCCGTATACTGAGATCGCGGACCGGGTCGGCACGTCGGAAGGGACTGTGCGAAACCGCGTCGAACGACTGGTCGAGGACGGTGTTATCGAACGCTTCACTGTCGCGACGCGGACCGGCAACGTGAAAGCGATGATCGAGGTCAGCGTCGATGTCAACGTCGACACGGCCGAGGTTTCGGACCGCATCGCTGACTGGCAGCAGGTCGATTTCGTGTGGCAAGTCTCCGGCGAGGAGGACATCGTCGTCGTCGTCGACGCCGCCGACACCGACGCGGTTAACGGGCTCATCACGCAGGCGCGCGAGCTGGAGGAGGTTGTGGGGACGAAGACGAGGCTAATTTTGAACGAGCGAGTTGGGTAACGCGCAGCACCGCCGCGAACAGCAGGCGGAGCCGTGGTCCCCACCAGCACCGACGTGGCACCCTGATTTCATATCTATTGGGCTACGACAGACAGTATGCAGTTCCCGGTGGGCCTGGATACCGACATCGTCTCGGCGTACGGACAACTCGCGACCGACGGGGCGCAATTCCTCGCTGTCGCGGCGCTACTCTACGCTATCGGCCGGCTAATCGTCGTGCCAGCAGTTCGATGGCTGCTGTCACGAACCGAGACTAACAAGACAGTCGCCAGCGCGCTGACCAGCGCTGTCCACCTGATATCGGTCATCCTCGCGGTGGTCATCGGCGCCAGCGTCGCGGGCTTCCGGGGCGCGCTCGCGGGGTCGACCCTGCTGGCGGCGGGCATCACGCTTGCGGTGGGGTTGGCGGCACAGGACGTCCTCGGGAACTTCGTCGCCGGGGCGTTCATCGTGACCGACCCGGATCTGAACGTCGGTGACATCATCGCATGGAACGGGATGCAGGGCACGGTGGTCGACATCGACTTGCGGGTAACCCGGATTCGGACGTTGGACAACGAGCGCATCATCGTCCCGAACACGACGCTGGCGACGAGCGCGGTGACGAACCAGACTTCGACGGGTCCAATTGGAGTTTCCTATCAGTTCGGTATCGGCTACGACGACGACATCGACACGGTCCGGGCGATTATCGAGAACGCCGCCCGCGACCTCGACCATGTCTCGGAGAAACCGGCACCGACGGCCAGAGTCAGCGACCTCGCGTCGACGGCGGTCATCTTGACAGGCCGGATCTGGATCCCTAACGAACGGCGGAACCGCCTCGCATCGGTCAGATCGGACTTCATCCAGCAGGTCCAGGAGGATTGCCGCGCTGAGGGTATCGACCTCAGCGACACGAGCCAGCACGAACTCTCCGGCAACATCGGCGTCCACGACAGCATCGGGCCGGTGCGCGAGCGAACCGAGTAGCCACCGATTGGGACCGTGTCCGGCCCCATGTTGTCTGTGAGGTTCCCTGCGCCCGTATGTTTATAACTGTTCATAAGCTGGTACGTATATGGACGAGAAGCGCTTCGTCGTCGCCCTCTTCGGCCTCGCTGTCGCGGTGGTGGTCGGCGTACTCGCATATCAGTTTATCGCGGCGTTGACTGTCTCCGTGTTCCTCTATTATTCGACGCGACGGTACTACAGTTCTTTGCGCAGACTCCGCCTTCCGGCGCGAGTGCGTGCGGTCGTGGTCATGGCATCGCTGGCGATTCCGCTCCTATTGCTCGTCAGCTATGCGGCCGTCCTCCTCATTGTCGAAGCCCGGCAGTTCGTCACCCAGTACGCGCTCGTTGACGTGGCCGCGACGCACGTCAGTTGGCTCGACGGCGCGGAGTCCGTGCCGGACCTCACCGTCGAGGGGCTGTACAGCGCCTACCAGTCGGGACAGCTCTCACCGTTCGTCGACTTTCTCAGCGAGAACGCGATGGTGCTTACCTCGGTCGCCTCCCAGTTCGTCCTCAATCTGTTCATCACGACCATCGTCACGTACTACCTTCTGGTGGACGGGCGGCGCATTCGTGAGTGGTTGCTCCGGTTCGATGACGGGGCCATCATCCGCGAGTACCTCGAAGCTGTCGACGAGGAACTGGAAGCGGTACTGTTCGGCAATCTCCTGAACGTGTTGGCGATTTCGCTCATCGCTATCGCCGCGTTCACCGGCTATAACGTCATAGCGCCGGCGGCTGTCGAGGTCCCGTATCCGACGCTCGCCGGCGCGCTGACCGGTATCGCGAGCTTGATTCCTGTCGTTGGGATGAAAATAATCTACCTCCCGTTGACCGGTTTCACCGCGCTCCCGGTGGTGCTCGACGGGCAGTCTTCGCTGCTCGCGTACGTGCTCGGGTTCCTCCTCGTCGCGGTGGTCGTCGTCGACACGATCCCGGACCTGCTGCTTCGGCCACTTCTCAGCGGCGAGAGCACGCACGTCGGGCTCCTGATGCTCGCGTACACGCTTGGCCCCGTCGTGCTGGGCTTCTACGGTCTGTTCTTCGCCCCCATACTGCTCGTCGTCGGCATGACGTTTGCGAACACGGCCCTGCCTCGTCTGCTCGGCGCGAGCGAACCGGACGGTCTCCACCCCGACCAGTTACGTCTTGAAGACTTCAGCTAGCCCTCGTGGCCGATAACGGGGAGTCGAACGCGAACGGGGCTTCCGAACGGACGAGCATCGACGGCCAGGTGGGGTGTGTCCGTGTCACAGGCCTTGACGAACATTTATATTCAGGACAAAGTAAATGAGTAAAAATGGGGTCAAACTCCGACTCCCCCTGCTATCAGGCGACTCCGGAGGACCAGATCGGGGAGCTGTACGCGGCGACACGCCGGCTGATGACAGCCGAGAACCGGTCCGAAGTCGCGACTATCGCAGTCGAGACTGCGACAGCGATTCTCGACTTCCCGTTCAGTGTCTTCTGGGAGGCCACTGACAGCGGACTCAAAGCCGAGGCGATCTCTGAGCCGCTTCGAGAGCACGTCGAGGTCCCGGCCGAGCCGGGACGGAGAATGCGACACGAACGCGGGAGTTGGCTGTGGGACCATTACGAGAGTGACGAGACACAGCGGGTCCTCGTTGATGAAGAGAAAGCGGCGTCCGATGCACCCCTTCACGGCTGTATCTCCGTTCCACTCCCGGAGTACGGGCTCTTGACAGCCGGGACGGATGAACGAGCCGAACCGACCGAGCGGGAGACGCAGTTGGCCGACATCCTCGGGAAGAACGTGCTCTCGACCCTCGAACGGATCGAGCGCGAGCGGGAGCTGAAACGGCAGCGTGACAACCTCGATCTCTTGAACCAGATCGTTCGTCACGACCTTACGAACCACCTGCAGACCATCAGCGGCCGGGCGGAACTGCTCCGGGACCAGTGTAGCGGTGACGCCCTGGAACACGCCGACGGTATTCAGGAAAGTAGCCAGGCAGCCGCGGAACTGCTCGAAACGGCTGGAAACCTTGCGACGGTAATGCGACAGACGGACTGGGAGACCGAGCCGGTCGCCCTCGGACCAGTACTGTCCTCGGTGTCCGAGGATATCGCAGCGACGTACAGCGACGCACAGGTCACTGTCCCGGACGAGTCCCCGTCGGTACGGGTGCGGGCCGACGAACTCCTGTCCTCTGTGTTTCGGAACGTCCTCACCAACGCCATCCAGCACAACGACTCGGCAGTGCCGTCGGTCGTCATCGACGTGATCGACGATGGCGACGTGGTCCACGTCACTGTCGCCGACGACGGACCGGGAATCCCGGACGAGCAGAAACAGGCGGTGTTCGAGCGCGGGGAGAAACGCCTGGACAGTGACGGTACCGGGGTCGGCCTCTACCTCGTCCGAACGCTGGTCGACGCGTACGGCGGTGACGTGTGGGTCGAAGACAACGAGCCGACGGGGACGGTAGTCGGAGTCACGCTGCGGAAGGCAGCGGGCGACGCCTGAGGCGGTTTTTCCACCGGGCGGTCACGCTACTGCTCTACCAGCCCGTCCAGTAGATGTATCGCGCCGTGTTTGTCCAGTGGGTCGTTTGCATTCCCGCAGTGGGGCGACTGCACGCAGGCCGGACAGCCGTCGGCGCAGTCACACGAAGTCAGCATCGACAGCGTGGTGTCCATCAGCGGCCCGATGTCGTGGTAGCCGGCCCGCGTCAGACCGATGCCGCCGGGGTAGCCGTCGTAGATGAAGATGGTCGGCTCGCCGGTGTGGGGATGACGCGGCGTCGACAGCCCGCCGATGTCGCCACGGTCACAGAGGTACTCGAAGGGGAACATCGAAATCATGGCGTGCTCGGCGGCGTGGATGGATCCCGGGAAGTCACCGGGTTCGCTGCCGCCGTCGGTCGCTGCATCGCCGTGTTGACCGCCGCCCCCGCCACCGCTTCCGCTCTCGCTCCCGCCACCGGAGTCGCTTTCGGCTCCGTACGCACCCTGCCGAATCTCGCTTTCTATGTCCGATGGCACCGTATGGTACAGCGCCTTCGTCTCCAGCGTGGTCTCGGGCAGATCCAGCAGTCGCTGTCCCAGCACCTCTCCGGAGGAGCCGTCGCGGCGCTCGTAGCCGGTGATCTGCTTGCGCATCGTCACCGACGCGAACCGGACCGGCACGTCCTCGCGGGTCGGCAGTCGCCGCTCCGCCAGGTCCGCCTCGACGGTGATGGTCTTGTCGTGCAGGACGCGGGTGAAGTAGTCGGCCCACGTCCGGTCGAGTTCTGCCACACCCGCGTTGAGGTCGAGGTCCGTCACCTCGTAGCGCCGGCCCTGATGGTGGTAAATCGCGCCGGGGTGGGCGTCCCGCAATGCGTCCTCGACGGAGAGTTTGGCTATCACGTCACCCTTCGCCACCAGTTTCACCTCGCCGTCGTCGACGGTCCGCAGGTTCATCTCGTGGTGTGGACTACCCTTGCCGAGCCAGCGCATCCCCTGATCGGTCTGGCGGCGGTCGAGCTTCCCGGCCGATTCGAGGTCCGCGACCACGTCGGGGAACGGCTCGCCGAAGTGGCGGTCGTCGTCCGGCGAGAGCCAGTTCTCGCAGGCGGCCGCGTGGACGTGATTCGGAAGCAGTTGCTCGTTTTCGGGGTTTGTCACGGCCTGCTCGGCTCCCGTCTCGAACAGCGCGTCGGGGTTGCGCAGGACGTACTGATCTAGCTGGTCCTCGCCGCCGACGAGCGCGACCAGGGCGGGGTCCGTGCCGCGACCGGCCCGCCCGGCCTGCTGGAAAGCCCGCATCCGCGTCCCGGGGTAGCCGTCCAGCAACACGGCGTCTAAGCCGCCCACGTCGACGCCCAGTTCGAGCGCGCTGGTCGACCAGACGCCCCGCAGGTCGCCAGATTGGAGGCCCTGCTCCAGTTCGCGCCGTCGGTCGTCGGTCAGTGCGGCCTGGTACGCGCCGACGCTGTCGGCGAGGGCGTGCTCGCCGCGGCTCCGGAGTTCGTCCGCGCTGTCGCTGGCGTACCGTTCGGCCGTCTGGCGCGACCCGGCGAAGACGACCGTCTGGAGGCCCCGCTCGACGAGGTCGACGAACAGCTGTTTCGTCTCGACGTGATTGGACTTCCGGCGGCCGCTCCCCCAGCCGTCGCCCTCGTACTCCGGCGGATTCCACAGCAGCCAGTGCCGCGGCCCGCTGGCGCTCGCGTCCTCGTCGACCAGTGCGAACGACGGCTCGGGCTGGCCGGTGACGGCCGCCGCGTGTTCGACCGGATTGCCGATGGTCGCCGAGCAGCAGACCCACTCAGGGCCGCCCGCTGTTGCGCTGTCGCCCCTTCTGCCGTTGCTTTCGCTGCTATCGCCGCCGGCGTCGAACCGCTCGGCGATGCGCTGGAGGCGGCGCATCACCAGCGAGACGTGGCTGCCGAACACGCCGCGGTAGCCGTGGACCTCGTCGACGACGACGGTTTCGAGCCGCTGGAAGAACCAGTCCCACAGCCGGTGGGCGTGGGGGAGGATGCCGTAGTGGAGCATGTCCGGCGTGGTCAGCAACACGGTGGGCTGGCGCTCCCGGATGGCCTCCTTCTCCGACTTCGACTGCCGGCCGGTGTACTGGGCGACGGAGACCCCGGAGGCGAAGCCCAGCCCCTGCGCGAGTTCCGACAGCGTCTCGGTCTGGTCGTTGATGAGCGCGACCTGTGGCGCGACGTACAGCGTCGTCGCCCGGCGGTCCAGCGCCCGCTCGAAGGCCGGCACGGTGTAGGCGAGGCTCTTGCCGCTTGCCGTCTCGGTCGCGAGGACGACGTTCTCGCCGCCGCGGACCGCCTCGATAGCGTCCACCTGATGGGTGTAGAGGTCGGTGATGCTTTGATCTTCGAGGACGCCAGCGAGGCGGTCCGCAATCTCGCAGTCCGCGGTCCGTGCGTCCCGACCGGGTACCGTCCGCTGGTCGACGATCTGTCCCTCGTAGTACGGCCGGTCCCGGAGCCACGAAATCGTATCGTCCACAGGCCGTATACGTGGACGAGAGGTATCGGTGTTGCTGTTTCTGCCGGAACTGGCTCGGCTGGCGGTGGACTCAGTCAGTGGTCGACTGATTGAGTGGCGGTGTCGCGTCGGGCTCCGCCGCGGACGGCAGGGACGCGACTGCCGCAGGGAGCGCAGCCAGCGGCACGGTGTCGTGACCGTTGCTGGTGTAGGCGCTCTCGTCTGTCTCGACGGCGAGACGGGGGCTACCTGCCTCAATAACCGCACTGTTTCCGTCACCGGTTTCGCCCGCTATCACGACGGCATCGGCCGCAGCGGCGAGGTCGGCGGCGCGCTGGCGTGCCGCGTCGTCGGTGCCGGCGAAGGCCGGGACCGTGACCGCCTCGCAGTCGAGATCGGCGGCCCGCTCGGCAGCTGTGTCACCGGCGGGGACGACGCCGATGCTGACCCGACAGCCGGCCCCGACGAGCTTCGAGACGGCGGCAGCCGCTGGCGTGCCGGTCCCGACGACGTGGACGCGACGGGCGACCGACTCTTGTTCGGCCAGCGGGGTCACGAGCGGCGCGTCGGTGCCGGGCTGGGTCGTCACCAGCGTCTCCGCGTCGAAAGCGTCACGGAGCGTGTCGCTCGTGAGCACGTCCGCGGGGCGGCCCGCGGCGCGGACCCCGCCGCCGGCGAGCAACACCAGTTCGTCGCAGTACCGCGCGGCCAGGTTGAGGTCGTGAATCGCGGCGACGGCCGTCTTCCCGTCGTCGACGAGCGCTCGGACCAGTTCGAGCGTGCGGACGGCGTGGTTGATGTCGAGGCTCGCCGTCGGTTCGTCGAGCAGGAGGGCCGGTGTCTCCTGTGCAAGCGCCCGAGCGAGGAGGACCCGCTGGCGCTCGCCGCCCGAGAGCGAGGTGAACGGCCGGTCGGCGAACTGGGTGACGCTCGCACGCTCCATCGCTGTTTCGACGGCGTTCCGGTCGCTCTCGTCCATTCGGTCGAACCGGCCGAGATGCGGTGTCCGGCCCATCTCAACGGTCTGCCTGACGCTGAAGTCGAACGACAGCGCAGTGCCCTGTGGCGTGCTCGCGACGAGGCGGCTCACTTCCTTCGCGGACTTCCTGTGGATGGGTTCGCCGTCGACACGGACTGTGCCGGCGTCCGGGTCGAGCGTCCCTTTCACCGTCCGCAGGACGGTCGTCTTGCCCGCGCCGTTGGGACCGACGAGACCGACGAGCGACCCGCGGTCGACGCTGAACTCGACGCCCGAGACGACAGACTGGTCGCCGAAGGACACCGCGAGGTCGGACACGTCGAGCATCGGCCCGGAGCGGTCCCGTCCCGGGTCCCCACCGTTCGATGTAGCCGGCCCGCTCACAGCTCGTGCACCTCCCGCTTCCGGAGCAAGTACAGGAAGAACGGCGCGCCGAGGACGGCGGTGACGATGCCGACTGGGACCTCGGCGCTGCCCGAGCGTGCTAGCGTGTCCGTCGCGACGAGGAACGACGCGCCGGCGAGCGCCGCCGTCGGGAGCAGTATCCGGTGGTCCGGCCCGACGAGCAGCCGCATCACATGGGGGACGATGAGGCCGACGAAGCCGACGATGCCGGCGACGGCGACACCCGCCGCCGTGATGACCGCCGACAGCGCGAGCAGGACCCGCTTGGTCCGTTCGACTTCGATACCGAGGCTCTGAGCGTCCTCCTCGCCGAGTAGCATGACGTTCAGGTCGCGTGCGTACGCGAGCAACACGACGAACGGGACGGCGACGAGCACGACGCTGCTGGTCACTTCAGGCCACGACGCGCCCTTGAGATGGCCCATCAGCCAGTACAGCGCCCGGCGGATGCTCTCGCCGCTGTGGAGCAACAGGAAGGAGACGACAGCGCCCAGAAACGTCTGTATCGCCACGCCGGCCAGCAACAGCGTCGCGACCGGCGTGCGGCCGTTCCGCGTCGCGATGAGATAGACGCCGAAGGCCGCGACCAGCGCACCCACGAAGGCCGCGCCGCGGAGGCCGAGTCCGAACGGGATCACGACCGGCGTGACGATGAAGCCGACCGCGCCGACCGCCGCGCCGGAGGAGACGCCGATAATAGAGGGGTCGGCCATCGGGTTCCGGAAGATCCCCTGCATGATCGTCCCCGCGGCGGCGAGCGAGAAGCCGACGACCGCGCCCAGCAGTATCCGGGGGAGCCGGACCTGCATCACAATCTGTGTCTGGAGGTCGCTCACGGCGTAAGAAAACACATGGGCCGTAGTCACGTCGACGGCAGGGCCGGAAACCGAGATGCCAGTCGGGACGACGACGGCGTTGAGCAGCACTTTCCCGACGATTTCGGGTGGAATCCACACCGGGCCGATACCGGCGCTCGTCGTCACCACGGCACAGAGGACGGCGACGAGCCCCGCCGACCACCCGACAGTCCGACCCGCGAAACGCATGTATGAAAGCCCAGTTGCAGTAGATAAGTATTTATTGCTCCTGACACCCGCCTAGAGCATGCGACGACTTTCTCTCGTCTGCGTCTTTGCCTTGCTCGTGGGCTCGTCCGCAGGTGTGACTTCGGCCGCAGCAACAGCCGACACGCAGGCGGACGACTGCTCGTTCCCGGTCACGATGACCGACGCGACCGGGACCGAGGTCACTATCGAGGAGCGCCCGGAACGGGTCACGACGACCAATCCCTCGGCCGCCCAGACGATGTGGGAGATCGACGGCCGCTCCCAGGTGGTCGGGCTCACCCAGTACGCGAGCTATCTCGACGGTGCTGAGAGCCGAACGAACGTCTCCGCGAGCTTCGGTGTCAACGTTGAGCGCGTCGTCGGTACGAACCCGGACCTGGTGATTGCACCGAACGCCAGCGCCGGTGATGTGGCCCCGCTTCGGCAGGCCGGGCTCACGGTGTATCACCTCCCCGCCGCGACAACTATTGAGGACATTCGAGCAAAGACGGCGACCATCGGTCGACTGACTGGTAACTGCGAGGGTGCGAGCGAAGCGAACGCTTGGATGGACGCGAACGTCGACGCCGTTCGGCAGGTCACCGCGGACGCCGAAGACCGACCGACTGCGCTGTACCCGCTTGGCGGGGGGTACGTGGCGGCGAACAATACCTTCGTCACGTCGCTCATCGAACTCGCGGGCGCGGAGAACGTCGCGGCCCGCAACCACACCCAGTACCCACAGCTCAGCGACGAAGTCATCCTCCGGTTCGATCCGGACGTGCTCTTTGTCACCGAGAACACGGCGAACATCGCGGAGACCGAGCCCTACGCCAGTACGACCGCGGGCGAGACTAACTCGACGGTTTCTGCCCGGGCTCGGAACATCAATCAGCCCGCCCCACGGAGCGTGGTCTCGTTCGCGCACAACGCCACCGCACAGCTCTATCCGGACCGCTACGACGCCGACAGCTACGTTCCCCGGTCGGCTGTGACGCCGGCAGTGACCCAGACGAGCGAGCCCACGCCCGCGGACCACACGCCGAGCACTGACCAGCCCACGACCGACGCCAGCGGTCCCGGATTCACCGCCGTCGGGGCGCTTCTCGCAGTACTCGCCCTCGTCAGCACGCTCTCACGCCGGAGGCCGTAGCGCCATGGACAAGCAAACTATCCGCGAAACGGTCTGGGACGCGCTGGAAGAGCAGGGTATCGCCCGGTTCCCGTTCCCGCCCCACGACCGGATTCCGAACTTCGAGGGCGCAAGCGAGGCTGCACAGCGCCTGACCGAGACGGCGGTCTGGGACGCCGCCGAGATGGTGAAGGCGAACCCGGACTCGCCACAGCTCCCGGTCCGACGGGCGGCGCTTCGGGCCGGCAAGACGGTATATATGGCCGTTCCTCGGCTCCGGGACGAGCGGTGCTTCTACGAACTCGACCCCGACGAACTCGACAACATCGAGGCGGCACCGGCGATCTCGAACGTCGCGGACCACGCACGACAGGTCGGCCCCGAGGCGGTCGGGAGCGTCGACCTCGTGGTGTCGGGCTCAGTCGCGGTCACCGAGGACGGCGCTCGTATCGGAAAGGGCGAGGGGTACAGCGACCTCGAATACGCCGTCCTCCGGGAACTGGGGCTGGTCGACGAGACGACGCCAGTCGTGACGACGGTCCACGAACTCCAGATTGTGGGGGGTCCCGGGGGTGCCGTCGACACCTCTGTTCCCGTCGACGACCACGACGTGCCGATGGATTGGGTCGTGACGCCGGAGCGAACTGTCGAGACGGAGACCACGCACACGACACCAGCGGGCGTCGATTGGGATGCGCTTTCGACGGACCGCATCGACGAGATACCGGTACTTTCGACCCGCCGGCCCGACTGACCTCTCAGCCGCTATCGCGGGGTAGAACCCTGGTAATGAAAGCTTACCGGCGGTACAACTTTAGCCCCACATGCCTTGGGACGCATATGGATACGCCCGTGGCCACGTCGAACCGTCACGGGGTCGATGGACCTGCTGGGCGGCTACGCGTCCTCTACGTCGACTCGGAATGTGACGATATCACGGCGGTCAAGGAGACGCTGAGCGGTAGCACCGATGAATTCACTGTAACGGTGTGTGAGACGGCGGACGACGCGCTCAAAACCCTCGAAGACGCGTCGTACGACTGCGTCGTTAGCGAGTACCGACTCCCGGACCGAGACGGCATCGAACTGTTACGGGCCGTCCGGGACCAGTCGTTCGACCTCCCGTTTCTGCTCTTCACTGACGACGGCGACGAGAGCGTGGCCAGCAACGCTATCTCTGCCGGCGTCACAGACTACGTGACGAAAACGCCGCTTTCGGAGCAGACGGAACTGCTCCGACAGCGGATCACTTCGGCCGTCGCCCGCTCTCAGGAGGAGGCGGACATTCTCGACCGGATGACGGACGCGTTCTTCGCGCTCAACGAGGACTGGGAGTTCACGTATGCCAACGAACGCGGCAGACGTGTCATCGGCCGTGCGATGGACGTTGACGGAGATACCACTGACCTGCTGGGACGGAACATCTGGGAGGCGATTCCGTCCCTGGAAGGAACGGAGTTCAGCAAGCAGTACCGGCAGGCGATGACACAGCAGGAGCCAACCTCCTTCGAGGCGTACTTCGAACCGCTGCAGACGTGGTTCGAGGTGTCCGTCTATCCGTCGCCAACCGGGATTTCGGTGTACTTCCGCGATATCACTGAGCGCCACAAGCACGAGAAGGAGATCAGGGGCAGAGAGCGGACGCTCCGAGAGATTTACCGGGTCATCTCCCGCAAGGACCTCGATTTCGAGGACAAGGTCGAGCGCCTGCTCGAAATCGGGCAGCACGCCCTCGGGACCGAAACGGCCGCCCTCTCGCGCATCGATGGCGACATGTACGTCTTCGAAATCGTTCGCGACCGGACGGGGGCCATCGAGGCGGGCGATGCAGTCCCGCTGGACGCGACGAACTGCGAGCGGGCCGTCGTCGAGGAGAAGACGCTGGTGCTCGCTGATATCGCTGAAGACCGGCCAGAACTGACCGACAGAGCGGGCTACACCGAGATGGGCGTCTCCTGTTACCTCGGAACGCCCGTTGTCGTCGACGGCTCGGTGTACGGCACGTTCTGCTTCTACGGCACGGAGCCCCGCGATTCCTTTTCGGAGTGGGAAGTCACGCTCGTGGAGTTGATGGGGAACTGGGTCAGCTACGAACAGGAGCGCGAACGGCGCGAGCAGGAACTCACACGCGAGCGAAATCGTCTAGAAGAGTTCGCCAGCGTCGTCAGCCACGACCTCCGGAACCCGCTCAACGTCGCGTTCGGCCGGCTCACGCTCGTCGAAGAGGCGTACGACGGGGACCCGGAGCACGTCGAGGCGCTCCGGCGGTCGCTCGAACGGATGGACGAACTCATCGACGACGTGCTCGCGCTCGCCCGTGGCGGCCACAAGGTCATCGACGCGACCGAAGCGTCGTTAGACGATATCATCACGGCCGCCTGGGACACCGTCGAGAGTTCGGACGCGACGCTGGAACGGCGCGACACGGACGTGCGAATCACGGGCGACCAGACCCGCCTCCAGCAACTGTTCGAGAACCTCTTCCGAAACAGTGTGGAACATGGTTCCACAAGCAGTCGGACGGAGTCCGACGACAGCGTGGAACACGGGCACAGTCTGACGGGGGCCGACGACAGCGACAGCGACGAACATGTGACCGTCCGGGTCGGGACGCTCTCGGACGGACGGGGCTTCTACGTCGCCGACGACGGCCCTGGTATTCCCGAGGACGAGCGCGACGAGGTGTTCGAACGCGGCTACACCACGAGCGACGACGGGACCGGGTTCGGGCTGGCCATCGTCTCCGAGATCGTCGACGCGCACGGCGCTCGGATCACCGTCTCGGAAAGCGAGGACGGCGGCGCGCGCTTCGACGTGACCGGTATTCAGGTCGAGTGACTACAGCTGGTCGACGCAGTCCCGGATGAGGCCGTCGACGTTTTCGGGGAGCGTCGGGTGGTAGGCCCGGTCCGGCAGGTCACGCACGTCGAGTCCCAGCTCGACGATAATCTGGAACGCCTTGGCGAAGCTGTCCGCGTGGTAGTGCATCCCCTGCCAGCCGAGCACTGTCCCGTCGTCGGCGTCGACGACGAGCTTCGCCAGCCCCTCGGGCACGTCCTTCGATTTGAACACGCCGTCGTCGCTGGCCTGTCGCGTCGCCGTGACGACGTCGTAGCCAGCCTCTTTCGCCGTCTCCTCGTTGTGGCCGACGCGGGCGAACGGGTAGACCCCCAGCCCGGAGAAGATGACGTGGTGGTGGACGTTCCGGTAGTCCTTGAGCGAGCCCCCGGCCTCCTGCCGGACGATGTTCTCGGCCGCGGTGAAGCCCTGCTCCTTGGCGACGTGGAGAATCGGCTCCTTGCCGTTGACATCGCCGACGGCGTAGATGTGGTCGGCGTCGCGGGTCTGCATCGTATCCTTTGCCCAGTCGCCCTCGACCGAGACGGACGTGTTCTCCAGGCCCAAACCGTTGACAGTCGGCCGGCGGCCGGTGAAGAGGAACAGCTGGTCGGCCTCGAACGTCTCCTCGCCCCCGTCGTCGTACTCGACGGTGAGGCGGACGCCGCCGTCCTCGGTCTCTTCGAGTTCCTGCTCGTAGCAGTTTGTCGGGATGGTCACGTCCCAGTTGTCCTCGTAGATGTCGAGTGCCGCGTCGCCGAACTCGGGGTCGCCTTCGTCAATTGGCCGGTCGTCGTGCTCGATGACGGTGAGTTCCATCCCGCCAGCCTCCGCCAGATACGGGACCATCTCCATCCCGATGTATCCGAAGCCCATCACGATGCCGGAGTCGGGGAACTCCGTGGCGTCGAGCACTTGGTCGCTGGTCATGAAGTCGACTTCGTCGATGCCGGGCGTGTCCGGGACGTTCACGCTGGACCCGGTCGCGATGACGACGTAGTCGGCCTCGTGCTCCTCGCCGCCGGCCCGGACCGTGTGCTCGTCGACGAACGTGGCAGTGTCGTGGATGAACGTCACGTCGTCGCGCTCGGCCATCTCGTGGATGGAGTCCCGCCGGTGGCCGGCCCAGTCGAGTACATGGTCGTCCTTGCGCTCGACGACGGCTTCCAGGTCAACCTCGGGCACGTCACCGACGAGCCGTTCGTCGTGGCGCGCCTGGAAGCGGTGGGCTCCCGCCGAGAGGACTTCCTTGGACGGCATACAGCCACGAAGAATACAGAGGCCGCCGCCGGGCTCGCCGTTGTCGACGAGCGTGAGTTCGATGTCTTCCTCCTCGACGAGGTCGCCGGCGACTGCGGCCCCGGCACTCCCATACGCGCCGATAATAACGACGTGAGTCATACCAGTGCTAGGACGATGCCAGCAAATAAAGGCTTCAGTGGCGTGTTTTGCTCGAACACGACCGGCGGTAGTTCTGCCGCCAGGGCCGCGGACTCAATCGTCGCCTTCGACGGGCGCGGGCGGACGCGACCGCCCGAACCCGAGTAGGCCACGAACCGACCAGTCAACGTTGAACACCCGGTCCCAGACGACGAGGGCGGAGGGAATCACTAGGAGGGACGCGAGGAAGGCGTACCCGATTGATAACGCTGTCAGAATGCCGAACTGGCCGATCGCAGGGAACACAGCCAGGCCGAGCACACCGATGCCGAACGTCGTGGTGAGCATACTGCCAAACAGCGCACCGCCGGTCCCGCGGACGGTCCGGTCCAGCGCCGTTTCGAGGTCGTTTTCGTCGAACTCGTCGGCGAACCGGTGGGTGACGTGGACCGAGTAGTCGACCCCCAGCCCGATAGTTATCGCCAGCATCGTCGCTGTGAGCGCGTTGAACGGGATGCTGAGCAGCCGCATTGTCCCGCCGAGCCACGCCACTGTGACGACGACGGGGATGATGTTCACGAGACCGAGCGACGGCCGCCCCTCCAGCATATTGTAGATGAGGACCAGAAACACTGACGCGCCGATAAGCGCAATCGCCAGGGACTGGATTGCGGACTCCAGAATCAGGTCCGAGACGGCCTGGAACACGACGACCGAGCCGGTTGCCGTCGCCTCGTACCGGAAGTCGTCGGCAACGTTTCTTGTATCGGCGGTCACCTCTGCGTCGGTTGCGTCCGATTCGACTGTGTAGACGACACGCGCGCTCCGGTAGTCCTCGGTGATGTACTCTAGCGCCGTACTACGGGCCGGCGAGTCGAGCAGATACTCGTAGATCTCTTCGAGGTTATCGTCCGGGACGCCGTTGTCGTTCTGGTCGTTGCGCTCGACCATCCGACGGAACTCGGGGTCGCGTTCCGCCTGGTCCTGAATGACTGTCACGATGGATGTCGAATCGGCGCGCCCGTCCTCGCGGACAAACGAGTCCGGCGGGTTGTTACCCGCCCGATACATCTGTTCGAGCGCCGCATCGTTCCGCATTGGCCCCTCTACGTACACCGTCGCCTGACTGGACTGGGTCGTGTCGAATCGCTCATCGAGGAAGTTCGTCACCTCCGTTACGGTGTATTCGCTCGGGGCGAACGGCTCCGGCAGGGCCTCGACGAAGTCCGGGTTCTCCTCGGGCGGCAGGAAGTCCTCCTGACTGAACGACGTCGAGACGCCGGTGGCGTAGTAGCTGGCGCCGACCGTGGACACGAGGATGAGAACGAGGAAGATGATCGGGGCGCGGTTCGCGATGACGACGCCGCCGCGCAACACGTCACTGAGTGCGGAATCCTCTGCACCCAGCGGCGTCTCGCTGAACGTCGGGATGGGGTAGGACTGTCTGAGCCGGTCCAGCTCCACCTTCGCGGCGGGCAGGAACACCCCGAAGATGAGGAACGTGAAGGTGATACCGACAGAGGCCACGTAGCCGAAGTCCTGAATCGGCGGCAGCGCGCTGGTGAGGTTCGCGGCGAACCCGATGACTGTCGTCCCGGTAACGATGAAGAAGGCGACAAGCAACTGGTCGGTCGTGATTCGCATCGACTTCTGGATGGACGCCCCGGTCTCGCGCTCCTCGCGATACCGGTTGACGGCGTGAATACCGAAGTCGATCCCGACCGCCAGCAACAGCGGTGGCACGGCGATGAGCATCTGCGAGAAGGGGATACCGGCAAGCCCCATGAAGCCGAACGTCCAGACGACGGCCATAAACAGCGCGAGCAGGCCAAGCGCCATGTCCGCGAGGTCGCGGTAGGCAATCGTCAGGAAAAACAGGATGAACAGCACTGCCGCGGGTACGGTCAGGATGAGCGAGTCGCCGACGACGTTCGAGAACTCGTCTGCGACGATACCGCTGCCGAACAGGGTGATGCCACCGTGGTCAGCGCTGGAGACAGTGAACCCGGCCTGTTTCTGGATGCTCGTCAGCGGACTCGAACCGCCCTGGCCTGACCCGGAGGAGATTCCGGCCGGGACCTCGTGCGTGACGACCCCGATGGTCGCCGACGCCGAGGCGGCTTTGCGGTTAAAATCCTTGCTCAGTAACGATTTGAACCGGGGGCTCTGCTCGGCCGCGCGCCCGACAGCGGAATCGATCTCACCCGGCGTCGCTGATTCGACAGCGTAGATCTGTTGTTCAGTCGTCGTCGCTTCCGGGTCTAGCTGCTGGGCGACAATGCTGGCGGCGCTTGCGGTCGACGTGACACGGAGTGCTCCGTGCTGTTCCAGCCGATGCTGTGACCTGAGCATCCGGAGCAGCGCCGGCTTCGAGAGCACGTTGTTCTCCTGCTGGATGAGCTGTGTGCTCCCTGTATCCGGCGAGAAGGTCGGCGAGAACTTGTCGTTGACCTCCTGCAGTGCCTCCTCGGCCGGAAGCCCGGTCGTAAACTGTGACGTCCCGGAGTTGGTCGAGACGCTCCCGAGGCCGGCGCTGAAGACCACCGTCACGATCAGGAAGAGGAGCACCACCTTCCGTGAATCGTGGACGATTCGGTCGTCCGCCCAATCGATGTAGCGCTGGTAGTCCATGCGTTAGCGGAACCTGAAGTAGCCGCCGATGGCCAGGGCGGCCACGAGTGCGACGCCGATAATCGCCGTCAGCGGCGAACTGCCACCGCCGGAGTTAGTCACGGAGACCGGAAGGCGGTAGGTGTCGGACACCGGCGTATCTCCGTCCGGCTCCTCGTACTGGAAGTCTACCGAGACGGGGTAGTTTTTCGTCATCGCGGCACCGCTTGCGCTGATACCGAACTCGATGGTCGTCGACTCGCCCTGGTCGAGGCTGTCGACGTACGCTTGGTCGTCCGACACGGAAATCGGTGACTCGGCGAACAGCTTTGCCTCGATATCGGTCAGTCGCTCGCCGGCGTCGTTGGTGATCGTCACTTCGAGTGTGCTGGATCCGCCAACGTCGACGGACGCGTTCGTCGTCTCGACGATGAACTCGTCAGCGCTGCCGTCGACGCTCTGCCGGATTTCGAGCGTGTCGCTCTCGCGCTGGTCGCCCTCGCTGTTGCGGTAGTTGGCGACGAAGTCGAACTGCCGCGGGCCGGAGTTCGCGTTGTCCGACACGTCGGCGTCGAACGAGACGGTCGTCGATTCGCCCGGTTCGAGGTTGCCGACCGCGTACTGGGTCTCCTTCGGCGAGATGTTGTCGTGGGTGCTCGCCCAGTTCAGGACGACGTTGCGGACTGTTCGGTCGCCGGTGTTGGTCAGTGACGCTTCGATGGTTCCGTCATCGCCCGCCTGGAGGGTCGATTCCACGTCGCCCATGGCGAAGGACTGTTCGGGCTCGGGCGTGAGTCCGAGCGAGATGTCGTCAGCGACGCCGGCATCGCCTTCGGGGTCGTCGTAGCTCACTGACGCCGACAGGGCGTAGCTCTGTGTCTTGGCGTCGTCGCTGGCGCTTGCGTCGACGCTCACCGTTCGCGTTTCACCGGGCTCCCAGGAGCCGACGAACTGCGACGTGGACTCGGACTGCCCGAACGTAATCGCGGTGTTCTGCGTGGCAAGCGACACTGTCGCGTCCGAGACCGTGACAGGGCCGTCGTTGCGCAGGGTCACGTTGTACGTCCCGGAATCGCCGACAGCGACGTCACTGTCGGTGCTTTCGACGGTGAACGTTTGCTCGGGGTCGGGCGTAATACCGAGGGAGGAGGCGGTCGTGCTCTTTCGCACCCCGTCCGTGTCGTCGAAGTCGACCTGGAGGTCGAACTGATACGGTTCGGCTCTCGTATCACCGCTCGCACCGACGCGGTACCGGAGGGTACGCTGTTCACCGGCCTCCCAGGTGTCGATAAACCGGGAGCTGCTGGCGTCGCCACCGACTGTGAGTTCGGAGTTCGTCGATTTCAGCGTTACCGAGGATTCTCGGGCCGGCTCGTCACCGGTGTTCTCGACAGTGACTGCGACCGTGCCGGTCGAGTCGACGCGCGCGTCGGAGTCGACGCTTACCACGTCAAAAGCCGCGTCGTCGTCGATGTCGAGTTCGAGTTCGATTCGTTCGGTGGTGGTCTCTTCGTCCCGTGCACCGTCGCTTTCCGAAATGTAGCTCGTGTACTCGTATTCGACGATGACAGGAACAGTGTAGCTCCCGGGACTTGCGTCGTCAGCGACGCTGATGTCGAATGAAATGGGTTGGGTCTTCCCTTCCGGGACGGAACCCACAGCCTGTTTGCTCGTTGTCACCGTAATCGGGGCGTCACCGTCGTTGACTTTGACTGTGGTCCCGCGGGCGGTCGTCACCTCGCTGCTCTGGACACCCTGGGTCGAAGACCCGGAGTCGATCGTGCCGCTGTTGACGAGGACGACGTCGAGTGTCGTCTCCTCACCGGGCGTGACGGTATTATCGACGAACGTTGCGTCGAAGTCGGGGCTCCCGGTTACGGCGGCGATCGCCGTTCCGGATGCCATGAGCAATGCGACAACTGCCAGCGTCAGTAATGTTCGTGGTTTCATGCGTAGGGACACTTCGGACATTCCTTGCCGTTGTTTCTGTCTGGAGCGGACGTCATGCTTGGGAGATCGGGATATGTACCCACATACGTCTGTGCAGACTCCCGCCCGAACCGTGTACATCGAACGAACGTTCGGTCGCCTATCAACGTTGTGGTTCCGTAACAGTGGGAAGATATTTACTGCCCGAACGAATATTCGGTCGGGATGACTGATGGAATTCCGTTCGCCGGGGAGCCAGCGGACTCGCACGAGGCGATAATGCGGGCCACGTTCCGTGCCCTCCGGGAATACGGGTACGCCGGACTTTCGATACAGCGAATCGCGGACGAGGCCGACCTCAGCAAATCGACGTTTTATCACCACTTCGACGGCAAGGAGGACCTCCTGCTGTCGTTCCAGGAGTTCATCCTCACGGAATTTAACCGCATCTTTCAGGTCGAATCGACCGGCGACCCCGAACAGGACATCAAGACGTTTGTCAGCCTCGTTCTCGACGATTTCCCGGACTGCGTCGAAACGCCGGACAAGAACGCCGTCCTCGGGTCGTACGTCGAGATGCGCGCCCAGGCGGTCCAGAACCCGGACTTCCGCGAGAAGTTCACTGAGACGGACGAGCTGTTCGCCCGGCAACTCGTACAGATCATCGAGGACGGCATCGAACAGGGGGTCTTCGCCGACGTCAACCCCGAGACGGTGTCGCGGTTCATGATTACGATACTCGACGGCGTGATTCTCCAGAGCGCAACTCGCAACGACAACCCTGTCGCCGAGGTTCGGGACACTATCGACGAGTATATCGAAGAGACGCTGATTCTCGGTACCTATAGTAGCCATTGAAAATCAATGCACACCTGATCGCGCGACGGCAGTGCGATCAGTGTGTACATCGTTTCAATTGTTACTATAGCTTCGGCTGATCGACTGGTACGTCTCCTTCAGCTCCTCGAAATCGTCGTTCTCGGCGTGCAACACCCACTCCAGTTCTCTGGCCCGCTCTTTCAGCCTGGTGTACTCGTCGCTCGCCTCCAGTTGTGACGTGGATTTCTCTCGTTCCAGCACGGAGAGTTTCGAGGAGATCCGGAAGTACTCGTCGAGCCTGTCATCCTCGTCGGGCCTGTCGAGGTGCTGGTCGAGCGCCGACAGAAGCGTCGACTGGTCGACCGGCTTCTGGAGGTAATCGTCGAAGGGCATCTCCAGAATGTTCAGGTCGGCGTCGACCGCGGTCAGCATGATGATGATGCCGTCGTACCCCCGCTCGCGCAACCGCGAAAGCACGTCGTCACCGTGCACGTCGGGCATGCGCCGGTCGAGCAACACGGCGTCGAACTCCGGGCCGGCAGCGTCGAGCGCGGCCTGGCCACTGTACGCGACAGTCGTCTCGTAGCGCTCGCCGAGTTTCAGGGCCTGCGTGTCGGCGACGTCGTGCTCGTCGTCGACGACGAGCACCCGCGGCGGGCCGCCTGTAGTTCTTGACACGGTATTACACCGTTCTAGGGCTGGCAACTGTATATGTTTTATCGGCAGCCGCCTCTCGAAAAGCGTTAACCGATGGCCCATCGAGTGTGTACTGATGAGCAAGTCGTCGGCGGGCACAGGCGGTCGACATCGCCTTGGGAGCCTCGCGGCCGTGGTCGGTTGGATAGGGGCAGGAGCGGTCGTGCTCGCCACCGTCGCGCTGGTGGTGCAGTCGGTGTTCTCGCTCGGGCTCTCGGAACAGGTCACCGTGGGCCTCGGCCTGGCGCTCGGTGGAGGACTGGGTGGCGTCTCCTATCTCCTGGTGACTGATTCGCCCGGCGAGACGACCGACGAGACGATGACGGTGTCGGCAGATGTCGACCGAACACCGGAGCCACAACCGGTCGATCTCTTCGACGGTCATCCGGACCCGGTGTTGTACTTCGCCGACGAGGGCCACGGCCCGGTCGTGCGTGCGGCCAACGAGGCGTTCGGGACCACGTTCGACGTGCCGTCCGACCGCCTCGACGGAACGGCGCTCTCCGAGGCGCTGCTCGTGGCTGGTATCGACGAAGTGGACGCCGAGACAGTCAGTACAACTGACCTCGATGTCGTGGCCCTCTCGACGGCACTCGACGAACCGAGGCAGTTCCGGCTGCGGACGGCCGGCGTCCCATCGACCGGCTACCTCCTGCTCACACCATTGGGGACGGCGAGCGATTGAACGGTCGAACGCCGCCCGCAGGTCGGCGGCGTAACGGAACTTTAAAGATTCCATCCCGGCGAAATTCTGGATAGGAATGCTCGCGTCACCGCTGCAACTCATCGATAGTTTCCTGCTGAACTACACCATCGGTGATGTCCTGCTACTCGGCTTTGTCGGTGGGCTCGTCGCAATTCTCCCGCAACGGTCGCTCCGGATGCTGGGGCTGCATACGATTGCGCTGGGCGCACTGCTCGTGATTACGCCGGCGTCGGCGATGGAACCAAGCAGTGCGAGCGTCCTCGCGTCGTCGTTCCAGTACAAACTGTTCGGCCTGGTGCTGCTCGTCCTCGCCCCGGTGCTGTACGCCGTCGGTCGGCGTTAGGCTAGCTTGTCCAGTGCGGTGAAGAAGTCAAGCGGCGGCCCGGCGAGCCGGACCGGTTCGCTCGCACGCGAGACCGTAATTCGCTCCGGCGGGACCACGTCTTCTCTGACCCGTCCGTCGCTGACGACGACGCCACTGTCGGCGTCTCTGAGTTCGACGACGATTTCGCTGTCGACGTCGACGACCAGCGGCGGCGTCCCCATTTCGTCTGCCATCCCGGTGATGATGAGGCCGGCCACGTCGGGATGGACGAGCGGGCCGCGTTCGCTGAGGTTGTACGCCGTCGAGCCGGTGGGTGTCGCCACCAGCACGCCGTCTGCGTGACCGGACGTGTACAGCGAGTCGTCGATGTACACGTCGAGCGTCGCCCCGCCGCCGTGACCGCGGCGCTCGCCCTGGACGACGACTTCGTTCAGCGCCGGCGATAGCTCCCAGTCGTCGCCGCTGGCCTGGAGCCGCGGCTTGGCCCGCGTTCTGGCGCTGCCGGTCTTCTGGATGTGTTCGACCTCCGCGACGACTGTCTCGACGGCTTCTTCGGGTGCGATAGCGTTCAGAAAGCCGACCTCGCCGAGATTGACGCCCAGGATCGGCGTCGACCCCGCGCCGCGGGCCGCGTACAGAAACGTCCCGTCGCCGCCGATGCTCACGACGAGGTCACAGGCGGACATCTCATCGACCGGGGCCGAATCGGGTACGGCGGCCTCCCACGCGTCGTGGTCTCCCAGCGCCCCGGCGGTCGTTTCGTCCACGACGACGGCCGCCGACGTGGCGCGCAGTCGGTCACACAGTGTACTCGCAAGCGACATGGCCCGGTCGTTGTCCCGCTGCGCGACGATACCGACAGTCATTGCCGGACGTTCCCGCCGGCCGCATATAAACCCTCTACGACGGCAATTATATCCGTCCCGACGCGTATCCACTTCCATGGGCCGTTCGTGTGGCTGGTGGTCGTGCGTATGAGCGGGGACGACGGGTCCGACGACGACTGGTTCGAAAGTGCGCTGGACGACGAGGACGGCGACAGCGAACAGACGGATACCGACGATACTTCGGCGACACCATCCGAAAGCGACGCAGCGGAGTCCACATCCGCGGACACTGGGCCGTTCGACGCCGACGGCGACGACGGGCAATCCAAGCGCAGTGGTGGCGACAGCCCCTTGGACGACGATGGGGGCACTCCCTTTAGCGAGGAGAGTGACAGCAGCCCGTTCGACGACAGCGGCGGTGACCCCTTCAGCAGCGAGAGTGGTGCCTCCGATACCGACGCCGGGTCCTCCGGTGACGACGACGGCGGCGGTGGACTCTTCGACGACGACTTCGCCACCGCGTTCGAGTCCGCCGGCAGCGGTGACGGTGACAGCGGTAGCGACTTCGAGGAGGAGTTCGAGTCCGACATCCCGCGGGTCGACATCGGTATCGAGGGGCTCGACCAGATGATTCAGGGCGGGATTCCACAGCGCCATCTCATCGTCACTATCGGCTCGGCTGGAACCGGGAAGACGACGTTCGGGCTGCAGTTCCTTCACCACGGCCTCCGGAACGGCGAGAACGCGGTGTTTCTGACGCTCGAACAGTCCCACGACGCGATACTGGACACTGCCAGTGAACGCGGCTGGGGGTTCGAGGAGTACGAGGAACAGGGCCAGCTAGCGATTGTCGACCTCGACCCGGTCGAGATGGCGAACAGCCTCGACAACATCCGGGGCGAACTGCCGGCGCTCATCGAGAAGTTCGGCGCCGACCGGCTGGTGCTTGACTCCGTCTCCCTGCTAGAGATGATGTACGACGACCAGTCCCGGAGACGCACCGAAGTGTTCGATTTCACCCGGTCACTGAAACAGGCCGGCGTGACGACGATGCTCGTCTCCGAAGCCAGCGAGAACAACCCCTTCGCGTCCAGACACGGTATCATCGAATACCTGACTGACGCGGTGTTCATCCTTCAGTACGTCCGGTCGGACACCGGCGAGACGCGACTCGCCGTCGAGATTCAGAAGATACGGAACGCGAACCACTCGCGGGAGACGAAACCCTACGAGATAACGAACGACGGTATCTCGGTCTACCAGCAGGCCAACATCTTCTAAGCCGTCGCCGTCCCGACCGACTCCGGTTCGTCCCGCTCGTCGAGTGCGGCGTTGTAGCCGCCGGCCCAGAGGTCCGTCGCGACGACCAGCACGTAGAAGGTGGCGAACGGGCTGAGAATCACGGCGAGGAGCGAACCGAGGAACGGTATCACATTGAGCAAGTTCACCACGACGTTGACGGCGATGAACAGCGCAATCGAGACCAGCCACGGCGTCGCGTACTTCGGGGACAGGACTAACTTCCGTAGCGTCCCGAAATCGAACCCAGCACCGAACTCGCCGGTACAGGCGAAGTGGATGATGGCGGCCGTCGCCACGTAGCCGAACACCAGCGACAGGACGAACGAGATCACCAGCCCGCCGAAGAGGCCGGCCAGGCCGGCACCCGCTCCGGCGCGGGTCCCCGTCGCCATCGCGAACAGGCTGCCGCCGACGGTCACCCCGAACACGACGAGCGGGACGAGCATGTACACGATGCCGATGACCCAGGCCTTGAGGCCGCCGACGAACAGTTCGCCCCAGTCCTCGAACGCCGGCGGCTCTGTCGCCCCGTCTGCCCGTTCGCGGACTGCCTGAACGAGATAGCCGTACACGAGGATACCGGGTACGAGGAGAAAGGCGAGGAGGCTGAGAACGCCGCCGATGAGAACGGTCACGGTCCAGTCGTCGTCTTCCATGGGATATCTGAGTGTCTCTTCGAGTGATTCCATGTGTCTTGGTCACGCCCTACATAATTAGTTACAGACACCTTGCCGGGTTATTCGCTCGGCTTACCGCAGGACTGCGATGTGTCGATTCCAACACGATTCCACTCAAATCGCGCCAGCTTGCGGAACCAATAAATCACAACCGGGCGACAGGAGGGATATGGTACTACTCGTGCCCTTCGACGGTTCGGACCTGTCGAAAGCCGCGCTAACGCGGGCGATGGAGTTCGCGGACTATCGCGACGAGGACATCACTGTGCTGTCCGTTATCCCGGACGATGCGGCGTACGCGCGGGAACGCGGCTGGATCGATGCGGACGAGGTGTTCGATACTGGGACCGTCGCCGACCGAATGCGAGAGCAAGCCGAGTCGGTCGCCCCGACGGCGTCGTTCCGCTACGAGGTCCCGGAAGACGTGAGCTCGATGGCATCGACGACGACGGACATCACCCGGACCATCAGAGAAGTCGCTCACGAAGCGGGGGCCTCAATCGTGTTTATCGGCAGTGAGAACGCCGGACGGGTGTCGACACCGGTCTGTAGTGTCGGCTCACCGGTGTCGGAAGACCCCGAGTACGACGTCCATATCGTCCGGCACCCGTAGCACTATCTGACGACGGTTACGGGGACGGACGCTCGTCTGACGACGATTTCGGCGACGCTGCCCAGCAGGATGCGGGACATCCCCGAGCGGCCGTGGCTTCCCATGACGATCTGGTTGATGTCGTGTTCGTCCGCGTACTCCACGATGACCTTCGTCGGTCGCCCGACCTCGATGACGCGTTCGACGGACTCGACACCGGACTCGGCCACTTCAGCTTCGAGTTCGTCGAGCAGGTCCTCCGCTGTGGCTTTCTGTTTTTCGTACCACTCCTCGGAGAAGGATGGAATCGAGGCCTCCGCGCTGTAGCCGGCCTCTGCGGGGTTGATGACGTGCAGGAGAACGACCGTCGCGTCCGGATACTCCTCGGCCGCGAATTCACAGGCTACTGTTGCTTGATCTGAACTGTCGACCGGAACGAGGATTCGCTTTGCCATATGCCCACTTCCGCTGGGGCCGGTTTGAATCTTCGGCCCGCTGCAATCGGTGAGCGGGCCGTCGGTTTGTCAGTCTCGCCCGTGACGGGTCACACACGTCGACAGACCGATCAGTTCGACCGGTTCGGAGTTATCCGGCGAGTAGACGACCCGCTGGCCCTTCTCCATATAGGGAACCTTCGATTCGAGGTTGCTGGGAATGTTTACCGCCGAGATGGCGTCTTCGTCGCCGAGATTGAGCACCATCGTCGTGTTGATCTGCTTGAACACCGGGTCGGCGATGTCTTGGGGGTCCTGCGTGATGAGGTACAGGCCGAGGCGCTCCTTCCGGCCCTGTTTGGCGGCCTCGGTGAACTTCCCGATGACCTTGCGGCCCTGGACGCTGTCGGCGTCGGTGAGGAAGTTGTGGGCCTCGTCCATCCCGAGCACGAGCGGCGTCTCCTTGATGCGGTCGTAGTCCGGGTCGTTCGAGAGCTTCTGATCGATGAGCAGGCTGGAGACGGCCAGCACGATGGTCGATGCGGTCCGGGAGTCCGTGATGTGGTACGTCGGGATGACCGTCAGCCCGCCGTCGCGGACGAACTGCGATATCTGGTCGGTGATGGGGCGGGCGTCCTGGTCGAAGACTGCGCCGAAGCCCTGGACGCGGCGCTTGATGGCGTCGAACGTGGCCTCGTGCACGTCGCCCGCCTCGTCCAGTTCCTCCTTGAGCGCGGGGTCGCCGAGGAACGTCCGGAAGTCGCTGTAGGTCCCACCGGTTCCGTATTCGCGCTCGAACCGCGGGAGCAGCGTATTGACGAGCGCGCCGTACTGGTTGTCGTTCAGGCTGGACCCGGCGATGAGCCAGGGGTTGTCGTGGACGAGCGAGAACGGGATGGTGAACTCCACCTGCTCGGCGCGGTGGTGGCTGGCGTTGTAATCCGCGCCGGCCACCTTCGGGACGAAGGCGATGGTGTCGTCGTGCCCGCCGTAGGCGACGCCCTCCCGCTCGCAGCGGCGCTCAAACTCGTCCGTCATCGCGGGGTTGTCGTCGTGCATCTGGGCGTACTCGTCCTGGGGGTCGAACTGGACGACGGCGAGTTCGGGCGTGCGGCCGTCGCCCATCTCGTAGGTCCGGCCGAGATACTGCCGCAGGACGTTCTTGGAACTGTGGGTCTTCCCGGAGCCGGTCCCGCCGGCGACGAGGGTGTGGCGGAACACGAGCGGGTCGCCGGCGTCGTAGTCGTCTTTCAGCCGGTAGTCGATGGTCGGTGGTTCGGCGGCCGTTCGGACCTTCTCGCCGCCGACGGCGAGATGGCCCAGGAAGACGCCGTCCTCGGGAATCTTCAGGCCGGTCTTGATCTCGGATTTGTCGGTGGCCTCCCGGACGACGGTTTCGGGTTTGGGCACCCGGTCAGTCATCCGCCGCTTGAGTTCGCCACCGTCGCTGTACAGCACTGCAACCGGCTCAAGCTCGGCGATGAATTTGAAATCCCGCTCGTCGATGCCCCGCTCGCGCATCGCTCGCCGGGCGTGGATTTCGGTCGCGTCGTCGGCGTGGAACTCCTGTGCGTACTCCAGGGCCTTGATGCGACAGAACAGGCGCTCACCGCCTGGGTATGGGACGAGTAGATACGTGCCGATGCGCAGACGCGAGCGGTTCCGTGCGGTGACGTACGCCCGGAGGACCGTTTCCTCCGCTTCCTCGCTGATTCGGAGGCCGTTCGCCGCCGAGAGGACACCGAGGCCGGTGTCTGTGCCGGCCGGTGTCACGTCCATATCTTCGAAGTCGTCGTCTGTCGATTGTGTTGTCGGGTCGGTGCTCCCCGACGCGTCGACAGCCCGGTCGCTGTCGTCGGTCGTCTCGGCAGAATCAGCGGCCTCGTCGTCGGCCGCCGCATCGTCGCCGTCGAAATCAGTGAAATCCCCGAGGTCGGACATACCCCAGTTCAGGGTAGCCGGGGATTAACACCTTTCCCCAGCAGCATGAATGTGAAACCTTACCCGGATGGCTGTCAACGAACGCATATGAAGCCGACGCGGGTGATGTCTTTCAATGTGCGGTACGATACCGCCGGGGATGGGGTAGACGGGTGGCCCCACAGGCGGCGGCTGGTGGCGGGGACCATCCAGTATCACAATCCCGATATTATCGGGGTGCAGGAGGCGATGGCACACCAGCTCCGGGAGCTAGAGGTGTTGCTGGACGGCTACGAGTGGGTTGGTGACCCACGGGAATCCGTCGATGCCGGTGGGGAGCACACGGCCATCGGCTACCGGGCCGAGCGCTTCGACTGCGCGGCCACGAACACGTTCTGGCTCTCCGAACAGCCCGCCGAGCCGAGCAGCGTCGGCTGGGACGCCGCCTACCCCCGCGTAGCGACCTGGGCGCGCCTCCGTGACCGCGACACCGACGACGACCTGCTGTGTCTGAACACGCATCTGGACCACCAGGGGGCTGACGCGCGGGTCGAGGGCATCGAACTGGTACTCGACCACCTCGATTCCATCGCCCGCGAGGCCCCCGCAGTCGTGACCGGCGATTTCAACTGTATCGTCGGCGAGCCGGCCTACGAGCGGGCCGAGGGCCACGAACTCCCGGACGGCCGCACGCTCGTCGACGCCCGCGACACAGCGACCGTCACTCACGGCCCGACGACGAGCCGGACCGATTTCCACGCTCTGCTCCCCGAGATGGGGATCGACCATGTGTTCGTCAGCGAGGACGTGGCCGTCGACACCAGAGCGGTCATCGCCGACCGCGACGACGACCACTACGGCTCCGACCACCTGCCCGTCGTGGTCGACTGCGAGCCCTGACCTGGGGGAGAATCTTTTGCCTGTGTGGCCCCTACAGTGAGCTATGTTGCTTATTCGGGGGACAGCAGGCGGGACGGCGCTGACCGGGACGCTGTACGAACCGGGCGAGGAGCCGCCCGAGTTCAACGGCGCGCCGGACGAGGGGACGCCCTACGTCTGGCTCTGTGACGCCTTCTACGAGGTCGAAAGCGGCGGTCAGGTCCAGTCTATCGGCGACCGCGAGATCCGGATTGCTTTCGAGTCCCCGATGCCCCGCGGCTTCGAGACGCGCGATGCGGCCATCGACGCGGCCAAGGAACACGTCAGAACGCAGTTCGCCCGGCTCGGCGTGGCTGGCGAGACCGTTGACGTGACGGTGCAGCAAGCTGAGACGGCGTAGCTGCACAGGTCTGTGGAGAAAGGCGGCCCGTTTTCTGAGTCAGCGAACGACCAGTGAGTTATACCAATGTGACGGGTGAACCCACTGCGCGTGGCCGAGGACCCGTCCCCGACCGAGGTGTTCGCCCTCCTCGACGATGACTACGCTCGCGCGCTCCTTGCAGCCACGAGTCACAGACCGATGACTGCAACTGAACTCAGCAACGACTGCGACATGTCACTCTCGACCGTGTATCGCCGCCTCGACGCCCTCGAGGACTGCGGCCTCGTCGCCGCTCGAACGCAAATCGCGGACGATGGGCACCATGTAGACGTGTACGAGGCACAGATGGACGAACTCACCGTGTGTCTCACCGACGGGACCTTCGATGTCAGCCTCTCCGTCGAATCGACGACACACGAGTTCGCCGACGCGCTGGTGGATCTCTGGGAGGGGCTCTGATGGACGTTGCCGGCCTCTCCGCCGAAACGTGGGTTACCGTGAACACTGCTTTCCACCTCGCACAGACGGGGGTCGGGCTGCTCATTGCTGCATTGGCGCTCGTCGGCTACCGTCGACAGCGGACCCGCTCCATGCTCGCGCTGGCCGTCGGAATCAGCCTCCTCACCTTCGTCTCGTACCTCGTTACCCTTGGTGCCGTGCAGGTCTTCCCGCGAGTGGTGTTTCCCCTTCCGGGCACTATCACAGAACTCGTCGGGCTCCTCGTCCTCCTGTACGCCATCGTTCTGGCCCGCCGCGGATAGCACGCTTCAGAACGATTCTTCGACGGCTCCCCACCGGATATCGTTGAACTCCCGCTCGCGGTCGGTCTCGAAGGTCCGCTCGATGCGGCGGGTGAGTTCCTCGCTGCCCTGGCGGTCGATTTTGGCGAGTTCGTCAGCCTTCCCGATAGCCAGCGGCGGCCCCTGTTCCCGGGCCACGTCGTGGAGTATCTGCCGTGTGAGTTTGGCCCGACACTCCGGGTCTTTGGTGAACGCGTACGGGGCCTCGACGCGGAACACGAGGTCGGAGCGCGGGTCATAGAGGACGAAAAACGTCACCTCGTAGGCCTCTGGGTCGAGCGACCGCTCGATGCCCAGCGCGTCGCCGTCGGCGGCCATGATGCCGTCGGTGCCGCCCCGCGAGCGGAACCAGTTCGTCGCGGTGAGACAGTCGGTCTGCCGCTCACCATCGTCGTCGCGACGCTCCAGGATTCGGCGGAAGAAGGCGGTGTCGTTCACCCACGGCGCGTTGGTCTTGCGCCGGAGCGCCCGCGTGAGGGCCTTCGTTGAGGAGTTCTTGATGAACCCCACCATCGGGACGTCCCGCTCGACGAACCGCTCGACGAGGTCGACGTAGTTGTTCACGACCGTTTTGGGGCGGTCGTCCTCCGCGAGCAGGTCGGCCAGTTCGGTGTCGCGGTCGGCCCATCGGAGGACACCGGTCGGATAGATAGGGCCGTCGAGGATGAACAGGTCCTCGACCACGTCGGCGTTGGTCAGCGCGTGCTGGCTCTCGGCGAGGTATAGTGCCAGCGCGTGGACGACCCGCTGCTCGTAGCGGTCGACCTGGGGCACGTCGAGGACGCGCCGCTTGGCGTAGCCGCGGTCCCCGCCCTGCCACTCGCCGTCGAACCCCAGCGTCGCGTCGTTCGAGTGGACGGCCATGATGATCGTCCGGCCGCGATGCAGTTCGACGTCGGATGGCACGCTGCCCATCGCCGCCTGCGCCACGTCCAGCACCAGTCCGTTCTTGAATGTCGTGGGATTGATAGTCCCCGAATCCAGGCCGTGCTGGGTTGGAAACGGCGGGTCCGCCAGCGCGATGTCCTCGATGGGAACCTTCCGGCGGCGCTGCTCGCCTAGCGGTTCCAGAATCTTCGTCCCGTCCTGCCACAGCGGGTCGAGAAAACTGTCCCAGACTTCCTCGGCGGCCGCCTCCTGGTCGCTCGTCTCGACGGTCTCGCGCACCTGCCCGGCGAGCTTGGCGATGCCGTCGACGTGGACCGGGTCCAGCGTCATGCCCGTGCGTTCGCGGGGACGGGCATAACCCTTTGGTCACCTGCCGATTCGGCGCTTATACTGTCGGCTGTCCGTCTGTGACGAATTCCGCCACTCCGGGGTTGGCGAATATCTTGTAACTGTTACAGCCGACAGTATTACTCCTTACCGGACTCTTCACGGAGGATGCGTTCGATGGCCTCGGCGATCTCCTCGTAGGACTGCATCGTCAGGCCGTCCGTGGTGATGAGCACGCCCTGGCGCTCGGTCGTCGCCCGCAGGAGGTAGCCGTTAGAGAACGCGCGGACGGTGAAGCGGTAGTCGCCCAGTTCGGACTCCTGATATGCGTTTTTCGTTTGCTTGTACCCCTGCCATTCGTGGCCCACGAAGTCGTTGAGGTCGGCGTCCTGTTCAAGGTCCTCCCGCAGGTAGAGTTGCTCGAAGTTCGCACGCGTGAAATACGTCACTGAACGGAGCGAGTCACCCGTCGCTGTCCGGGCTGTCGTGACGATTGCGTCGGCCAGATCGTCCGAGAGAATGTTCCGAGTCATGCCAGACCGAAGGCGGGCCACCCTCTTAATTTCAGGGTTCCCGATACCGGCAGCGATAGCGGAGTAGCGACATGGAGTACCGACACCAGAGCCGCCGAATTTCGCATTATCGACCGTCACGTTCGGGACTGACCGACAGTGTATTAGGCCGGTCGCGTGACCCACCGGGTATGGACGTCGGACTTATCATCTTAGACGGCTGGGGCCTGAATCCGGACGACGATGTCCGGGATGCCGTCGCCGCCGCCGACACGCCGAACTTCGACCGCTACCGAGACGCAGGCGCAGCGTCGACGCTTGCCACCCACGGCCGCCGGGTCGGCCTCCCGGAGGGCCAGATGGGCAACTCCGAGGTCGGCCACCTCAACATCGGGGCCGGCCGCGTCGTCAAGCAGGACTCCGCTCGCGTCAGCGATAGTATCGCGCGCTCCCGGGGCGAGTCGCCGCCCGATGACGCCGCACAGGACCCGCCATTCTTCGAGAACGAAACGATTCTGTCGGCCTTCGAGCACGCCGAGGACCACGGCGGCCGGGTCCACTTCATGGGCCTCGTGTCGGACGGCGGCGTCCACTCCTATCAGGACCACCTCCACGCGCTCATCGAACTCGCTGGCGAGCGTGGGACTGACGCCGTCTCGCACGCCTTCACCGACGGCCGCGACACCTCGCCGACCGGCGGCGAGGACTACCTCACCGACCTCGAAGCCCACGCCGAGGCGCACGGAACTGGCCACGTCGCCACCGTCTGCGGGCGCTACTACGCGATGGACCGCGACCAGAACTGGGAGCGGACCCGTCGGGCCTACGACGCCATCGTCCACCGCGAGGGCGACCACCACGCGGATGACGCCGTCACGGCCGCTACGGAGTCCTACGCCCGCGACACCACGGACGAGTTTATCGAGCCGACGACCGTCGGCGACCACGCCGGTCTCGAAGACGGCGACGCGGTCATCTTCTTCAACTTCCGCTCGGACCGCGCCCGACAACTCACCCGGATGCTCGGCGACATCCGCCCGGACGACTGGGGGGCCGACACCGAACCGCCGGACACCCGACTGGTGACGATGACGCAGTACGACGAGACGTTCGACCTGCCGGTCGCCTTCCCGCCGAACCAGCCCGAGGACGTACTCGGCGAGGTGATTTCTGAAGCCGGGAAGACACAGATTCGGCTGGCCGAGACCGAGAAATACCCCCACGTCACCTACTTCCTCAACGGCGGTCGCGAGGTCGCGTTCGACGGCGAGAGCCGAGAAATCGTCGATAGCCCCGACGTGGCGACCTACGATATGCAACCGGAGATGAGTGCGCCGGAGCTGGCAGACACTGCCATCGAGTTCATCGAGACCGAGGACCCCGACGCGATGGTCCTGAACTTCGCGAACCCCGACATGGTCGGCCACACCGGCGACTTCGACGCGGCGGTGACTGCCGTCGAGGCCGTCGACGAACAGCTCGGCCGGCTGGTCGCGGCGATTGGGGCCGCCGGCGGCCACGCTCTCATCTGTGCCGACCACGGGAACGCCGACGACATGGGGACTGTCGATGACCCGCACACGGCCCACACGACCAACCCCGTCCCGTTCATCTACCTCGATTCCGACGGGACTGCCGGCGGACGGACCGCCCGCGATGGCGGGACGCTGGCCGACCTCGCGCCGACGATGCTCATGCTCATGGGCATCGACCAGCCGGAGGCGATGACCGGCACGCCGCTTGTCGAATAGCGGGCGACGCGATCACGCTATTTTTCGAGCAGTGAGAGATACCCCAGCGGCACGCGGTCAGTCGTGTACGTCTCGGTCCCGCGCTTGACGATTCGGCGGTCGTCGGCTTGCATCGCCGCGGCGTCGACGACGAACACGACGGGCTCGGTGGCGTGGCGACGTCCCACCTCGCGGGCCGCCGCGACGGAGTCCGAGAGGTGGACCGTCTGTCGCCCCATCGGCTTCAGTCCCGTTTCGCGTATCGACGCGACGTTTCGCGGTACAGTTCCGTGATACAGCGTCGCCGGGATGGGGTCGTCGGTCGCATCCAAGATTACGTCGACAGAGTGCCCGTAGGCCGCCCGAACGCGGCCGCCAGCGGCCACTGTACTTGACTCGTCACTGGTTCCTGTCCGCTCGAACCGCCCTTTCGGGTCCGTGGCGATGACTCCAGCCAGCGCCTCGCCGTCGGCCCAGTCGTACTTCCGCTCGACTGCGGCCTGGAGGGACGCGAACGCCGTCCACCCCGCTTCGTCTACCTCGATGCCTGCGTCTTCGGGGAAGTGCCTGAGCGCTCCCGAGGTGAATTTCGAGAGCTGTCGCCGCCGTTCGCCGTCGAGAACGAGGGTCCCCTCTCTGTCACAGACCGGGCACGCATCCCCCTCGAAAAAGCCGTCCTCGGAACAGCGACGGACCGCGTCTGGCATGGTCGAGAATGAGCCACGACCATACAAAAGCATCACGCGGACGTGACGACGGCCCGCGTATCGACAGCTGCCAGACGCTTTCACCGGCGGCCACGGCATCGCTGCTGGCAAGTCGACATAAGCTCTCAGACTAACTTCTCGGGAATTTTCAAGTGGATACAGTCATCAGTGAGCCATAGCGAAATGCCGTCCCCAACAGACCTCGAACTCGGCGGTGAGCGGTCCGACGTGTATCGGTTCGTGGAGCGGAACGGCCCCGTCGCGCCCGCCGAGGTGGCCGAAGCCATCAGCGTCGATCCCGAGCGGTTCCAGCACCATGTCTCCATTCTCAAACGGGACGACCTCATCGAGTCCACCGAGGACGGGAAGCTGACCGTGGCGCTCCACCACGGCGAGACGGCCGAACACTACGAGGCCGGCGTCAGCTACGAGATACGACCTTCCCGGCCGTCGGACCTCTCCGGCGTCGTCGGCACGATACGCGACGTGACCAGCGAGGCACCGTACATCATCGCGGCCGGTGTCGCCGAGCAACTGGCCTACGAGGACACGCTCGTCCGCTGGGGTCCCAATCGCTGTCGCGTCGTCTTCGTCGCCACGGTCGACGACGACGTCGTCGGCTGGGTCCACGTCGCCATGTCCGAGGTGGCCGAACTCGCGTCGACGGCCGAACTCACGCTCGGAGTAATGGAGACGTACCGCCGCCACGGTATCGGCAGCCACCTGCTCCACCGCGGGGTCGAATGGGCCGCGAGCCGCGGCTGTCGAAAGGTGTACAACAGCCTGCCGGCCACAAACGAGCGGGCCATCGACTTCCTGAAGGAGACCGGCTGGACGGTCGAGGCTGTCCGCGATGGCCACTACGAGATCGACGGCGAACTGGTCGACGAGGTGATGCTGGCGCGCCGGCTGGACTGAGACGGACTGACGGCAAGGGCTACCCTTGTGAGCGGAGAACCCGGGGCTAGCGCCCTATGGCTTTATGATTATCTACCGACAAGTGACGACATGACAGTTACCGAACTAGAAGACTACGGAATGCTCCGGATGAACGTCGAGGACATCGAAAAGACCCTCGAACGGAAGAGCATTGGCGTGCTTGGCGTCCCGACCGATTCCGCGCCGCTACTGCGCCCGCTTGGTTTCTGGTACGACGGCGAGTCCGCGCTCTACTTCGTCTACGTTCTCGGTGCCGACAGCCGGAAAGTGACGGCAAGCGACCATGCGGACGTTGCCCGGTTTCTCATCTACGACGTCGAAACGACGTTCAACTGGCGCAGCGTCCTGCTGACGGGGACCATCGAACGAGTCCCTGACGACGAACGCAGGGCAATCGAAGAACAGATAGACACTTCCTGGACGCCCGACGTGTTCGAACGGGCGGCCGAGACGGAAGCCACAGCGCTGTATCGGTTCCGGATCGACGACCGGGTTGGTATCAAGCAACTCGAACTCCCGCCGGAACTCAGAACCGAATTCTCGACGAGCGGGCCGGATTGACCGGTACCTAGCCCGTGCGGAAAGAGAAATCCAGCGTCGGCGCGGAGTGGGTCAGCGACCCCATCGAGATGATGTCCACGCCCGTTTCGGCGTAGGCCGGCACGTCCGCAACTGTGATACCGCCGCTAGCCTCGGTGAGCGCGCCGGAAGTAGACGCTGCCACTCTGTCGACGGCCCGCTCAGTTTCCGCGGGGGACATGTTGTCGAGCAGGACGATGTCCGCGCCGGCCTCGGCGGCCCGCGGGGCGTCCTCCGGAGCTTCGACCTCGACGTCGAGTTTCGTCGCGAAGGAGGCCCGCTCGCGGAAGTGCTCGATGGCGTCGACCAGTCCCATCTCGGCGATGTGGTTGTCCTTGACCATCACCATGTGCGAGAGGTCCAGTCGATGGGTGTCGCCGCCGCCGGCCGCTACCGCCCGCTTCTCGATGCCGCGCAGGCCGGGAGTCGTCTTGCGCGTGCCGGCGATACGAGGGGTGGAATCTGTCGCAGCCGATTCCGCCGCATCGACGGCGGCCCGTGTCTTCGTCGCCACGCCCGAGGCATGGCCGGTGATGTTCACGGCGACGCGCTCGCCGCGGAGGACCGACTGCGCGGGGCCGTCGACGCGAAGCACTACGTCGCCGGCGTCGATGGCCGCCCCCGAGTCGACCGGTGTCTCAACCGCACAGTCCAGATACTCAAACACCGCGGTGGCAGCGTCAAGGCCGGCGACGACGCCGGACTCTTTTGCCACCAGTCGCCCCTCGGTCGTGCCGGGCACGTCGTTGGTCACGTCGTGGTGGCCCACGTCCTCGTGGAGCCACCGCTCGATGTCGCTGTCGGCGAGCATCAGTCAGCCGTGGACTCCGGTGGTTCCTCGCTCGCATCCACGAGATTGTGCGTGCCGACGCTCTCCTCGTTCTCGGCGGCGTGGCGCGCGATCAACAGGGCGGTGACGCTGGCGTGGCGGAGTTCGTACAGCGAGCGACTGGTCCGCGTGCGGACGTAGGCGTCGACCTCGCCCTTGAGCCGGCGGAGGACGGCCATCGCCCGCTGGAGGTCGGCCGGGTCGCGCTCGACGCCGACGTTCTCGTCCATCACGCGGGTCAGCCGCTGGAACTTGTCGCGGGCGAACCGCTCGGGCAGGTCCGGGTCGCGTTCGAGCAGTTCCGGCGCTTCGATTGGTTCGGGTTCGGCCCCGGCGGCGTCTTCGCCGGCGCGTAGACCCCAGACCAGCCCTTCGAGCAGGGAGGTGCTGGCGAGGCGGTTCGCGCCGTGGACGCCGGTCCGGGAGCATTCGCCGACGGCGTACAGTCGGTCCAGCGTCGTCCGGCCGCGGTCGTCGACGTTGATGCCGCCACAGAGGAAGTGCTCGGCGGGCGCGACCGGAATGCCGTCTGTCCAGTCGATGCCGTGCTCTTTACAGCGGTCTGCGAGGTTCGGGAACTCTTCGGCGAAGTCAAGCGGCGAGACATCCAGCGTCACCTCACCGGTCGCCTCTCGCTCCGCCTTGACTGCCCGGGCCACCACGTCGCGGGGCGCGAGTTCGGCGTCCGCGTGGTAGTCGGGCATGAACCGCTCGCCCTTGTCGTTGCGTAGCAGGCCGCCCTCGCCGCGGACGGCCTCGCTGACGAGGAAGGCGACCTCAGCGCTACCGGAATTACCTTCGAGTACGCACGCCGTCGGGTGGAACTGCACGTACTCCATGTCCTCGACCTCGGCCCCGGCGAGTGCGGCCATCCCGATGCCGTCCCCAGTGGTGTTGTCGGGGTTCGTCGTCCGCGGGTAGAGGTCGCCGATACCGCCCGTCGCCAGCACGACGCTGCCGGCGAAGTACGGGTCGACCTCGCCGTCGGATTCGAGCATCGCGCCGTGGACCCGCCCCTCGTGACGGATGAGTTCGAGCGCGGCGGTGTCGTCCAGAATCTCCACGCCGTCGTGGTCGTCGATGTAGTTCAGGAACGGGACGTGGATGTGTTTGCCCGTGGAGGCATCGACGTGGAGGATGCGGTCTTCGCTGTGGGCGGCCTCGCGGGTGAAGTCGTGGCCCGAGCCGTTCTGGTCGAACTCGACGTCCAAGGTCTCAAGCAGCACGTCCTCGACGGCCTCGTTGGCATTCTCGACCAGCACATCGACGGCGTCGGGGTCGGCGGTGCCGTCGGAGGCGGCCATGATGTCGTCTTTGAATTCTTCGGGCGTATCTCGGGAGATGGCGATGCCGCCCTGAGCCCACCAGGATGAGGAGCCTTCCGGACGGGTCGCCTTCGTGGCGAGCGTCACGTCGTCGCCTTCACGGGCCGCGGCGAGCGCCGCCGCCAGCCCGGCGATGCCGGAGCCGACGACCAGCACGTCCGTCGTAATCGGGTCGTCCGTCATGGTTAGATCTCCAGCATTCGGTCCATCGCGACCTGTGCCAGTTCCTTCTCCTCGGGCGCGACCTCGATGACGTTGCGCTCGCGACCTTCGACCAGTTCCTCAAGCACCCACGCGAGGTAGTTCGGGTCGATCTGGCGCATGGCATTGCAGTCCATGCAGGCGTCGCCACACAGCGGGACGACATCCACCTCGGGGTGCCACCGCTGGAGGTGGTGGGTGAGGTGAATCTCGGTGCCGATGGCCCACGTTTCGCCGGGATCAGCCTCGGCGACGGACTCACAGATAGTCGACGTAGAGCCGGCCACGTCGGCGGCCTCGACGACCTCGCGGCGACACTCGGGGTGAACGATGACGTTCGCGTCGGGGTAGTCCTCGCGGATCGATTCGATGTGGTGCTCGCGGAAGCGTTCGTGAACCTGACAGTACCCCTCCCAGAGAATGACGTCGTTTTCGACGGCGTCAGCGGCGTCGGTGCCCTCGGCGTCCCACGGGTCCCACTCGACGGTTTCGTCGGCCATGCCGAGCCGGTGGGCCGTGTTCTCGCCGAGGTGCTTGTCGGGCAGGAAGAGTACTTTGTCGCCCTTCTCGAAGGCGTACTCGAAGGCCTTGTGGGCGTTGGAGGACGTACACACCAGCCCGCCCTGCTCGGCGCAGAAGGCCTTCAGGTCGGCGTAGCTGTTCATGTACGTGATCGGGATGATATCTTCGTCGTCGTCGAGCGCCGCGGTCAGTTCTGCCCACGCGGCGTCGACCTGCAGCGCCTCGGCCATGCCCGCCATCGGGCAGGACGCCTCCATCGACGGGAGGATCACGGACTGGTCGTCGTCCGTGATGATGTCCGCGGATTCGGCCATGAACGTCACGCCGCCGAAAATCACGTAGTCGGCGTCGGACTCGGCGGCTTCCTTCGAGAGCTGGTAGGAGTCGCCGATGAAGTCGGCGTGTTCGACTATCTCCCGACGCTGGTAGTTGTGGCCGAGGATGACCACGTCGTCGCCGAGGGTATCGAGCGCGCTCTCGATGCGCTCGGTCCGCTCGTCCGCCTCGAGGTCCCGGTACGCCGGCGGGAGTTGCTCGAGGTTGTCATACTTGAAGAGGCTAAGGTCCGTCTCGAACGCGGCGGTTTCCATTTCGGGCACGATGTATCCACCTGTCGGTACTCACACTTCGGAACTCCCTCGTGAAAAGATTTTATCTTCAATGACGAGGGTTGGTGAGCAAAGAAATTGTATACCTGATATTGGAGTCAACTACAGTTCTGTTTCCGGTGTTGGTGGTCTATCGGGTTTTAAATCTGTCTTTGGCGATCTAACTACTTCTATATCCCGTACTGTCGAATTATGTTGTTTGTTACCGAGAAACAGGAACCGTGACGCGTCGATACTGCCGCCTGTCGGATTTACTCGCCGGAATCGAACACGACCTCGCCGTCGCTGACGGTCAGCGTGACGGCTACGTCCGAGATATCCGCATTCGGGACATCCCACGGAGAGGCCGACAGCACGGCGAAATCCGCAACCGATCCCGGCGTAATCGTGCCCATCCGGTCCTCGTCGAAGCCCGCGTACGCGGCACCGCTGGTGTACGCTCGGAGCGCCTCGTCGACTGTCAAGCGCTGGTTCGGCTCCGGCGCGGCGACGGCCTGCTGGACGCCATACAGCGGGGAGAGCGGCATACAGTCGCTCCCGAAGGCCAGTTGTGTGCCGGCATCCACGAGGTCGCGGAACCGGTTCGTCAGCGCGCGGCGCTCGCCGAGTCGCTCGTCGTACAGGCCGCCCGGCACCGCCCAGCGGTGGAAATTCGGCTGCGCCGAAACGACCAGCGGCGACGCCGCCAGTCGCTCCACCAGATCGCCCGTGAGCACCTCGGCGTGTTCGACGCGGTGGCGCTCGTCCGCGGCGTCGATTGATTCGATAGCCGAAAGCAGCGCGTCGATAGCCGCGTCGCCGATGGCGTGGGCGGCGAACTGGAGGCCCGCGTCGTCCACCGCTGACACGAGTTCCCGGAGGGCATCTGGGTCCGTTCGCCACTCGCCGACGCTGTCGCTGTCGGCGTAGGGGTCCCGGAGCCGCGCGGTTCCGGCCCCGAGCGACCCGTCGATGTACGCCTTGATAGCGCCCGTTTGCACTCGGTCGCTCCCGTGGTTCGTCACTAAGCCGAGTTCCCGTATGGCGTCGAGGTGGTCTACCCAGTAGTTGAGCCGAATCCGCAGGGAGAGGGCGTCCTCGGTGTCTAGATCGCGGTACACCCGCGGGGCGTGAGACTGCCGTACCATGTCGTGGACGGCAGTGATTCCCTCAGAGAGAGCCACCTCCTGTGCGGCCAGCAGGTACTCTCGGGTCTGCGTGTAGTCGGGCGCGATAGCGTCGAAGACGGCCTCGGCGGCTTCCTCGACGAGCACGCCGGTCGGCGCTCCGTCCTCGGTCCGAACGCCGTCGCCGGGCAGGTCCAGTACGTCCAGCGCGGCGTGGTTTACCGACACCGTGTGGATATCCTCGCGCGCGGCCGCGACCGGGCGCTCAGCGCTCACCCGGTCCAGCGTCGCCGCTTGCAGCAAGTCTCCGTCCCAGTCGCTCTCGTCGTAGCCAAAGCCCAGAACCCAGTCCTCGCCGTCGTCGGCCGCCAGCAGCCGGTCGATGCAGTCGTCCGGGCCGTCTGCCCCGGCGAGGTCTGCCTCGACTGCACGGCGGCCGACGATGTCCAGATGCGTGTGAGCGTCGACGAAGCCGGGCAGCAAGACGCCGCCGCGACAGTCGACGGTCTCGGCACCCGCGGTCGAGAGGTCATCCGGGTCGCCGACGGCTGTGGCAGTTCCGTTCGTCACTGCGACCGCCGATGCCGGACCGTCGCCGGACAGCGGCCGCACCTCACAGTTCGTGAATACGCGGTCGACCATACAGACTCCGGGCGCGGCGACTGCAAAACGCTTGGCCTGCCAAGAGCAACTGTTAGGAGTCCCGAAGCCACACCGGTCAGTATGACCGACTCCGACGCTACGGCGCTCGCGGAGCGCGTTCGTGACGGTGAGTTGCGGCTCTACGAACTGGAAGACCACGCCGACCCCGACACTGCGGCGGCGGCCCGTAGACACCTGCTGGCCGAGGAGACCGGCGCGGACCTCTCGGCGGTCGGCGACTACACCTTCGACGCTGCCGACGCCGAGAGCAACATCGAGAACATGGTCGGCGCGGTGCAGGTCCCGATGGGTGTGGTCGGCCCGCTGCCCGTCGACGGCGGGGCCGCCGAGGGCGACCACCACCTCCCGCTGGCGACCAGCGAAGGCGCGCTGCTGGCCTCCGTCAACCGCGGCGTCTCGACGATTCGCAACGCCGGCGGTGCAACCGCTCGCGTCCTCAAATCCGGGATGACCCGCGCCCCGGTGTTCCGCGTCGAGGACGTGGCCAAGGCGGGTGAGGTGTCGGCCTGGGTCCGCGAACACGTCGACGTACTCGCCGATGCCGCCGAGTCGACGACCAGCCACGGCGAACTGCAGGACGTGACACCCTACGTCGTCGGCGACAGCGTCTTCCTGCGGTTCTCCTACGACACCAAGGATGCGATGGGGATGAACATGGCCACCATCGCGACGGAGGCGGCCTGCGACGTTGTCGAGTCCGAAACCCCGGCCGACCTCGTGGCGCTGTCGGGCAACCTCTGTTCGGATAAGAAGCCCGCCGCCATCAACGCCGTTGAGGGCCGCGGCCGGACCGTCGCCGCGGACGTGCTCATCCCCCACGAGCAGGTGGAGGAGCGACTCGATACGACTTCCGACGCTATCGTCGAGGCCAACACCCGCAAGAACCTCGTTGGCTCGGCGAAGGCCGGCGCGCTGGGGTTCAACGCCCACACCGCCAACGTCGTCGCCGCGGCCTTCCTCGCGCTCGGGCAGGACATCGCGCAGGTGGTCGAGGGGAGCAACGCTATCACGACCGTCGACGCCCGCGAGGACGGTCTGTACGCATCGGTCACTATCGCGTCGCTGGAGGTCGGCACTGTCGGCGGCGGGACGGGTCTCCCCACGCAGTCCGAGGCGCTTGACGTGCTGGGCTACGGCGGCGGCGGCGACCCCGCCGGCAGCAACGCCGACGCGCTCGCGGAGGTCATCGCCGCCGGCGCACTGGCCGGCGAACTCTCCTTACTTGCGGCGCTGTCCTCGCGTCACCTCTCCTCGGCGCACGCCGACCTCGGGCGGTAGCCCCGGCTTCCCGGCGGCGCACTATCACTGCCGGCTCTGGCTTACCAGAAAGCCGGCCCCCGCAACGAGAACGACGACGCCGGCGAGCAGGAGTGCTTCCTGCCCAAGCAGTGGACCCAACACCAGCAACGCCCACGCGACGGCGAAGACACCGTGTGCGATGGCGAACAGCCGCTGGCCCCGCCGGGCGAACACGGCTGTACCCAGCGCGAACCCGAGCGTGAGAACGACCGCCGAGAGCGCGACGGTGCTCACCTGCAGTGAGCCGACTGCGACGGGGTCAACGACCGGTGTGAGGAGAAACAGCAGTCCCGAGAGACCGACAAGAACTCCGACCGCGACCGGGCCGCGCTCCAGATCTAACGTCGCGGTCATAGCAGCCGGTACTGCCCCCGACTCTCCGATGCCTTGCCGGCACGAACCAGCTTTGTCAGTGCCTTCCGGGTGTACGACGCCGGGACGCCGCGCTCCTCGGCGTAGGCCACGATGTCGTCCTCGGTCGGCTCGTCGAGGTTCCGGAGCGCGTTCGTGACCGTCTCCTTACGGCTCGACCCTCTTGTCGCCCCTTGCTCGGCGCGGTCGGCGGCCGCCGACACGGCGTCTGTATCCACCCCCGAATCTTCGAGGTACGTCTCGTCGTCCACGCCTGCGCCGTCGACCTGGCGCTCCATTTCGGCGTAGGAATCCAACTCCGCGAAGGCGTCACCCTCCCCCTGCCGGTTCGCCAGCATCGACGCCCGGACCTCACGGGCGTGGGCCTCGTCGTCCGTTTCGACGAACTTCCGCCGCTTCTCGTGTTTGCGGCGCGTGCCACACCGCGGGCACTGTGTTGTCTCCGGTCGCCCCTCAGTGACCCACAGCGCGCTGCAATCACTACACCCGACGACCGCGTACATACCTCTCTGTCAGGGCCGGACGGTACTGAATCCACCGACGTCCGATGCCGGGGGACGAAGGCTTAGGTGCGGTGGACATGACATAGCTGAGCATGGAAGAAGTACCACAGGCGGCCTGTGAGACAGTCGAAGCAGTCGACGGCGTGCACCTGACACAGTTGGCGGTCGGAGAGCAGATGAGCGTCCAGCAGTTCCACATCGACCCCGGTGCGGCCGTCCCGGAACACAGCCACCGCCACGAGCAGGTCGGCTACGTTGTGAAAGGGACCTTTACCTTCCACGTCAACGGCGAGGAGTACGTCATCGGCCCCGGGGACTCCTACGTGGTCCCGAGTGAGGAGCCACACGAAGCGCGCAACGACGGCGAGGAACCGGTCCGGGGTATCGACGTGTTCAGTCCGCCCAGATCGAACCCGGACTGGCAGGACTAGCCACAACTGTTTGGGGCCGGCGGCCGTAGCGCAATCAATGACGCGAGCAGTGGCTGCTGTCGTGACGCTCGCGCTCGTACTCGCCGGGTGCTCGGGCTTCGTCCAGCAGGACAGCCCCGAAACAGTCACGCCGGCAGCGGTGCCGACCGATGGGGTCGGGTATCCGCCGGGCGTGAGCGACGAGGCAGTGGTGCCGCCAGTGCTGGCCAGCGCCCACGCGCGGACGCTCGCGACGACAAACTACACGCTGGTCTCCCGCCAGCGGGTCACCGACAGCAACGGGACGGTACTCCGGCGGTCCGACCACACACGCCACGTCGCGGCGAACAAGACGACGTACGCCGGGCAGTTCCGCCAGAACGGCACCGAACTGAACACTTTTACGACCCGCATTGATTACTGGACCAACGGCTCCATCGTCGCGGCCCGGTACGACGAGCGATCGAACGGGCCCCAGCGGGTCAAGTGGACTGTCCGCGACGACGGCCCGGTCTCAGACCTCTCGGAGCGGCGGATGATACGCGGTATCGGGGAAGCCGTCGATCTCTCCGTTGCCGACCGGAGCGACGGCGGCGTCGTCCTCGTCGGCACCCGTTTCACGGACCCTGACAGGCTCAGTACACCCCTGTTCGTGAGCGCCCCTCGCAATGTCTCTGTCCGGCTCCGCGTCAGTCACGACGGTACCGTCTCGGCGCTTCGGCTGGCATTCGATGCCGAACGGAGCGACCAGCAGGTCCGTGTCACGCAATACCTGCGGCTACGAAACGTCGGGTCTACGACAGTGACACAGCCGAAGTGGGTCACGAACACGACCCAGCGGTCGCTTCAGGAATAACCGCCCGCAACGAACGAATTCAGGCGCTACCGAGCGCGGGCAGGACTCGGCGGGAGGCGAGCATATAGCCGGCGTACAGGAGGACCAGCCCCATATATACTTCCCACGCAGCGAACGCGGAGATGCCGCCGGACAGGTCGGCGAGAGCGGCCTGTTCGGTGAGTGCTCCTCCCACAGTTAGCCCGGCCGCGAGAACCGTCGAGAGAAGGAGTTCAAGTAGCTCCGGAAGCGATTCTGAAACCATGTATGCGCAGATATCAGTGTCAACCCGCTTGTAGCTCTTTCGATCCGAGAGAGCTTTGTAGGCTCGCGAGAACGGACCTGTATGAGCCAAAACTGGAACGCGGACTACGCGACACTCGCAAAGCGCGGGTTCATGCTCGGGGCGGGGCTGTTCCTCCTCGGCATCGCGGGGGAAGTCGCCGGAAGCGCCGTTCTCGGGACGCTCCCCGCCTGGGGCGACACGCTGCTGGTCGACATGGAAATGCTCGGTATTCTCGTCGGTCTCCTCTCGCCGCTCGTGTTCGGTGTGGTCCTTCCGCTGACGGAGTAACCCTTCTCTGACGGATACGCTCGATAAAACGACTCCCGAGCTACGGCCCCGTTCTCCCGACAGCACGACCGCTCGTCTCGCCAGTCCCGGCTGTTGTGCGCGATAAAAATGTAGAGTTTGGGTGATCAGCGCGACTCGCTTACGCGAGCTTCTCTATATTCTCGACGACCTTCTCGGCGAACTCGCTGGTGGCGAGCTTGTTGCCGCCCTCGATCTGGCGTTCGAGGTCGTAGGTGACGTCGCCCGAGGAGATGGTCTCCTCGACGGCGTCACGAACGAGCTGGCCGGCGTCCTTCCAGCCCATGTATTCGAGCATGAGTCGGCCGGAGAGAATCATCGCGGTCGGGTTGACCTTGTCCTCGCCGGCGTACTTCGGCGCGGAGCCGTGGACCGGTTCGGCGAGACAGCGGGCCGAGCCGAAGTTCGCACCGGGGGCGATGCCGAGCCCGCCGATCTGTGCGCCGGCGGCGTCGGACATGTAGTCCCCGTTGAGGTTCATCGTCGCGATGACGTCGTACTCGTCGGTACGGGTCAGGAGCTGCTGGAGCATGTTGTCGGCGATGCGGTCGTTGACGACCAGCGCGTCCTCGGGCGCTTCGCCGTCGTACTCGTCCCACAGCTCGTCCTCGGTGATGACGTGCTCGCCGTACTCCTCTTCGGCGACCTCGTAGCCCCAGTCGCGGAAGGCACCCTCGGTGAACTTCATGATGTTGCCCTTGTGGACCAGCGTAACGGAGTCGCGGTCCTCTTCGAGGGCGTAGTCGATGGCCTCGCGGACGAGGCGCTTAGTCCCGAACTCGGTGATCGGCTTGACGCCGATGCCGACCGGGCCGTCGTGGATGGTCTCGTCGAAGTCCATCTCGTCCTCGACGAACTCCTTGACTTCCTCGACTTCGTCGGTGCCGGCCTCCCACTCGATGCCGGCGTAGACGTCCTCGGTGTTCTCCCGGAAGGTGACCATGTCCATCTCCTCGGGGTCCTTGACCGGTGACGGGACGCCCTCGATGTGGTAGGTCGGGCGGACGTTCGCGTAGAGGTCGAGCGTCTTCCGGAGCGCGACGTTCAGCGAGCGGAAGCCGGCGCCGACCGGCGTCGTCAGCGGCCCCTTGATAGCGACGTTGAACTCCTTGATCGCCTCGACGGTGTCGTCAGGGAGGTTCTCGTCGTACTTGTCCCGGGCGGACTGGCCGGCGTAGACGCGCATCCAGGAGATGTCACGGCCGGTGGCGTTCGCGGCGGCTTCGAGCACCTTCTGTGCGGCCGGACCGACGTCCGTCCCGATACCGTCCCCGTGGATGATGGGGATGATCGGGTTCTCCGGAACGTCGAGTTCGTCGTCCTCCGTGACCTGAATCTGCTGTCCCTCGTCGGGAACCTCCACTTTATCGTAATCGTAGCCCATATTCCGCCAATTGACAGTCGCCCCTAAAGGCGTGCCGCTTTCCCTCAGACATGGTAACACAGTCCGTAAAGAAAGGGCTTCGACCGAACGTCGGGACGACACTAACGTCATAGCCGGAGGTGATATGCCGTTCGTGTGTCAACGGGGTTGCATGCACGTCATCGTCCACGGCGGCGCGGGCAGTCCACCGGAGTCACCGGCTACTCGGCAGGAAACACTCACTGACGCCGCTGAACAGGCAACGGCGGCGGAGGGTCCGATGGACGCGGTGCTGGCCGCGCTTCGACCGCTCGAATCCGATCCGGCGTTCAACGCCGGCGTCGGTGGGGCCGTCCAGAGCGATGGGGAGGTCCGGACCGACGCCGGATTGATGACCGACGACGGTCGGGTCGGGGCGGCGTGTGCAATGTCTGGCGTTGTACACGCCGCGGACGTGTCCTATACGGTGGCAACTGAGACACCACATGTCTTGCTGGCCGGTGACGAGGCCGTCGATTTCGCGGCAGGCATGGGTGTCGAAACCGGTCGCGACCTCACGACTGCGGAGACACGACAGCGATACGAGGCCGCTGACCCTCCTGATGGCGGACCCGCAGATCATCTTGAATGGGTCCGTGAGCATTTCAGCGGCACTGACACCGTCGGCGCGGTCGCGACCGACGGGGACCGGCTCGCGGCGGCGACATCGACCGCCGGGCGCTGGTTCGCGCTGGCCGGTCGGGTCGGCGACGTACCGCAGATCGGCGCTGGCTTCTACGCGGACGACCGCGGTGGCGCGAGCGCGACCGGCGAAGGGGAGGCTATTGCCCGGTTCGGCCTAGCCCGCCGCGCCGTCGAACTGCTCGACACGTACGGCCCGCGACAGGCCGCCGAGGAGGCGATTGCGGCGTTCGAGGACGCTACTGGCAGGCGCGCCGGCGTAATCGTCCTCGACCACGCCGGCCACACCGGAGCCGAACGCAACACCGCCGCGATGCAGACCGCGACGAGATAGCCAGAGGGAAACCCCTTTGGCCGCCACCGACTAACCGGCGTGCATGACTGACGTGGACTTCGATTCCGAGCAGTACGAGAAATGCCGTGAAGCAGGCGAGATTCTAGCACAGGTACGTGACGAGGCAGCCGAACGCGTCGAGGTGGGCGTCTCCCATCTCGAAGTCGCCCAGTGGGCCGAGGACAAAATCAAGGAGTTGGGTGGCAAGCCGGCGTTTCCGGTGAACATCTCCATCGACGAGGAGGCGGCCCACGCCACGCCCGAGCGCGACGACGACGCAACATTCGGCGAGGAGATGGTCAACCTCGACATCGGCGTCCACGTCGACGGGTGGCTCGCCGACACCGCCGTGACGGTCGACCTCTCCGGGCAGGACGAACTCGCCGAAGCGCCCGCCGAGGCCCTGGACGCCGCGCTGGACGTTGCCGGCCCCGGTGTCGATGTAGGCCAGATCGGCGCGGCCGTCGAGGAGGTCATCGAGGGGTACGGCTACAACCCCGTCGTGAACCTCACCGGCCACGGACTGGGCCACTGGGAGCAGCACACGTCGCCGAACATCCCGAACCGCGAGGTGGCACAGGGTGCAACGCTCGACGTGGGCGACGTGGTCGCCATCGAGCCGTTCGCCACCGATGGCCGCGGTAAGGTGCAGGAAGGGGCCGACGAGGAGATTTTCGCCCTCGAACGGGAAGGGTCAGTTCGGAACCGGCAGGCTCGACAGGTCCTCGAACAGATTACCGAGGAGTATCGGACCCTCCCCTTCGCGGCCCGCTGGCTCGATTCGCCGCGAGCGGAGATGGCGCTTCGCCGCCTGAAACAGCAGGATATCGTCCACGGTTATCCAGTTCTTAAGGAGCAGGACGGGGCCTACGTCAGTCAGAAGGAACACACCGTTATCATCACCGAGGACGGCTGTGAAGTGACGACCCGTTCGCGGTAGCGTGAACACCGGCTTCGAACCCGCTGGACTGACACCGGACTCCGCTTCTTGAGCATCCACAGCGACATCTCTCTGTGGCCGGTGTGAAAGGGTGTGATGGGTGGGGTGTGTGGCCACGCAGTCAAAGACCGCGTGGCGTATGGAAACGGTGGGGTGGGGGTGGGGTGTGTGGGATGGTCAGGCGTTGTTCATCCGCGTGGACGTGGTTGTACCACAGATCTGACACTCGCTGACCCGATACGGCTCTCGGGAGAACGCCGCGTTCTCGCGTTTATCCGACTCTGTCTGTATCTGGACACGCACGGCGTGCGGTGTCTCGCGGTCACACGTCGAACAGTGTTCAGCCATGTCAACGCCGTCGTTTATCGCTGCCATCCCGTCTGACACAAGCCGGGTACGGAGTATAAAAACCACCCTCAGTTCTGGTCCGTTCAGCACTGTTTATCGCCAGACAGTGGTCGATTTTTGCTGATTGCGGTCTTAGAAAGGCTGAGAATGTTTAAAAGATATTCTAAGACAATAGAACCCGGTCTGCGGCCGTGAACGGCCAACACTTTTATATACTACATTCGCGGTATCGGTCATGTCGTTTTTGCTGGTGGGTCGACAACTGGCGGTATGGACAAGGTGTTTGCGCCGTGGCGCATCGAGTGGGTCGAACGCGAGGAGACGAACCCCGACGTCGACTGCGTGTTCTGTGCGTTTCGAGCGGGGGACGACGACCGGGCGAACAACCTCGTGGCACGAAGCGACCACGCCTTCGTCCTCCTGAACAACTACCCGTACAACCCCGGGCATGTGATGGTCATTCCCCACACCCACACCGGCGAGTACGGCGACCTCGACGACGAAACCCTGCTCGATCACGCCCGACTGAAACAGCGGACCTTCGATGCTCTCGAAACGGCGCTGTCCCCGGACGCGTTCAACGCGGGGCTGAACCTCGGTGGCTCCGCGGCCGGCGGGTCGATTGACGACCACCTCCATACTCACGTCGTCCCGCGGTGGAACGGCGACACCAATTTCATGCCGGTCATCAGCGACACGAAGGTCATCGTCGAGGCCGTCGAAGAGACGTACGACCGGCTCTACGCTGCGTTCGCATCACAGGACGGGACAACCGCTCCCGAGGACGGGGCTGTCCGAATCGAGTAGTTCGGCCGGCCGTACCGACAGAGACGCGGTCTTCGTCCGTGGGACTGTGGTGAAACAGCCGATTTCCGGTAGCTGAAAAGCATCGGGTGGGCCTTTTTCAGTAGACGCCAAACTGTCGTATGGTCCCATGACGCAAGAAGCCCCTCCAAATCACGGCCAGCGTGATAAGTACCCAGCCCCGTCCGGTCGCCGCCGCTTCGTCAAAGGACTGGTCGGTGCCAGTGCATTGTCGGGAGTGACGACTGTCGGCGGCTTCGCAGTCGACGCAGCGACTGACCAAGGCGGTGTCGGTGGTGGTACCGTGTCCTATATCGGCATCCAGAACATCGCTGGCCCGGCGAACCGACCGATGCCGCTCGTTCCGCTGGAGATATCCGATGGCGCACTCCGCGGAAAGTGGCCGTCCGTCTCGGAAGTGACCACGGGCGGTGATACTTTCCGTATCGCCAAAGCGGAGTTGGGCGGCGTGACGTATTCCCAGCAGTGGTTCCAGTACTGCGGGCTCGAAGTCGCCGCGGGACTCGAGCCAGACCCCGAGCGTGACGGGTTCCTCAGGTCGAAGGCGGCATATGACTGGCAATCACAGCTGAATGACGGAGATAAACTCCGTGTCGAGCACTTCGAGGACTACGAGTCTTGGGGAAACGATATCGGTAGCGACGGTCTCGGCAAGCCAGCGGTCGCGACCTGGCGTTCACAGGGCGAGGACGTCAAAGAGATACAGGTGCAAGTGTTCCGGACACCTGCTGTCTCGAAGATGGTCGCCGGTGACGACGAGTATGCCGACCTCGCCGGTGAGATACGCGAGTTCCTGGACGCGGCCACTGCTAAGGATTTCATCGCATGGGTGAACCGCTGTACGCACCTCTGCTGTAATCCCGGGTATAAGACGATGCCCGGAAGCGCGAAGTTCGAGGCTGCCGACAAGGTGTACTGTAACTGCCACCAGTCGGTATACGATCCGTTCTCGCCGACGACGGCAACTTTTGCGTCGCGGCCTCGGCCACAGGGATAGCTCAGTGTCGAAGCGGCTTTGACGGCGGCCCGACAACGGGGGAGCAATGTCACGCCGCGCGACGCTCAGGCGGGTCGGCCTGCTCGTTCTCGGCGTCAATCTCCTCCTCGTGCTGCTGAAAGCCAGCGTCTGGCTCACCACCGGGAGCTTCGCTGTCCAGTCCGAGGCGGTCAACAGCGCCGCCGACACCGCCTACTCGCTGGTCATCGTCGCTGGGCTGTACCTGACGACGCGCCCGCCGGACTTCGAGCATCCCCACGGCCACGAACGTATCGAGCCGTTCGTCTCGCTGTTCGTCGCCGCGGGTATCTTTTCCGCTGGCGGGTTCGTCCTCTGGAACGCCGGTACTGCCCTGCTGACCGGGAACATCTCGGTAACACAGGGGCCAGCCGCCGTGCTCGTGCTCGCCTTCTCGGCCGTCGCGAAGTACGCCCTCTACCGCTACTGTCTCCGCGCGGGCACGGACCGTAACTCCCCGGCGCTCATTGCGACGGCGAAGGACAACCGCAACGACATCCTCACCGCGGGAGCGGCGCTGGTCGGCGTCGGTGGTGCGATGGCCGGTTACCCCATTGCCGACCCGCTGGCTGCGCTCGTCGTCGCCATCGGCATCATCTACACCGGCATCGAGGTCGTACAGGAAAACGTCACCTATCTCGTTGGCGGCGCACCACCGGAGGACCTCCGGCGCGAAATTCTTCGCCGCGCGCTGGACCACCCGCAGGTCCGAGGCGCACACGACGTTATCGCCCACTACGTCGGCCCCGAAATCGACGTGAGCCTCCACATCGAGGTGGAAGGCGACCTGACGCTGTTCGAGGCCCACGACATCGAGACGGCGGTCATCAAGTCCATCGAGGAACTCCCGGAGGTCGACGACGCGTTCATCCACGTCGACCCGAAGGAACTCGGCGAGTGGAAAGACGACGAGGAAGTGGAACGACTCGCTGACCTGGAGTGACGTTTTAGTAGCTTCCGTGCCATGCCGTAGCATATGAGTGACGACTCATCACGTAGCTGGCTCGCGCTTGGACGACTGTTGTTCGGCCTCGGTGTGGCCCTCCAGGCCGCTGAGGACTTCCGCGATATGGAGGACGCAATCGAGTACGCTGAGTCTGCGGGTGTCCCCGCGCCGGACCTGCTGGCCCCGCTGGCCTCGGGGATGATGCTGGTCGGCGGGCTGGGGACGGCATTCTGGCGGCTCCCGCGCGTTTCGACCGGTGCCGTCGCCACGTTCCTCGCCGTCGTTACCCCGACGATGCACGACTTCTGGAACGCCGACCCGGACGACAAGAGTGGTGAGCGCCTGGCTTTCTTCGGCAACCTCGCGATGTTCGGCGGAGCGATAGCGTACCTTCGTGAAGCCTACAGCGGTGACTGACGGCTCGGTCGATTCCGACTGAAAATTCGGGCTGCCGACCCGCTCAGTCCGCGACCTGCGCCCGCTCGATCGGCTCGCCGAAGGCGTAGACGGTGTTGTGGCTCGTGATCTCCACGTCGACCGTGTCGCCGATTTCGAGGCCGCGCTCCTGTGCGTCGGCGATGACGACCTGTCGGTAGGCCTCGTCGTAGCCCACCAGCGACTCGTCGGTACCGTCCTCGACGAGCAACACCGAGGACGTGTGGCCGACCATCTCCTCGTAGGCCTCGGCCATCAGCTCCATCTTCGCCTCGCTCATCTCCTTCGAGCGGTCCTTCTTCGTCTGGCCGCCCAGGCCTTTCATGTCGGCGGCGTCGGTGCCGGGCCGCTTGGAGAAGCGCGTGACGTTGATCTTCTCGGGCCGGGTCTCGCGCAGCAGCGCCATCGACTCCTCGTGGTCGGCCGGCTCCTCGGTCGGGAAGCCGACGATGAAGTCCGTCGACAGCGTCCAGTAGTCCAGGTGGTCGTCCAGCGTCTCGACGACCTCCAGATACTCCGAGACGGCGTGTTGCCGGCGCATATCGGCCAGCACGTCGTCGCTGCCGGACTGGACCGGCGCGTGGATGAAGTTGTACAGTTCGTCGTGCTCGGCGAACACCGCCGCGAGTTCCTCGCGGACGCCGTGGAGGCCCTTCGGGTTCGCCATGCCGACGCGTACCCGGAAGTCACCGTCGATGTCGGAGCAGATGCGGTCGAGTAGCTCCGGCAGCAGGCTCGTCCCCTTGTTCGTGTCCCAGCCGTAGACGCCGGTGTCCTGGCCCGTGATGCGGATTTCCTTCGCGCCGGCGTGAACGAGCGCACGGGCCTTCTCGACGTTCTCCTCGACCGACGGCGACTCGATTCGCCCGGTCGCCTGCTTGGTGATGCAGTAGGAGCAGTCCGACATACACCCCCGTGCGATGGGAAGGATACCAACGACGCCGTTGAGCACCGTTTCGGTGTCCGGCGTGATTGTCGGGCACTCGCCGTTGAGGACGTACTGGGGCACGTCGTCCCAGTGGAGTACCTCCGCGTCGACGTCGGCGCTCTGGAACTCCTCGCCCTGTGCGAGCGCCATACAGCCCGTGATGACGAGGTCGGCCGGCGTTTCTTTGTCGAGTTCTTTGGCCCGTGCGAGCATGTTCCGCTCGGTTTTCTCAAGCACCGTACAGGTGTTGAGAATCGCTACGTCAGCCGACTCCGGCCCGTCGGCGGGATGGTGCCCGCCCTCCCGGAGCGCCTGCTCGATCTGCTGGGTCTCACCTCTGTTCGAGGTGCACCCGTACGTCTCGATATGATACCGGGCCATTCATCCAGACACTATCGCCAGGACGGCAAAAGGGCGACGGATTAGACCGGTCAGTAGCCGTCGGTTGTGTCCGCGTCGTCTCGGTCTGTCTCCGGTTTGGTTGGAGTTTCGCCCTGCCACTCTCGGACGATAGTATCGCCGCTAGAGGCCCCGATACGCTCGGCCCCGGCCTCGAACATCGCCTCGGCGTCGGCCCACGACCCGACGCCGCCGCTGGCTTTCACCGGGAGGTACTTGCTGAGGATCTCCACGTCGTGGACTGTCGCGCCGCCCTCGCTGAACCCCGTCGCGGTCTTGAGATACGCGGCGTCAGCGTCTGCGACCAGTTGGCCGACCCGTTCGAGTTCGTCGTCAGAGAGCAGCGGCGCTTCGACGATGACCTTCACGGGAACCGGGACGCTGGCGACGACCTCGGTGATGTGGTCCCGGACGGCGTCGTCCTCGCCGGCCTTGAGTAGGCCGATGTTACACACCATATCCAGTTCGTCGGCCCCGGCGTCCCAGGCCAGTTTGGCCGCCTGACAGACGCTGTCGGTCTGGCCCTGGCCGTGAGGGAAGTCGATAACGGCCGTGAGTGGGACGTTCGCGTACTCCGTCGCCAGCGGGAGGTAACACGGCGGAATACACGCCCGCATCCCGTACTGCAGCGCCTCGTCGAGGCAGGTTCGTACGTCGTCCGGTGTCGTCGTCGGGCCGAGGACTGTATGCTCGATGCGGTCTGGAATGTCGTCCATACCGCGGGGTGACACGCGGTGTCTACGTAAAGACGGCGGGCGGCGGACGGTGCGGGCCGGGTGTCCCGCTGTAGTGGCTGTCCGCGATAGCCGCTCGTACCGGTGTGCCCTCCGTCGGTCTCGTTCGGAAGGTTTTCCCTCGTCGGCGTCGGCGTGAGGGACATGGTACTGCCTTCGGGGTTAGCGCTCCCGCCGCTTGAGTACACCGTGGCGCTGCTTGCGGGCACACTCGTGGTGACAGCGCTGTTGTACGCCCTCGAACCACCGATCGACCAGCGGACCGTGGTCGCCCTGACGCCGTGGATGGCACTCGGCGGCGCGCTCCACGCGTTCCACCAGCCACCGATTGAAGCGTACAGGCCCGTGGTCGCACCGCTGTTCGGCGCACCGGCGGTGTACCTCACGACGTTCGTCACACTGGGTGTCGTCTGGATCACGCTGACGCTGTTCAGCGTCCGGCGCGGCCACAGCGAGACGATATCGCGCAATCTGGGGTACATCGGCATTGGACTCCTGACTGTGTTGCTCGTCATCGCCGTCGTGATGGCACTGGAGTCCGGCCTGCTGGGGCTCATCTGGCCGACTGTCGCCGTCGTCGTCGCGACTGTTGTCACCGCTGTAACGGTGCTTGCGGTCGCGCTGTGGCGGACGCCGGTCGTGGTTCGGATGCGCTATGCGGCCCCGACTGTCGTGTTCGCGCATATGCTCGACGGCGTCTCGACGGCGGTCGGCGCTGACGTTATCGGTATCACGGAGCGAACGCCGATCCCCGCCCGTATCATGGAGCTTGCCGGGACACTCCCGACAGCGCCGTATCTCGGCAAAGGCTGGCTGTTCGTGTTCGTCAAACTGCTCGTGGCGATTGCGGTCGTCTTCCTGCTCGATGACTACCTCGAAGAGGACCCGGTCGAAGCGAGCCTCCTGCTCGCGCTCGTGACCGCCGTCGGTATCGGCCCGGCCACGAACAACATCGTCCTGTTCCTGTTCAGCCCGGTCTGAGGGCGGCGTTATTCTGCCACCGAATCGCTGCGTCGCTCCTGCCGTTCCTGTTCGAGCCGCTGACACCCGAACACGAGCGGCTCCGGCATGTCCGTCGCGTTCGACTGCAGCGATTCGAGCACGACGGCCACCTCCTCGAACCGTGGTCCGCGACCGGCGACCAGTGGCTCTGTATCCCACGTAATGAACTCGTGGTCGGACAGCATCGGCAGGTGACAATGGTACAGTTCCTGTCGAAGGACCGCCGGGTCGCGCGGGACGTTGGGGTTTACGGCACTTTCGGGGAGTGGGACTGTCTCGTCGGGGTGGGCGTCTGACAACGAGATGACGAGCTGCCGCCGCGGCTCGGCCGTAACGGCCTTGAAAACCTCGTCCCAGCGTCTAATCACCTGCTTCCCGTTCTGGTAGCGTTGCTGTGTCATAGTATAACTTACCACATATAACTGGCCGGCGACATATATATCACCGTGGTGTAATATATTGAGTGAATTGAACGGCGAGGACAGCCGTCCCCGATTGACCCGAAACGACACAGCTGAGGGTGTTGAAACGGGTGTGATAACACCTGGGTCCGCATACCGCACTATCTCATCACCCTATGTATCCTGTCTGACTCTGCGGTACTACACTCGACAGTGCCAGAGCCGTCGGTGATATCTCGGGATGGTATCCTCGCAACGGACTATCCCGCCACCAGACCTGTCGTTTCTGCTCTCCCCAGCCGCATGACACAATGCTCATTGGCACTGCGAACAAGGGACGATACGTGCTTGACTACCCCCTCACGCAGTGGGCGTTCGTCTGTGTCGTCGCCGGTGCGGTCGTCGGTCTGTTGTTGAACATCCCGATGATGACACAGGACCAGGGGTACCTGCCGGCGCACGTCGCCGCGGCCGGCCTCACTCGTGCTGACCCGGCCGCAGTGGGCCGTCCGCTCGCCGCCGTCGTGCATCACGGCACCGCCCTCGTTGCGGCACTGCTCTACGGCGCGGTCGTTGCAGGCCTCTCGTCCGTGCTTCCGACGGCAGTCTCGCTCAACGGCGTCCCGCTGCTACCGCACATTATCGGCGTTGCGGGCGTCACCGCGTTCATCTACTACTTTTTCGCCCGCATCGCCATGCCTCGCTTCGGCGGCAGCGTCCGGGACGATGCCGACGAGATCATTCGACAGTGGGCGCTCACGGCGTTCATCTTCGGGACGGCGCTCGCGCTGTTCGTCCCGGTGCTCGTCACCTGGCTGTAAGCTACGTATCCTCGACCCGCTTCGAGAGGTTTCTGTAGGCTCCGAGATACAGGAATACGCTGGCAAGGAGCGCGAACGGGACGACGAGGGTCCACGAGGGGCCGTCCGGCGTTCCCGCGCCGACGGTGTAGCCGGTCAGCAGTCCGAGGACGACTCCGGCGGCGAGAGCGATACCCGCCGGTCCTCGCATCCGCCTGTCGAACAGCGAGAGATCGTCTGCCATACGTCCGCTCTCGCGGCCGTCCTACCTCACTGTTGTGACCGACGGGAATCCACTGACTACTAAATAGTTCCGTGCGACTGGCCTGTATGGCGAAACAACCGCATCTACTCGTCGAACCGGGTGACCTGACAGACATCGCGCTCGTGCCGGGTGACCCCGGGCGTGTCGACCGCATTGCGGGTCTCTGTGACGACCACGAGGTCGTCGCGGAGAACCGCGAGTACAAACTCGTCAATGCGACCTACGACGGCCGCGAACTGACGATCTGTTCGACCGGCATCGGGTCGCCCTCGACGGCCATCGCCGTCGAGGAACTGGAAGCTGTCGGCGTCGAGACGCTCATCCGCGTCGGCACGACCGGCGCGCTTCAGGAAGGCATCGAAATCGGCGACATGGTCGTCGCCAACGGCGCGGCCAAGGACGAGGGAACGTCCCAGCGCTACGAATCCAAGGCTGTCCCGGCCGTGCCGGACTACGACGTGCTCTCGTCGCTGGTCGACGCCGCCGAGGCGAACGACGAGGACGTTCACGTCGGCCCCATCGCCACGGACGACGCCTTCTACGCCGAGACGGATGAATACATCAACGACTGGGAGGCCGCCGGCCTGCTGGCCGTCGAGATGGAGGCCGCCGCGCTGTTCTCCCTGTGTCGCCGTAAGGGCCTGCGCTCAGGCGCTATCTGTACCGTCGACGGAAACCTCGTCGAGGGGACACAGAAGGGCGAAACCGAGGACGAGGAACTCCCAGAGAAAGCCAAGAACAACGTTGAGCGTGCCATCGAAATCAGTCTGACGGCGGCCGCGTCGCTGTAGGCGTTGGAGTGACTGTCTCTTTGAGAGCCGCCGACGGTGCTATCGAACCGGAATGCGCGGCCGCTCGCGCCGCGCTCCGGCGGAGGGCTTAACAGACGCTCTCCCGTGGGAAACTGTATGCTCGACCAGTTCCGGAAGCGACTCCGTGCGGCGGCAAGGCGACTCCGGCGGGTCGAGCGCCGCGAACTACAGGACTTCAGACGCTGGGCCGAGGTGACTGAAAACCTTGTCCACCTTTCGATGCTGGTGTTCGTCCCGCTTGCTATCGTGCTGGTGACGACGCTGGCAAACGCCGTCCCACGACTGAGTTTCCTGCTGTTTCCGCCGCTCGCAGCGGGGTCGTACACGCTGTTCGTCGACCCGACGAGCAAGTACTCCGACCCGAAGCGGTTCGTCGCGGGGCTCACCATCGGCGCGGTCTGTGGACTGGGCGCACTTGCCGTTTCGAACAGTTACCTCACAGCGCCGGGCGGCCAGTTCGGCGTCAACGCGCTCGGTGCCGGCCTGGCCGTCTTTGCGACTGGCGTTGTCACATGGCCGCTGGACATCGAGGAGCCGTCGTCGTACTCCACCGCCCTGCTGGCGCTGCTGGTCGAACCGAACCAGCGGGCGACGTTCGTTACTAGCATCTTCCTCGCCAGTGTACTTGTGGCGGTCCTCTTTATCATCTGGCGCGAGCAGTTCTACGAGCAGCGAGCGACGTACCTGTACGAGTCGATGTCCGGTGACGACCACGTGCTGGTCCCGATGCGTGGCGACTCGGCAGGACAGACAGCGATGCTGGGCGCACGGCTCGCGGCCGCCCACGAAGCCGGAAAAGTCGTCCTGCTCGACATGGTTGCAGACAGCGACGCCGCCACGACCAAGCAATCGCTCACGCGGGACACGATACAGCTCGATATCCGGTCAGAAAATGGCTCAGAGTCGCCGCCGGCCCGGACCCGCCTCATCGGCGATGGCGGTGACCCGGCCACTGCGGGGGTGTCGCCCGACAAGACTGACCTCGACGCGGAGGTCGACTGGCTGGAGACCCACGCCGACCGAATCGAGACGCGAACGGGCGTGTCCTGTCAGGTCGTCGTTGCGAGCGACGATGGCTCGCCGGCCAAGACGACGCTGCAAACCGCGGCCGAAACCAACTGTGACCTCATCGTCGCGCCCTACGAGAGCCAACACGGAGCGCTGACGCCGTATCTGCAGCGGCTGTTTCGAAGCAAGAGCGATATTGTCGTCCATCGGTCCCGGAGCGACCGGACCCGCTGGAAACAGGTCATCGTCCCCGTCCGGTCCGTCAGCGATGTAGCCCACAACATGGTCGACTTCGCAACGCGACTGGCCGGTCGGAGCGGGCGGGTCGCCGTCGCAACCTGTATCGGTTCTCGCGGGGACCGCCGCCGGGCCGAAGAGATGCTTGCGGACCTCATCGAACCGTACGAGGGCGCGTTCGAGACAAGGGTTCCGCGGACAAGCATCCAGACGTTTCTGTCCGATACTGCATCGCAATACGACCTCGTCATGATCGGAGCAAGCCGTGACCGGAGCAAGGCGTCGCGGTTCATTTCGCCACCGACGTTCGAACGACTGGAGGACGTGGAAACAGACATCGCTATCGTCGACCGCGGCCGGGCCTAGATATCTGCGTCGTCCTCGTCGTTCACATCGAGCAGGTGGTCGGCGATATTTTCCATCCCCTCCCGGCCCAGCGCCGACTGGACGATGAGATGGCCACCCAGCACTGCCGGGCTGATGACCGTGTCCGCGCCCGCTCGTCGGAGTTTCTCGATGTTCTCGCGGTCGGTCGCCGCAGCGACGATGTTAACCTCGGGGTTGAGCGTCTGTGCCGTCAGTATCGCTAGCGCGTCCTGTGCGTCGTCGTTCGTCGCTGCGACGACCGCCACAGCGTCCTCGATACCGGCCCGTTGCATGGGTTCCTCGTCACTCGGGTCCGCAGTCAGGACGGCGATATCCTGTTGCTGGAGCCGTGTCGCTGTCTCCGTGTCCGGCGTGATGACCACGAAATCGATTGCGCCGGTCAGTTCTTCGATAATCGGTTCCGTCAGGTCGCCGTGGCCGAGCACCAGTACGTGGTTCTCGAGCAAGTCCAGTTGTGCGTCAGTCATGTTTCCGAGTGCCTCCGAAAGCCGCTTCTCGATTGCCGGGCCCAGCAGCGACCCAAGCGCGATGGCGAAACTGGCCGTCCCGAGGACGACCACGGACATCCCGAATAGTTTCGCCTGCTGGCTCTGTGGGGTCACGTCGCCGTACCCGACGGTACTGGCCGTGACCAGTGTGTAGTAGAACGCATCGGTCGCTGTCGAGAGATTGGTGAAATCGTCCCGGAGCGCGTACGAGCCCGCCGTTCCGTACATAAGCGAACCGAGGAGTGCCGCGCCAGCGGCCAGTTGCGCTGTCGAGAGGTCGATTGGTCGGTCGAACCGCCGCCGGTTCAGCAACATTGCCGGGAGCGAAATCAGCGAGAGCACCACGAGCGGAATCGACACCGCCGAACTCGGCACGGGGCCGACGAACGGAAGCGTCACCGCCGAGTTCTGTACCAGCCCCTGAACCGCCGCCACGGGCAGTAAGACGATGGTCGCGTACCACGCGATTCGCAGGCGGCGTCGGAGTCCGACGACGCTAACGAGTAGCGTGAATCCGGTGAGCGCACCGGTAAATCCGGCGGTACGCTGGATGCTTCGCGGAATGAGGTCTCCGAGCGGTCCGCTGATCGATACGGCACTGATGTTGACCACACCAGTGACGAACGACAGCACCGCCACAAGCACCGGCAAGAGGATTGTCGTGCGCACTCCCAACCAGTTCCGCGGCCTGTCCATACCCATCCAGATTACAGCGGTCGGTGTAAATGTACTGTCCGCGGGCCGGAAGCGATTTACTACCGGCCACGCAGGATGTGGACATGGCTTCGCTCCCGGTCGAGGTGTTGATGGGGATCTATCTGGGGTTGTTGGTGGGAGTGATACCGGCGCTCGTGTCGTGGGCGCTGGGGTTCAGTTTCAAGTATTTTACCGGCATTACCGTGCCGGGGTTCGGTGTTGTCGTGCTGGCAATCGCACTTGCCGGCGTCAGCGGGGGCCTCATGGCACTGGCGGACAAGTCGATTACGCAGGCCCCCAACGCCGAGCGAATCATTACTGCAATCGTTCTCGTCGGGATGGTGTCGCTGTACGCTCACAGCAAGGGCGACCAGCTCGGGGCGGAGTTCCCGAAGCGGCTCTCTTTCCAGGGGCTACGCGAGAAGAAACTCTCGGCGGACGTGGCCGAATTTGTCGGTGGCCGCGACGAGGTTCGTATCCGCGTCGTCGGCGACGTGGCCGACATGGAAGGGTATCCGCCGCTTTCGGAGCCACTCCGGGCCGAGATACGCACCGAAGAGTGGCGGTTCCCGGCGGACCTCCGTATCGGCGAACTCGAACGCCGGATGGAGGAGCGCCTGAAATCGGAGTTCGACCTCGGCGACGCTGCCGTCTCGATAGACGAGCAGGGGCGGGCGACGGTCGTCGCCGCGCCGCCGTTCTCCGGCCTCTCGAAGCGTGTGGGCGACAACCGCCACGCCGTCTCGGTAGACGCCCTGTTGCCGACCGGGCTGGCCCGCAACGACGAGGTGACGGTGCTGACTGAGGACGCACAGGTCCGGGGGACCGTCGTGAGCGCGCGGTCGACTCCGTCGGCCGACGAGACGCCCGCCGAGACGCCGACGGAACCGGAGATCGCTGACTCCGAGACGCCCCCAACGCCGGTACAGGCACCGACGACTGACGGCGGCGAGGGCCGGCTCACGGTCGCCGTGACCCGGACGGACGTGCAACCACTCCTGCGGTCGGCTCAGCCAAAGGTCGTGGTCGAACCCCGCGGAACCCATCGGGAGTACGAACTTGTCTCCCTGCTCCGTCGGGCCGGAAGCCGGTTTCGCCGTCTCACAGTTCGCGCCGACGGCCCGCTGGATAGGACGACGCTCCGGGACGCCAAAGTTCGGGAGGTCTACGACGTTGCCATCGTCGCTATCCGGACGGCGGACGGTTGGCAGGTCGCGCCACGCGGCGACGCGGCTGTCGAGGCCGGCGACGAACTGTACGCGATTGGCCGCCGCGCCGACCTCGACGCCTTCGCGGAGGCGGTCGCATGACGCCGCTCGGCCTGACACTGCTCGCACAGGTCGGTGCGAACCTGCAACTGGGGACGGTGTCGCGGGCGCTGGTCGAGGGCGTTGTCTGGCTCCTCGTCATCACGCTGCTCGCCGCGACGCCGGCGGGCGCTATCGCCGTCTTCTATCGCTGGTACGTCCGCGAACGCATTCAGACCGGGCTGGCGGTCCTGTTCGGCCTGACCGCGGTCGTCCTCGTTATCGGCGCAACGACGGCGCTCAGCGAGGTCATCGCCCAGCGCGAGGACGTGCTGGCGGCCGGTGCAGTCCTGTTGAACCTCGCTGCGTTCCTCGCCGGCGGCGTCGGGGCCTACGGCGGGATGCGTATCGGGGACCGACTGGGCGTCGACCTCTTCGCCGCGACCGGCGGCCGGAACATCGACGCCGACGTGAGCGAAATCGTCCAGACCGTCGGCCGCGTCACGTCCGTTCGCCTGCCCGAGGATATCGACGACATCATCGGTTACGACCCGATGCCAGACGAGACCAAAGAGACGCTCGCGAACCGGCGCTTTCTCTTCCCGCGGCGGCTGACGAAAGACGAACTCCGGGACCGCCTGGTCGTCCGCCTCAAGACCGATTACGGCGTCGGCCACGTAGACGTCGAACTGGCCGACGACGGCAACGTCGACTACCTCGCCGTTGGCTCACGGGCGGCCGGCATCGGCCCGACGCTGCCGCCCTCGACGAACGCCGTCGCCATCCAGGCCGATCCGGCCCACGCCGCGAGCGCCGGCGATCTGGTTCAGGTCTGGGAGCAAGCGCCGGCGAAGCGCGTGCTCACCGGCGAACTCCGGGGCGTCGCCGACGACGTGGTGACAGTCGCTATCGACGCCGCCGACACGCCGAAACTCGACCCGCAAACGCAGTACAAGCTCGTCACGCTCCCGGTGCAGGACCGCTCCGACCGGGAGTTCGCCTCGCTGCTTCGTGCGGCCGACGAGACGATGGGAACCGCCACTGTTGAACCGGGGAGCACGCTCGACGGTGCGGCGGTCGGCAGTCTGGCAGTCACTGTGGTCGCGATTACCCGCGACGACCAGCAACCGGAGACGATTCCGTCTCGCGGGCGTGTGCTGGCGGCCGGCGACACTATCTACGCAATCGCCACGCCGGACGCGTTGCGGCGGCTGGAGCAAGCCACGGAAGGGACCACGACAGCGACTGTGACGGACGAGTCGGAAGACGATACTGCTGACGAGGACGGCCAGTCAGGCGCGTCTGACCCGGCTGCTGGAACTGAGCAGACTGACGGGGCGGCTGAACCAGCGGCCGACACGACTGATGCCGATGCCCACGACAGCGCGGGGGATGTCGACGCGGCCGAGACCGATGCCGAGGATACGACCGACACCGACGCTGAGATAAACAGAGCTGACACCGACACTGCCGGTGAACCGGCTGACACCGCCGCTGAGGATGGGGCGGCTGATACTGCTGCTGACGCTGGCCTGGCTGATATCGGCGCTGACGACGGGACAACCGAGACCGGAGACGAACCCACGGACGACGACCCGCTGGCGGCGCTTCGGAACGCCGATGTGGAGGACGCAGACGACGAGCTGACTGCGGACGAGGCGTTCGAGGACTTGCCGGCAGACGACGGCGACGACACCGTCGAAGTGTGGGACCCGGAAGAGCGAATCGACGGGGCGGACGACGAGCTGACTGCGGACGAGGTCGACGACAGCGACTCGGCGGACTCCGAAGCGCCCGCCGAGGACGGAGACGGCGTCGACGACGAATCGGGCGCTGGTGACGACTCGGAGAAGTCAAACTGAGAGGCGGGCCTCCCTATTGCTGGATGCACGCCGTCGCCGGCTGCCCTTCCCCGGTCCACCTGAACGGGCCGGACACACCTCGGTCCGGAACCCTCTTTTGCCGGACGCCCGGAGTACGGCTATGGAGTGGAAACTGTTCGCACACCTCCGGGACGCGGCCGACGGCCAGTCGGTCAGCGTCGATATCGAGGGCGAGGCCACGGTCGAGACGGCGCTCGATGCGCTGCTCGCGTCGCGACCGGCGCTCGCCGAGGAGGTGCTCGACGAGAACGAGGAGTTGGCCGACCACGTCCGGGTGCTCGTCGACGGCGAGGACCCGTTCGCCGCCGGTGAGGGGCTGGCGACGGCAGTCGACGAGGAGACGGAACTGGCGTTGTTCCCGCCGGTCAGCGGCGGTTGATACGGCTCGTCGGAGCGGTTTTCGGGTATGTGTCGACTTTGGAGCCGGCACTCTCCCGAAACAATCTTCGACAATCCGTATAGCACGACCTGTCGTCTGTGTCAGCTTTCCAGCGCGCACGCCACCGTCACGTTCGCGATGACGATTCGCACGCCGTCCTGATACTCAGTATCGAGCGTCACGTCCCAGCCGTGGGTCCGGGCGAGCATCCGCAGGTTCGGGAGCGTCATCCCGGCTTCGGCGTCCGGCATCGCACCGCCGTACTCGAAAAAGGCCTCCGCCGCTGTTTCGCCCGCCGGGGTTCCGTCGTCGGTGATGACGATCTCGTCGGCCTCTCGCTCGACGGTGACCGTCGACGCGTCGTTGTGGGCCGCGAACGTGAACCCACTCTCGAAGAGGTCCCGCAATCGAGTCGGGTCGGCGATTATCTGTCCCTCCACGTCGGCCGCCATCATGAGGCCGTTCGTGTCGGCACGGTCCCAGGCTCCGTCGATGACCGGCTGGAGGTCGACAGCTGTCGTTTCGTCGATTGTCTGCCCGTGTCGGGCCAGCGTCGCGAGTCCGTCCACGATTTCGGACATCCGCTCGGCTGTCTCGGACGTCGACTGGAGGGATTCTTTCGCCAGACCGACCTTGCCGCGGTCTAGAGCGTCTCCGGCGACGGAGACGCGGCCGGTGATTATCTGGAGCGTGTTCAGAAGCTCGTGTCTGATCGCGGTTGCGAACCCCTCCAACTGCTCGTTCTGTCGGTCGAGTTCGCGGCGACGTCGCTCGCTTTCGGTCACGTCGGTGAACACGAGCATCCGACCGATGTCGACCTGCCCCAGCGAAAACGAGGTGTCGCTGACGAGGTAGTACTCCGTCCCGCCGTTCCGGTTCCGTTCGAGAATCTGCTCGTCCGTTTGCAGTATCTCAGTGACGGCCGGCAACACTGTGTCGAGCTGCTGCCCGCGGCTCCCGGCCAGCGCCGGGAAGAGCCGCTGTGCCTCGCCGTTAGACTCCTTGATGTAGCGGTCATCGTCGAGATATACGACAGCATCGTCGACGCCATCGGTCAGTTGCACGGCGAGAAACGCCTCGTCGTACACGTAGAGGACACCGAACGCGAACAGTGCGACGCCGAGCGGCTCGTGGTTGATATCGAGCAGGATGTCGGTGACGAACCCGACGATATCGAGGACCGCCGGGATCGCCGTGACACCGACGAGAACGCCCAGCGGGCGGGTGTCGTAGTCCGCTTCGAGGAACAGTTCGAACAGCATGAAGAAGCCGACGGTGACGAGCGCGTAGGAGAGTCCCGTCACCACCCAGTGAAACACGCCGTGTGTGATTGCCAGATGCGGGAACGGCTCAGAGACGAACTGCGTGGCGAAATAGAGCCCGTGAAGCGGATTGGTCAGCTTCACCGTGACGATACCGAGGTACACGCTCACGGCGACCACACGGTATAGTCGGTTCCGGTGGAACGCCCGCCCGGTGTACGCCGAACAGAAGTACAACCACGCACCGACCGTCGCGAGACCGACGATGAGGCTGCCGAGGTAGAACGCGTATCCAAGCGTCCCGGGCGTGATCAGGAACCCGAGTTGCAGCGCCGCCCAGCCGCCGCTACAGAGAAGGAGTCCGACCATCCCGCGGCGGGTATCGGGATCTTCCATGCGAGTCGCTCTGTAGAGCCCGACGCCGCAGCCGACCGCCGCGAGGCCGTACGCCGCGACGTATACGAGAAATGCCGGCGAACTCCCAACAAGATCCATCTATCGGTGACTGGGCGTGTATCTGAATGAGTGTTGCGTCCGCGTTATCGGTTATGATAACTCTCCGAGGCCGTCTATCTCGAACACGAAGTCCGGGCGGCCGTCGATGTTCCCGCTGGCGTACGCGGCCTGGGCCACATGGCGCGGTGTCTCGGGGATGAGGACCCGCGTCCCGTCAACGCCGAGCGTAGCTGCGTCGGCGGCTATCGCAGTGAACAACGCCCGCGCAGCGTCGACGTCGCTCCACACCCCGACAGCGTACTCCGCGAGCCGTTCGCCGTCAGCTTCGGTCGTCCGGACGCGACACGCCAGGCCTCGTGGCTTATCCCCGACGGTCAGGACCGCCTGGTCAGTCGCCAGTCGGTCGAGCGTGTCCCGCGTCAGCGTCGAGAGCGCCCAGCTCTCCCCGCTGTCGAGCGCGAGCCCGGACAGGACGTCTCGTCCGTCGCTCTCCTGCCAGTAGCGCCACGCTGTCGCGGGGTCGTTTCCGACAGTCATCCCGGGCGTCTCGTCCCGTGGCTCGGGGTGTACCCAGCGGAACGACGTGACCGCCTCGAAGCCAGCAGCCAGCGACTGCCCGAGTCCGGCCTCGTTCCAGGAAAACACCATGCTTCGGCCGACTGACGCGCCGGCATCGGCCGCCCATTCTATGAGGTGGTCGGTCAGCAGCGACCCCAATCCCTGCCCTCTGTAGTCCGAGTCTATACGCATGCCCTGAAACCACGCCTCGGTCTCAGTGAGCATGACGGCCTGCGCGAGGCCGACGGCGTGACCGTCAACATCGACGACGAGGGTTTTCCGGTCCGCGCCGTCGTCGTCGACCCAGTCACGGAACACGTCGGGGATGTAATCGGCCATCGCGCGGTCGGCCCAGACATCGCTTGTCAGTTCGACGATATCGTCGTAGTCGTCGTGACGAGCCGTCCGAACAGTCGGCGACATACGGGCAGACTCTCCCGCGACGGTGAAAAAAGGGTCGCGTCGATTCGCCAGCCGGGAACGGCCCGTCCCGCCGAGGCTACCACACCGTGTTCGGTGCTACAGCCACGGCGTCGAACGCTGCTGAATCTCGCCGGCAAGGGGTTCCTGCATGGCGTCGGCAACGTCGTCGCTGTTTGCCAGCGCCCACATGAGCTTGACCTTCGCTGTGCCGGGGAGCATGTCCTCGCCCTCGATGACGCCGGCGTCGAGCAAGTCCCGGCCGGTGTCGTAGACGCGGTCACAGACCCGCCCTTCGAGGCACTGGCTGGTCATGACAAGCGGGATGTCCAGGTTCTCGATGGTCCCGATCCAGTCGGTGTTGACGTGGCCGAGCCCGGTTCCCTCGATGACGACGCCCTCGCTGTCCTCGGCGGCGGCTTCTAGCAGCGACGGGTCCATTCCGGGGGAGAACTTCAGGAGTTCCACGTCTGTCTCGATGTCGTCGTGCAGCGCCAGGTCGACGGCGTCCCGTTCGGCGTATTCGCGGTGGAACGTAACTGTGCTCTCGCCGTCTATATCGTAGTCGACCTCGCCGAGCGGCTTCGCGCCGACCGTCTCGAAGGCGTCCCGGCGCGAGGTGTGGTTCTTCCGGACGCGAGTGCCGCGATGGAGCGCACAGCGGTCGTCGGACTCGTCGGCGTGCATACAGACCAGCACCTCCGCGCAGTCGCTCGTGGCGGCCTCGACGGCGGAGACGGCGTTCATCACGTTGTCCGAGGACGGTCGGTCCGCCGAGCGCTGGCTGCCCGTAAAGACGATGGGGACCGGCGTGTCGAGCATGAACGACAGCGCCGACGCGGAGTACTGCATCGTGTCGGTGCCGTGCATGACGACGATGCCGTCCGCGCCGGCCTCGATTTCCTCGTGGACCGCCTGCGCGAGGTCCTGCCAGACTGCCGGGGTCATGTTCTCAGAGAGGATGTTGGCGACGACGCGGCCGCGGTAGTTCGCCATCCCCGCTAGGTCCGGCACCGCCCGAAGCACGTCCTCGGCGTCGAACTGGGCCGTCACCGCGCCGGTGCGGTAGTCGACCGTCGAGGCAATCGTGCCGCCGGTGGAGATCAGCGAGACCGTCGGGAGGTCGTCGTCGAACTCGATGGCGGACTGGCTCTGTTCGTCTTGTGCGCTCTCGACGTCGTACACGTCCGATTCCAGCACGTCGACGGACGCGTCCTCTCGGTCGATGCCGACGTTGTACCCGCCGTCGAGTTTGACGACGAGGTGGTCGGGCGTACTCGACGGGAGCACCACGCCCTCGTAGGTCTGGGCCGCGCGCTCGACGCGGACCCGGTCGCCTGCGTTCATGCGCGGCACTTTCCGCCGGTGGGACTTGAACCCACTCGTTTCGGCGAGCGCTCTCAGCCACGCGCCGGATCTGGCGACCGGCCGGCGGTTGGGGCGCTCGCCGCGGCTCTGGTCCGGGATATCTACGTCCGTTACTGCGAGTTACAAACGCTATCAGACCACAATGTTATCCCACTAGACATTCTCCTAACAAGTATGGCAGACAACAAGAACGGCCGTGAAGCCCAGGCCCAAAACGAGGAGCGCCGCCAGCGGGAGCGCGCTATCACTGAGGAACTTGAGCGGGCGGACGAACCCGAGCCGCCGGTCGATCCGACGGAACTCGCGTACTTCGAGACAGAACTCGAATCGCTCGAATTCCCGGCGACAGCGGCTGACGTGGTCGCTACGGTCGGCGATCACGAAATCGAGTCGGCCGACGGGACGTACACTGTCGCGGACCTCTTGCCCGATGCGGAGGTCGAGTCCTTCGAATCGCCGGCCGAGGTCCGGACGCGGGTCCAGCGGCCGACGGTAGCCGGGGCGATGAAACGCGTCGTCGAGGCCGCCGACGAACACCAGAGCGCGTCCTTTGGCGCCTCACAGCGCGACGGCTACGAGCGGACGTTCCGGGAGCTGCGGGCTATCGACGCGGATGACGACGACGAGGGTATTCGGGCCATCGCCGACTGGATCATCGGGCGCATCCACGAGAAAGAGACGCTTCCCGGGTCCCGCGACGTCCGCCGACAGGCGGCGAAGTTCTGCCGGTCGAGCGGCTACTCGGTTCGCAACGACGAGTGGCTCGGTATCTGAGCGACACACCACCGTATCCCTGACTGCCGGCGGCCCCCACAAGGACCATACTGCTCGCGGTCACACACTCTATATGGCCGAACGAACCGAGGAGCGGACCCGCGATGCGGACGCGAAATCGGGCAGTGACCTCGGCGTCGATGTCGGCGTGACGGAGTCAGCGGAGACGGACGTCGCTGTCGGGGAATCGCGCGATGCGGAGACGTCTGTCACCGAAACGTCCACGACAGACAGCGGGAGCTACTTCTCGTTGCGGGCGCTGCTGTTCGCTTTCGGTGCGGTCGGCGGTGGGATGGTGCTCGGCGGGCTGATACCGCTCGTCCCGTTCACCGAACTGGTCGGCATCCTGCTTGGCGGATTCGTCTACGGATTGCTCGCCAGCGAGCGCCGATACGCCGAACTGGGTCTGGCGGGCGCTGTCAGCGGCGGCGCAACGGCTGTTCTGTCCCTCCTCCCACAGCTCGCCGCGGGACTGAACGGCACCAGACTGTTCGCTATCGCTGGCGGGGTCGGCCTCGTGCTCGCGCTTGTCGGGCACTACTTCGGCCGCGACCTGCGGAGCGGGCTGACGAAGGACTTGTGATTCCGCTGACTGCATATTCCGGTTAGTACCGGGGCCGTGGCTGCTGCACTCGCTAAACTGTATTTCACGATCCCGTCGTTCCGTATGCAGTATATCCTACTCTCCCGCCAAGTTATAGCGATGTCTGATGTCGGTACCTCCTGTTTACGAGAGCGACAGACCGTAGCAGTTTCGACGCGAATGAACTCTTTGTCACGTAATCTTGGTTGTCACGGTCTTGTCAGTCAACCATAATATAACGGCATATGTCCAGAATAAAGTGCTAGTTCTGGGTAGATATTCCGTCTTCTGGGTTTTCACACCTAGTATCTCAGGTTGATAACGCTTATAAATCTCGTATGTAATCCCAGAAATAGAACGCATGGCACCAGAGACATACGGGCTCATCAGCCTGTTTCCGGCGATGCTCGCCATTGTACTGACGCTGTTCACTCGCCAAGTACTCCTCTCGCTGTTTGCAGGTATCTGGATCGGTGCGACGGTGCTGGTCGGCTGGAATCCGGCCGCCGGAGCCGCCCGGAGCCTCCAGTTCGTCGTGGATAACGTGACCGAACCGTTCAACGTCAAACTGCTACTGTTTACGTTCCTCATCGGGGCAATGCTGGGGATGATCTTCCTCTCCGGCGGGATGAACGCGCTGGCGTCACAGATGGTCAAGCGCATTCGGACCCGCCGGCAGGCGGCGCTTGGCACGTCGCTACTGGGAATGACCATCTTCGTCGACTCGTACGCCTCGACGATGATTACCGGGTCGGTCATGCGCCCGATCACCGACAAGTTCGACATCAGTCGCGAGAAGTTGGCGTATATCCTCGACTCCACCACTGCACCGACCGCGTCGATATCAGTCGTCTCGACGTGGCTCGGGTTCGAAGTCGGACTCATCGCCGAGCAACTGACCACAATCGGGGTGGACCGAAGCGCGTTCCTGCTGTTCCTCGAATCGATTCCCTATCGGTTCTACAGTCTCCTTGCGCTCGCAATGGTCTTTATTATCGTCATCGCGGACCTGGACTTCGGCCCGATGGCGAAGGCCGAACGCAGAGCCAGAGAGGAGGGGAAAGTCCTCGGCGACAACGCGGACCCGCTGATGGAAACACAGGAGGACGATATCGTGACGCCCGACCACGTCGACCCGCGGTGGTGGTACTTCGCCGCGCCGATCGCCGCACTCGTGGGGGTGACCGGGTTCTCGCTGTATTACTCCGGCGGCGGGTTCGCCGGGCGCAGTCTCACCGACGCACTGTCGAACGCGGCCACCGCGGACGCCATCGTCTGGGCCTCGTTTTCGGCCTGTCTGGTCATTCTGACAATTCTGGTCGGGCACGCACGCATCGCGGTCGACGAAGTGAGCGACGCCATCTTCGAGGGGTTCAAAATGGTGATGTTCCCCGTCGCGGTGCTCTCGCTCGCGTGGTCTATCGGCGCTGTGAGCCAGGCACTGGGTGTCGGCCCCTACGTCGTCGCCATCAGTGAGGGGATTATTACGGCCGGGATGCTGCCCGCTATCATTTTTCTCAGCGCCGTCATAATCAGCTTCAGCATCGGCACGTCATGGGGGACGATGGGTATTCTGTTCCCGGTCGCGATCCCGCTCGGACACGCGCTCGGCGCGCCGCTGGCACCGGCCATCGCGGCGATCCTGACCGGTGCGCTGTTCGGCGACCACTGCTCGCCCATCTCCGACACGACGGTGATGTCGAGTATGTTCGCCGCGAGCGACCACGTCGACCATGTGAACACCCAGATTCCCTACGCGGTGCTGGCCGGCATCGTCGCAACGGGACTGTTCCTGATGGCCGGCTACGGCGTCCCGGCGTACATCGCGCTTCCGATCGGACTGGCCGCTGTCGGGTCCGTGACGTACCTGCTCTCAGAACAGTTGTCCGTCGAGGTCCCGAGTTCGTACGGGTCGAAAGCGGACTGAGACGGTCCGCTGTTTGAACTACTGTTCTGTTCAGACGATTTCCCAGCCGTCGTCGGTCCGTTCGACCACGTCGTCCTCTGCAAGCCGAGTGAGCGCTTCCTCGACGATTTCCGGCGGGGCCTCGATCTCTCGGGCCAGCGCCGGAACGGTATCGATACCGTTTGCGAGCCCGCTGACCAGTTCTGCGTACAGTCGTCCGTCGCCGTTCGCGAAGCCGGAGTCGATGCGGTCCCGTACGTCGGTCATGCGGGCCTGCACCCATCGCTGGGCCAGCGACAGTTCGTTCTCTAGCTGCTGGAGATGCTCCAGTTCCCGCGCCAAGTCGTGAAAATCCCCGTCGGACGTGGACCCCACGTCTATCGAGAGATGGCGACAGGAGGGCATCTCGAACTCGGGGTTTGCCGGGTAGGCGCTCTTGGTACCGAACTCGTAGGGAGAGACTCGGACTTCCAGGCGGAGATTCCGGGCGATAGAGAAGTACTTCCGGCGCTGGTCGTCCGTCCGGGAATCGACGAGCCCGGCGTCTTCGAGCTTCTGGAGGTGGTCGATGACCGCTTTCGGGCTGACGCCGATGTATTCGCTGATTTCGGTGACGTAGCAGGGCTTGTGTGCGAGGAGTTTGAGAATCCGCCGGCGGTTGGCGTTTCCAAGGAGATTGAGTAACTCGGCGGAGTCCATCGATACGTAGGTAGCGGGTCACGGTTCAAAAGCATGACTCTCGTCGGGCGGTTTACTGGTGTCTCCCGGCTACGTTAGCAGGTCAATCCACGACATGCTCTGTGAGCCGCTGTTTCCGTTCCCCTGGCCGCTTCCGCCATTACCGCCCTGTCCGCCACTGTTCCCTTGCCCGTTATCGTTTCCGCCGTTATTCGCGTCGCCGTTGTTACCGCCGGACGCGCCGCCAGAATCATCAGCACCGTTACTATCAGAGGTGTCCTCAGCACCGTCACTGCCAGAACTTCCGTCAGAGCCATCGGAACTGTCGTCAGCACCGTCACTGCCAGAACTTCCGTCAGAGCCATCGGAACTGTCGTCAGCACTGTCGTCCGAGTCCGATGTACCGGCTGAATCATCCTCCCCACCACTGTCGGCTTCATCTGAACCGCTGTCGTCTCCTGCGGTATTGTCGCCGCTGTCATTGCCGTCCCCATTCCCGTTGCCTCTGTCGTTGCCCTGTTCAGCCCCGTTTCCCTGTGTGGACTCCCCGGTTTCGTTTCCGCTGTCGTCAGGCCCGTCGTCCGGTGGCCCCTGGTCGCTCTCGTTTCGTTGTTGTCCGGGGGCGTCAGCAGGCGGTCCCTGTTCACTCTGGTTTGCACCCCGTTCGGACGTGTTGGCTGGTGGTCCCTGTTCGCTCTGGTTGGTCCCAACATCGTCCGGCGGTCCCTGCTCACTTCGATTGACTCCGGCGTCGTCCGGTGGTCCCTGCTCACCTGGGCCGGCGGTCTCTGGTGGTCCGGCGATGCCGCGAGCAATCGACGAGACCTGCTGGCCGGAGAGCTTGCTTGCGTTCTGTTTCAGTCGCTCCAGTGCGGTGTCGTTCACACCGGTCTGTTCGGCGGCCGTGTCGGTGTCGTTAATCGCGGTCTGTAGGCCCGCGATCTCCGCCGTGAGGCGGCTCTGCTGAGCTATGTACGCCTGCTCACTGATGTTTCCGTTCTCGTATCGCTGTTCAAGCGTGGCGTTGCGCTCCTGAAGCCGTTCGAGCCGGCGTTCGAGCGAGCCAGCTCGCTCCGTGACCAGTTCGGCTCGTTCAGTTCCGTTCGATTGGTTGTATGCCGACCGCCACATCCCGTTCTCGACCGTGTCGTTCGCGGCGGCAGAGTTCGACTGGAGGAACGCCGTGAGTTGCGTCCCCATCCCGCTAGTAGAGTCGTTCTGCGTGGCCACTGTCTCCGTCGCGGTCTCCTGCGCTGTCACGGCCGGGAGGCCGACAGCGACAGTCCCGAGGATGACCAGCACGGTGAGGAGCGTGGCCTGACGTGGACTCATTCCTATCCATACCTCTACCCTCCCACATCAAAAAGAAACGCCTTCGTTCGTGTCGTTCACAGACGACTGAAACAATCGCAGATAGTCCAAGAGTGTTTAAGCTGCCTTTTGCATCGGCCTTTCCATCGGCAGCAGCTGCCAGGCGATCACTACCGACAGCACCGAGAGCGCGACGGTGGCGAGCGGTAACACGAGACCTGGGTCGTACCGCAGTGGCGGATGATAGCCGAAGCCGTAGTCGAGCACGTCGTTGCCGAGCGCCAAAACCAGCGCAGTCACGAGCGCACCCTTCGTCGTCCGGGCGTAGTGAGGGACTAACAGCCCCTCGGCAACGAACCCGAGGTGGGTGACGATGATGCCGAAGTACGCCCACGGAGCCGGGAAATAGGCGTCGAAGCCGATGTTTAACGCCACGACGGTCCACAGACCCATCTTGACTAGCCAGACAAGCGCGATGGTATGGAGGTACGCCAGCGGCACCGTCAGCGGCACCTCGTCGAGCGACTTGCCGAGGAACGGCAGGAGGGTAGCCACCGACAGTGTCATCAGGAATAGCGCAGCCGGCGAATCAGCATAAAGTGGCCAGAGAAACGTCGACACCTCGGGCATCGTTTCGACGTAGTACCGGACGCCGACGAGCATCGCGACGGCGTTGACGACCAGCAGCCACACGAGGCTCGGTGTCTGTTCCAGATAGTACCGCGCGTACCGACGTGGCAACGGCCCCCGCTGCTCGCTCATAGGTCGAATCGGGGCCGCTCGCGGCATAGCCCTGTCGGACGGGAGCCGACACCGCGTCGTCCACCCACTGAGTCCGCGCTGTTTGCACGACGGCAAAAGGCTGCCGGCGAACACTTATGTATGTCAATGACACACATCCAGATGCACCGATGTTCGAACAGTTTTCGCGCGGATACTACCTCGGCCGCCTCTACGTCGAACCGAGAGACGACGCGGCGGCCGCGATGTGTCGCGAGCAGCACGAACGAGTGAACGAACAGTTGTACGCCTCCGGCGAGGGGGTCGAACGCACAGACTATCCGCTGGTAATGAAACTCGGCTCCCAGCACTTCGCCGTCCACGGGGACGAACAGGTCCCGGCGGACACACTCGTCGTTCCCGAAACGATGCTTGCGGACGCCAACGTTCGGAACCCGCCCAGCCTCGAAGAAGTGTTCCTGGCGAAAGCGGACCACGCCGCACAACTGCTCTCTATCTCCGAGGGGACGCCGACACTGCCCGATACCGCGGTCTGAGGTCGTCGAACCCCCGCTCTGATGACAGTCTCCGTTTTCACTGAGCGGGCAGAAAGCGAGCGACTTCTCGCGGGCCGGTATAAGTAGGTTATACGCTTAAGCTACAGAGCAATGCAGTCAGGGGACTACTATTCACCTGATGCCACAGCGGAACCTTGCAGACGATCAGGACAGAGCTACGGAATCCAAATTCTACCTCCCCGCAGGGACCACCCCGTCATCCGAAGCCGGCTGGTTCGAACGTATCTGGGCCGTGCTGTTCAATCATCGCGTCTGAACCATCGATGTGCGAGACTGTGGTGAACAGTGGGGTGATTTCTGATCGGGTCTCCCAGGCTGACCGGCTCGTATCGACGTGCAAACCCTGACCGCAGTCCCGTGCGCAGAAACCACGACCAACCGACCCAGTTAAGCTACCGCACGGCTACCGTTATAACGCCTACTTGTCCGCGTTAGCGCACCAAACCACGATACAGAACAATGACCGATATCACGGCGGTCGTCCGAGCCGAGCACCCGGACATCGTGCTCACGGAGACCGTTACTCACGACCGCAGTTCGAAAGTCAGGTCGGTGTCAGAGGCGGGAACAGACCCGACCTCGGGGAAATTCTTCTATCACATCGAATCGTCCGATTTCCAGCAGTTCGAAGACGGATTACGGAACGACAGTACCATCGGCGAATTCGAGCGAGTCATCGAAACCCGAGACGACGAGGCCATCTACAGCTTCGAGTACACGGACGAAGCGAAGATCCTCTCACCTGTAATTTCCTCCGCGAACGGTGTCATACTCGACATGGAGAACGACGGGAGTGCCTGGATTCTCACAGTGTGGATGCCCGACCGAACGGATCTAGTTCACCTCTGGGACTACGCACAACAGAACGGGATTGATATCGATTTACTGCGCGTGAACGAATACGCCAGTTTGGGGAACACCGACGCCGGGTTGACCGATAGCCAGCGAGAGGCGCTCCTCGTCGCATTCGAAACAGGGTATTTCGAAGAACCGCGGAACGCGACCCTCAGCGATGTCGCCGCGGATCTCGATATCTCTCAGCCGGCTGCCAGTGGGCTCCTCCGACGCGGCATCAAGCGACTCATCATATCGTCACTGCGTGATGACAGCGAAACGCCAGATTGACTGACGGCTCCTCGGTGCAGTGGCGGTCCGGGAAGTCACTTTTAAGCCCGTCCCCGTCCGCCATCCAGTCGATGCTTGACCGGTTGCTGGGCAGAGCGTCGCTGAAAGAGCGGGTGGCCGAACTCGAAGAGGAGAACCATCACCTCGAACGACAGCTCGACGCCGAGAAGGAACGCCGCGCCGACGCAGCGACCGAGCGCCAGCGGGCCGAGGCCGAGGTCAACCGGCTGGAGGACCGCGTCGCCGAACTCCAAGACCGCGTCGAGCGGTTGCAGGACGAAGAAGGCGAATCGACGTTCCGGGCCGAGGAGACGCTCAGCAGGTCGCGGCTGAGTGAGGTCCTCGACCGGCTGGAGTCCTTCGAGACGGAGCCGGAAGGCGTCTTTACTGCCTACGTCGACGGGGAGCACTCCCTGCCAGGCCCGGTCCGGGATGCCTTCGGCGACCGCGCGTCGCTGGTCGCCAGCGCCGCGCCGTGCCTGGCTGTTACGGATGACGCAGGCCTTCTGTCGGCGTGTCTGTCCGTCCCCGCGCCGCCGTCGCCGTTCACCGAGTGGGCCGACGCCGTTCGACTGGAGCGGTCGTGGTTCGAGCCCACCGGCAAGCACGTCGTCGCGCTAGTCCGTTCCGACCTGTTCGCCCTGGGCGAGTACGACGGCCGGGAGCAGACTGCCTTCCACGGCTTCGACTCGGAGCTGAAAAGCCAGCACTCGAAGGGCGGCTTCTCACAGAGCCGGTTCGAGCGGCTCCGGGACCAGCAGATCGACTCCCACCTCGACCGCTGTCGGGCAGCTATCGAGGAGGTGTCACCCGACCGGCTGTACGTCGTCGGCGAGGGATCGGTCATCCACGAGTTCGAGGACCTCGCGACGGCGACGAAGCCGGTCGACGCGACTGGGGAACCGGACGAAGCGCTCGACGACGCCGTCCGGTCGCTGTGGACTGTTCGGTTGCGCGTGCCGTAGTTCGGGGCCCGGTCGTCCCAGCTCCGTCGGTGCGGGTTCCGTAGCTTTTTCGCAGGGCGGCGACTCTGTCCGGCTATGGCCGTAGCCATTTTAACACACGACGCCTTTCCCGACCGAGCCAAGACGGCTGTCGGGCTGTTGCGGTACGGCGACCGGGAAGTACGAGCACTCGTCGACCGCGAGCGGGCCGGCCAACGCGTCCACGACTCGCTGCCGGACGTACAGGACGCCCCAATCGTCGCGTCGATGGCCGACGCACCCGACGTCGACGCGCTCGTCATCGGCATCTCGCCCATCGGCGGCGAGTTCGACGAGTCCTGGCGCGCTGACGTGCGAACGGCGCTCGAACGCGGCTGTGACGTGTACTCGGGACTGCACTACTTCCTGGCCGACGACGAGGAGTTCGCCCGCCTCGCCGCGGAACACGACGCCGAACTGCACGACCTCCGCAAGCCACCTGAGGACCTGACTGTGGCGGCGGGGACCGCCGGCGACGTGGACGCGACGGTCGTGACGACCGTCGGCACCGACTGCTCGACGGGGAAGATGACCGCATCGTTCGAAATTCGCGACGCGGCGCGGGAGCGCGGCCTCGACGCCGCCGTCGTCCCGACCGGTCAGACCGGCATCGCCATCTCCGGCCGGGGCATCGTCGTCGACCGCGTCATCGCCGACTACGCCGCCGGCGCTGTCGAGCGACTGGTCGAAGCGGCACAGGCGGCGGACCTCCTCGTGGTCGAGGGTCAGGGCGCGCTTGCCCACCCGGCTTATTCGGGCGTGACGACGAGCATCCTCCACGGGTCGGCTCCCGACGCGCTCGTCATGTGCCACGAGGCCGGCCGCGAGGCGATTCACGGCTACGAGTCCTTCGACATTCCACCGCTCCCCGAGTACGTCGACATCTACGAGCGGCTGGCCGCGCCTATCTCGGACGCGTCAGTCGTCGCGGGGATGCTGAACACGCGCCATCTCGACGACAGCGAGGCCGCGGATGCTGTCGCGGGGTACAGCGAATCCCTCGGCGCACCGGCGACGGACCCCGTCCGCCACGGCGTCCCCGACGAGGTGCTGGACGCCATCCTATGAACTGGACTGTCGACCGCCACGACCTGCCGCTGTCGAACCCGTTCGGCATCTCGCGGGAGACCAGCGAGACCAGCGAGACCGTCGTGGTCGAACTCACCCACGAGGGAACCACCGGCATCGGGGCTGTCACGCCGTCGGCGTACTACGACGAGAGCGCGCAGTCAGTGGCCGCAACACTACCATCGCTCTGTGAGGCCGTCGACCGCATCGGCGACCCGCACGCCCAGCAGCGTATTGAACGAGAACTCGGCGAGCAAGCGCCGAATCAGCCTGCTGCCCGGATGGCACTCTCCATCGCCGTCCACGACCTCGCCGCTCGAAGCCTGGACCTGCCGCTGTACCGCCAGTGGGGACTCGACCCTGACGCTGTCCCGCCGACGACCTATACGGTCGGCATCGACTCGCCCGAGCGGATGGCCGAGAAGGCCAGGAAAGCGGCGGGCAACGGCTTCGGCCACCTGAAGGTCAAACTCGGAACCGACGACGACCGGGCGCGACTGGACGCGGTCCGGGACGCGGCCCCCGACGCCGAGGTACGCGTCGACGCCAACGCCGCCTGGACCGCCGGGGAGGCTATCGATAAGACTGCGTGGCTCGCCGACGCCGGCGTCACGATGCTCGAACAGCCGGTCGAAGCCGACGACATCGACGGCCTCCGCCGCGTGACCGACGCGACCGATATCCCCGTCGCTGCCGATGAGTCCTGCGTCACCGCGTCGGACGTGCCACGGGTCGCCGACGCCTGCGACATCGTCAACGCCAAACTGGTCAAATGCGGCGGGCTCCGGCCCGCAACCCGACTGCTCAACGCCGCCGACGCGCACGGTCTCGACTCGATGCTCGGCTGCATGGTCGAGTCAAACGCCAGCATTGCCGCGGCGGTCCACCTCGCGCCGCTTGTCGACTACGTCGACCTCGACGGGGCGCTCCTGCTGGCATCGGACCCCTACGCCGGCGTGCCGCTTGACGGTGCCGTGTTCGACCTCGCTGCGGTGTCGGCCGGCACCGGTGCTCGGCGGGCGCGAGACGCGTAGCTGTGAGACAGTACCGATAAAAATTCGGTTCGGAGTATTATGTGGCCCGTTTACGCCGACTCGACGGCGTCCAGCAGTTCGTCGTAGTCCGGCTCGTTGGTCGGGTCGTCGGCGACCCAGCTATAGGAGACTTCGCCGTCGTCGTCGACGACGAACACGGCGCGGTTCGCGACGCCGAGCAGCCCGAGGTCTTCGATGTCGATTTCGAGGTCGTAGTCCTGAATCGCCGACCGGCCCATGTCGCTGACCAGGTCGAACTCCAGACCGTGCTCGTCGCGGAAGGAGTTCAGCGAGAACGCCGAGTCGGCGCTGAGGCCGAGCACCGTCGCGCCGGCGTCGTGGAAGTCCCCGAGGTGCTCCTGCAGGGCCACCATCTCGTTGGAGCACGGCGGCGTGAACGCGCCCGGGAAGAAGGCGAGCACGACCGGCCCGTCGCCCAGGTGGTCGCTCAGTTCGAAGTCCGCTACCTCACCGTTCGCGATTGTCGCCGAGATGTCCGGCGCTGTGTCGCCTGTGGATACCATCACCCAAATATAACGGCGTCACCCGAATAAATACCCGCCATCCGGCAGGGCGACCCCGACTTCTTGCCGCCATGAGACTGGCCGCTTACAGCCACTCCGCAAAGGAGTGGTGCTCGCGGCTCGCCTCGATGTAGTCCCGCTGCATCGACTGGATGGCCGTCGAGAGGTCGTCGCCGGAATCGAGGGACTGTCGAACCCGGTCGATCTTCCAGTCGCTCGGGGTCATGCCGGCCTCGTAGCGGGCTTCAATCGGGTCGAGATACTCGTCGATGCGAGCCTCGGGCACGCCCTGCTCGGCCAGCCCCAGACGGGCGTACTCGAAGATTTCGTCGTAGATCTCGTCGTGGTCGGCTGTTCGCTCGCCCTCGGCTGTCACCCACGAGAGGTCGGCCTCAGAGCCGTCCTGCGCGGCGCTGTAGAAGCTCCGCCTGGCCTCCTGCCAGGGCAGTTCCGCGGTGGGATGGTCGGCGACGACCAGCCCGCGGATGAGACCGACCGTCAGCGCCTGCAGTCCGATCATGTCTTTGGCGTGGGGCTGGGTCGGCAGCGGGCGGTACTCGATGCGAAGCGACTTTTCAGTGCTTGCCCCGTCGACGGGGGCTCCGCCGACGACACAGCGGAGCCAGCGCCAGTAGGTCCCGCGCTTGTGGTCGAACTCCCAGAACTCGTCTTCGAACGCCGTTCGCTCGTCGTCGTGCAGGAACTCCCGCAGGAACGGCGCGAACAGGTCGTCGTCGACGACGCGACCGACGACATCCGTCGTGTCGTCGAGGTCCCGCGGGACCCGCACTTTCGGGTTCTCGCTGGTGTTGACCGACTGCTCGAAGGCCGCGATGCGGAGTTCGTGATGGGTGTTGTCACAGAGCCACTCGCCGTCGGTGTCGTCGTACATGTCCGCGGGGAGGAACGGCGAGTTCACCGAGAGCGCGAGCAGCGGCCCGAGCGTCCGTATCGCGGCGTTGTAGTACTCGGGGAACGCCTCGGCATCCGGAACCTGAAGGTGTGGCTGGATCGAGGTGGCCAGCGACTCGAACAGAATCGTCGGGAACGACCCGCTGTGCCCCGGCACGTCGAAGTCGATACTGCCGCCGGCGTGGTCCAGCGCCTCGTTGTCCAGCGCCACGTATCTGGGAGCCTGCCGCATGTTGTCCGCGAGGACGACGCCGTCGTTCGTCTCGTGCGCCGAGAGGTACTGCTCGCTGCCCTCCTCGGGCGGGATGGTCCACATCGCGTCGAGGACGAGTTCGCAGTTGTGCTTGCTCGCCTGCTGGCGGGCCTGTTTCGTCTGCATCTCCACCGCCGTCGTCTGGACCTCCATCCCGGTCTGGTCGAAGCTGTTCGGTTCGGTGTTGACCTCGGCGTTGTGCAGGCCCAGTTCCTTGTTGGCCTCGCCCTCGAACACCACGTCGGGCAGGCGGGTCAGCCGCCCCTTCCAGTCTTCGGGGTCCATGTACGGCTCGTCACTTTCTTCCTCGACTGACGACTCGACGGCCGGTTCGGCCTCCTCCTCCTCTGGCGTCTCCGGTTCGTCCTCGGCCAGCGGGCTGTCCGGGTCGATGTCGAGTGACGGTCCTTCCCCGGGACCGAACGAATCCTCGGACTCGGCAGCGGTTTCGCCGGCGTTCTGGTCCAATGACTCACTGCCGGCGGATTCTAGCGGGTCGCCCTCGTCTGGCTCCAGCGACGGGCCGTCGCCGTTTGGTTCCAGCGATGCGCCACCGCCGCCTTCTGGCTCCGCCGTCGCGTCGAGTGAGCCGCTCCAGGCCGCCCCGCCCGATCCGCTCAGGTCGTCGTCGAGGTCTTCTTCGGCGACTCCCTCGTCGTCTGCTTCCTCGTCTGGCTCGGGTGGGTCCGGCTCCGCGTTGATGGCGTACAGTTCGATCTCCAGGCCGACGGAGAACGCTTCGTTGTCGAACTCCCCGGCCTCGATGGCTCTCCGGAGCTGCATCGCCTGTTCGTCGACCCGCTCGGTGAACTCGGCGGCAGTGTCGTCGGCGAGCGACCGGGTCACCAGGTCGACGATATCATCCATGCTCGGTACTGTGTGGGCTCTTCCACTATAAGTGACCCGTCGTGTGTCTCCAGCGTTGATACCCGGTGTTACTCGAAGAGATCCTCGTGGCGGGCCGCGAGGTTGGCGTAATCGCCGGAGCTGAACGCCTCGAACACCTCGTTCGGGTCGATTGTTGTCTCTGACAGCGGTGTCACCGTGGCCGGGCTCCCACGGACGAACGACTCCGCAGGAACCTCGTAGCCCGGCGGGACGACCGTCCCCATCGCGACGATGGAGCCCTCGCCGATGGTGGCGTCGCTGACTGTCGAGTTGAAGCCAACGAGCGCCCCGTCCTTGACCGCTGCGTCGTTGAGGACGGCTCCGTGGCCGACCATCACCTTCTCGCCGACGGTCGATGCGTGGACGATAGCCCCGTCACCGATCGCCGATTCGCGGCCCACCTCGACGGGCGCCACGTCGCCGCGCAACACGACGCCGGGCCAGACGTTCGCGTTCGGGCCGACAGTGACGTCGCCCACCAGCGTCGCCTCGCGGCTGACGTGGGCGTATCCGTGGATGTCCGGCGTGGCTCCCTCGAAGGTGTACTCTCGGCTGTCCATACTGCTCCCATCGTGTCGGCGGCTCGAAAAGATACCGGTCAGAACGGGGTGTTCCTGGTGGTCTGTCCGCCGTCAAGCACGTCCGCGATACGAACGGTACCCCACCTGAGCTATTCGATGTGGACCACGAGGACGGGGACGGGCGCGCTCTGCACAACGCGCTCGGTGACGCTCCCGAGATTGGCGACCCGGTCCCGTCCGGTTCGACCGTGGGTCCCCATCACGATGAGATCTATATCCTCCTGCTCGGCGTAGTCGGTGATCGTCTTGTGGGGAATGCCCTCTTCCATGGTCGTGACGACCTCGACGCCGGACTCCTCGCCGCTGACCACGATGTCGTCGAGCGCGACGTCCCCCTCTTCCTCCAGCGACTGCCGCACTTCGTCCTGATTGGACTTGTCGGCCGCGAGGTACAGCCGCTTGTCCACGACGTACAGGCCGTGGAGGGTCGCGTCGTTGTCGCGCGCGATAGAGGTGGCGTGTGCGAGCGTCTCCGTCGTACCCGAACTGCCGTCTGTGGCTACGAGCACCGAATCGTACATATCCGGCTTCTCATGCGAACTGTGCCCACATAGTACTCCCTATCACGTTGACGCGGTCCGTGGCTGTCCAACCGACGGTGAAACCGTTGATTCACCTTCCGTCGTTCAGTGTATAATCGTTCTAACCATTATTTGTCAACAGGAATACTTTTGCCGGTCGCTGTCCATTAATTTCTATACGATGCAGGGGAGCACGCAGCCAGACGAGACACGGGCAGAACTGTACGTTCGTTCACTCCTGCCCGACGGGCACACGCAGCAACAGGCTGCGGTCATCGACCGGCTTCAGGGACTGTCGGACGCTGACGTTCTGTCAGATATTGCCGTTCAGGTAATTGGCCGGCAGATCCCGTCCACACCAGCGGAGGCACGGACTGAGCTCGGGCTATTCGCACTCAACCGAGTTAGCGTCTTTCAGGAGTGGGCAAAACGAAACGACTGTTCACTCGACCCAGCGTTCCGGGTGCGGTCGGTAGATTCGGAAATAACGGGAGAGCAGTACCGCGCGCTCGTGTTCCCGATCCAACTATTAGCCGAGTACGACGGAGCGAAGCTCAGGTGCGTGACGCCGCACACAGCCGACGGGGAGACGGTCACTGTCAGGGACCGGCTCACCATGCTCGAAGGGGAAGACGAATCGACGTTTTCATCGCTGGAACGGGCGAGTGCGGCGCGGCCGCCAGCCCAGTCTGACCTGCCGGCGGCCGACGCTATCGACGAGGACTCGGACCCGCTGTTGCCAGAGTAACGCCAGCGTCGCCCGCGTCTCAATACACTTATCCCCGGCCGCCGTCGTATCCTCGGATATGAGTACGGTCACGGTCACGCTGCCCGACGGGACCCCACTAGAGGTCGAGCGCGGCAGCACGGTCGAGGATGTCGCCTACGAAATCGGGCCAGGGCTGGGTGACGACACGGTCGCCGGCGTCGTCGACGGCGAACTTGTCGACAAGCACGCGCCGTTGACAGCCGACGTCGAGCTCGAAATCGTCACCGAGAGCAGTGACGAGTATCTCGACGTGCTTCGGCACTCCGCCGCCCACGTCTTCGCACAGGCCCTACAGCGCCTCTATCCCGATGCCAAGCTCACAATCGGGCCGTGGACCGACAACGGGTTCTACTACGATATCACCGACGTCGACATCGACGAGGACGACCTCGAAGCCATCGAGGCCGAAGCCGAGGCGATAATCGAGGAGGACCTCGACATCGAGCGCGAACTCGTCGACCGAGACGAAGCCTTCGAGCGTTACGAGGACAATCAGTTCAAACAAGACATCCTCGAAACCGAGGCCGCGGACGACGAGGACGTCTCCTTCTACACCCAAGGCGAGTTCGAGGACCTCTGTCAGGGCCCCCACGTCGAATCGACCGGTGAAATCGGCGGCTTCGCGCTGCTTGAAATCTCGGCGGCCTTCTGGCGCGGCGAGGAAGACAACGAGACGCTGACCCGCGTCTACGGGACCGCCTTCCCGACGGAGGACGCGCTCGACGAGTTCCTCGAACAGCGCCGCAAGGCCGAGGAGCGCGACCACCGCAAGATCGGCCAGGAGATGGACCTGTTCTCCATCGACGAGACGACCGGGCCGGGCCTGCCGCTGTACGAACCCAACGGCAAGAAGATCCTCAACGAGCTGTCGGACTACGTCGCCGGCCTCAACCGCGACGCCGGCTACGACGAGGTCGAGACGCCCCACGTCTTCCGCACTGAACTGTGGAAGAAGTCGGGCCACTACGAGAACTACGTCGACGACATGTTCCTGCTCGACGTCAACGACGAGGAGTACGGCCTGAAGCCGATGAACTGCCCGGGCCACGCCACTATCTTCGAGCAGAATTCCTGGAGCTACCGGGACCTGCCGGTACGGTACTTCGAGGACGGGAAGGTGTACCGCAAGGAGCAGCGCGGCGAACTCTCCGGGCTCTCCCGGACGTGGGCCTTTACCATCGACGACGGCCACCTGTTCGTCCGGCCGGACCAGATAGAGGAGGAGGTGCTGGCGACGGTCGACATCATCCTCGACACGCTCGACACGTTCAACCTCGACTACACCGTCCAGTTCGCCACCCGGCCCGAGAAGTCCGTCGGCGGCGACGAAATCTGGGAGAAAGCGGAGTCTCAGCTCGAAGCCGTCCTCGACGAGCAGGACATCGACTACGTCGTCGAGGAAGGCGACGGCGCGTTCTACGGCCCGAAGATCGACTTCGCGTTCGAGGACGCGCTCGGTCGCCACTGGGACGGCCCGACTGTCCAGCTGGATTTCAACATGCCGGAGCGGTTCGACCTCTCCTACACCGGCGAGGACAACGAGGAGCACCGCCCGGTGATGATCCACCGCGCGCTGTATGGCTCCTACGAGCGCTTCTTCATGGTGCTGACTGAGCACTACAACGGGAAGTTCCCGCCGTGGCTCGCACCCGAGCAGATCCGCCTGCTGCCGGTCAGCGACGACAATATCGCCTACTGCGAGGAGATTCAGGACGAACTCGATGACTTCCGGGTCACCATCGAGGACCGCTCCTGGACGGTCGGCAAGAAGATCCAGCAGGCCCACGACGACCGCGTGCCCTACATGTGTGTCATCGGCGACAACGAGGAGGAGGCCGGGACCATCTCGGTCCGGGACCGCAAGGAACGCGAGGAGAAGGACATCGACATCGCCGAGTTCCGCGACCACCTCGAAACCGAGGTCGAGCAGCAGCGGACCGCTGTGACGTTCCTCGCCGGCCGATAGCTGCAGTTCGTTCGGCCGATTCTCACCGACGGTGTACTGGCTTTCTGGCATCTGCCAGGCACGCCCTTTTATCCCCGGCGGGCGAGCCGACCTGTATGACCACTGACAGTGGAGCGTCGAGCGATACCATGCGGGAGCGCGCCACCGGTGACACCCGACTTCTCTGGCTCCTGCTCGACGCGGACCGCTGGCTCGTCACTGCCCTCCTCTCCGGTGTCCTGTTCTGTGGGATTCTCGCCGTCGGACTTTTGCATCCCACACCGGCATTGACGCTGTTGACTCGTGGTGACCCGGTCGAAACGCTGTTTCAGGCGCTGATTACGGGGACTGTAACCGCCGTTACGCTGGTTCTGACACTGAACCAGCTCGTCCTGTCACAGGAACTCGGTGCAGTGGGCGATCAGCGCGAGCGGATGGACGGGTCGATGCAGTTCCGCGCCGACGTGGCCGACGCCGTCGACACGCCAGTCAGTCCGGCAGAGCCCTCGGCGTTCCTCCGGTCGCTGGTCCGCGGGACCGCCGAACGGGCCGAGAATGCTCGGAACGCCGCCGAGGAGGCGGCGCTCGATGACGACCTGGCGGCGTTGCTGTCGAACTATCTGGCGGACGTGCTGACCAACGCCGACAGCGTCACCGCTCAGCTCGAAGACGGGACCTTCGGCGAGTTCGACGTCGTCAAGGCCGCGCTGGACTACAACTATTCCTGGAAGCTGTACGCCGGTCGACGCATCCGCGAGGCCTACGCCGACGAACTCACCGACGAAATCGACGACTCGCTTGCGGAACTCGTCGAGACGCTCGAACTGTTCGGCCTGGCCCGGGAACACTTCAAGACGCTGTACTTTCAGTGGGAACTGTCCGACCTCTCCCGGACATTGCTGTACGTCGCTATCCCGGCGCTTACCGTCGCAATCACCTCGTTATTGTTCCTCGATGTGCAAGATTTCGTCGGCGTCACGGCCGGCGTCCCCGACGTGTTGTGGCTCCTCGCGGTGACGACGACAGCATCGCTGCTTCCGTTCACGGTCCTGATATCGTACATCCTCCGTATCGTCACGATAACCAAACGAACGCTCGCTATCGGTCCCTTCATTCTCCGCGAGACGGACCGGCGCGTCGACGTCGACTGGGACTGACGCCGCCGCACATCACCACGGTATAAGTGCCGGACCGGACTCGCTAGTACCATGCAGATTGGCTCGCGTCGGTGTATCCTCAACCCCGTCAGTGGCGACGGCGAGCACGCCGACTACGTCCCGCGGCTGATGGCGGCGCGCGGGTTCGAGGTGTACGAAACCGAGGCGGTGGGCGACGCGGTCGAACTCGGCCGCGAGGCGGGTCGAGCCGAAGCTTCGGAGGTCGCCGTCTGTGGCGGCGACGGGACGGTGAACGAGGTCATCCGTGGGCTCGACGACGCCGGCCACCTCGACTCGGTGACGCTGAGCGTCATCCCGGCCGGAACGGCGAACCTCCTGGCCGGGAACATCGGCGTCACGGACATCGAACACGGTGTCGAAATCGCCGACACCGGCGACACGCGCCCGGTCGATGTCGGTGTCGCCGACGACGAGCCGTTTCTCGTCTCCTGTATCGCCGGTCTCCCCGCCGACGCCAGCGTCTCGACACCGGGCGACCTCAAGGAGCGGTTCGGCACGCTGGCCTTTCTGCTCACCGGGGCACAGGAGGCGCTCCGCTTCGACGGGTTCGACATCACTGTCGCGGCTGTCGGCGAGGACGGCCCGTTCACATGGTCGGGCGAGTCCGCCTGTCTCCTGGTGGGCAACGCCCGTAAGTTCGTCGCGGAAGGCGGGCAAGCAAACATGGAAGACGGCCTGCTGGACGTGGCTATCGTCGAACAGATGCCAACGGGGAACCTCGTCGCGGAGGCCATCGGTCAGCGACTCCTGTCGCTCGATACCGACGGGGTGACCCACGTTCGTGCGAAGGAGATCTCGGTTAGCGGCGACGGCGACGAACTCACGTTCAGCCGCGACGGCGAACTCAGCACGCACGAGGCGCTGTCGCTGTCGGTGCGCGAGCGCGCCCTCACGCTTCGCGTCGGGGCGGGCTACGCGCCGAACCCGGAGTGAGACCGGTCGCCTGTCCCAGCCGTCCACCGGCGGGGTGATCGGTCGGAATCGCCCCCGACGCTTTTGCCCCCATCCATCGAGGGCAATGGTATGCCCCCGCTCTCGATGGGTGCGCTCGTGGTCTTCGCGCTCGTCGCCGCCGCCCTGACGCTGTTCGTCACCGAGTGGCTGCCGCCTGACATGACGGCCATCGCCGTCCTCGTCGCGCTGGTCGTGCTGGAACCGTACACCGGTGTCCCGGCACGGACGTCCATCGAGGGATTCGCCAGCCCGGCGGTGGTCACTATCGTCGCGATGTACATCCTCAGCGCCGGCGTCGAATCGGCCGGCGTCGTCGACTGGCTGGCCGGGAGGCTGGCGGCGCTGACCGGCGGCGATGAGCAGCGCCTGCTGGCCGCCATCGTGGGCACGACGGGCGTCAGCGCGGGGTTCGTCAACAACACGCCGGTGGTCGCGGTCTTCATCCCGCTGGTCACCGGGCTCTCGGAGCGATACGGTATCTCGCCGTCGAACCTGCTGTTGCCGCTCTCTTTCGCCGCGATGCTCGGCGGGACGCTCACGCTGGTCGGTACCTCGACGAACCTCCTCGCCAGCGACCTCTCGGCGCAGTTGCTTGGCCGACCGTTCTCGATGTTCTCGCTGACGCCCGTCGGCGTCGTCATCCTCGCCGTCGGCGTGGCCTACCTGCTGACAGTCGGTCGGGCGCTCGTTCCCGAACGGGTCCACCCCGCGGCCGACTTCACGGAGGAGTTCGACATGGACCGCCACCTGTCGCAGTTACAGGTGCGGGACTCGTCGCCGCTGGTCGGACTGACGGTGCAGGAGGCGCTGGAAGGCGGTGTCCCCGACGACGTGGTCGAAGCAGTCGCGGACGTAGTCGATGCGGGAGAGTCGCTGCCGACCGAGGCCACCGTCGAACAGGTCCTCGCCGCGAGCGACCCGCTTGACATCGATGTGCTCCAGATCGACCGCAACGGCGAGTCGTTCTTCGCGACGGCCACCGACCGACCGCTCGAACCCGGCGACGTGCTGACCGTCCGCGGGAACCGACAGGCCGTCAATCAGTTCGCCCAGACGCTCGACCTGCGGGACCTCGCCCGCGAGTCCGTCACGGCGGACCTCCTGGCAGAGAGTGGCCATCCGGCCGTTCTCGCGGAGGCCGTCATTCACAGGGAGTCCCGGCTCCGCGGGCGGCGGCTCGCCGACGTGCAACTGCGCAGTCGGTTCGACGTGACGGTCCTCGCCGTCCGCCGCGGCGACGAGATCATCCACGAGAACCTCGCGGCGGTCGAGCTGTCCGCTGGCGACCTGCTCTTGCTCCAGACGCCTCTCGACGAGGTGGGCCACCTGCAGGACGAGGGGTACCTGGTCTTGACCGAGGGTCCCCCGGAGTTGTTCGACGCGCTCGACGGCGGCCCGCCGTCGCTCGACGCCGCGGCGGCGGTCCCGCTCGCGACCCTGCTCGCAGTCATCGCGCTCGCGGCGCTGGATCTGCTTCCAATCTACATCGCCGCACTCGGCGGCGTCGTCGCCACGGTCGCGACCGGCACGCTGAGCGCATCGAAGGCCTACGACGCGGTGAGCTGGAACATCGTGTTCCTGCTTGCCGGACTGCTCCCGCTGGGGCAGGCGATGCAAGCGACCGGTGGGGCCGCGTTCGTCGGTGGCCTCCTCGTCGACGCGGCCGGCGTCCTCCCGCCGCTGGCGCTGCTGGCGCTGGTGTACCTCCTGACGGCCGTCCTCGCCAGCGTCATCACTCCGGCTGCGACCGTCGTGCTGATGATCCCGATCGCCGTCGCCACCGCCGCCGAGATCGGCGTCGCCGGGTTCCCGTTCCTCGTCGTCGTGACGTTCGCAGTCGCAACGGCGTTCCTGACACCCATCGGCTATCAGACGAACCTGATGGTGTACGGCCCCGGCGGGTACCGCTTTACCGACTTCCTGCGCGTCGGCGGCCCGCTACAGCTCCTTCTGTGCGTCGTCACGACGCTCTCGGTGTCTGTCGTCTGGCCGCTGTAAAAATCCCGCGGCGGCGGCGCTACTTTTCGTCTTCTTTCAGTTCGTCGAGTTCTGACTCGACCTCGCTCTCGTCGACGTCGACCTGCGTACTCTCGTCCGTGAGTTCCTTCTCCAGTTCGGCCTCGGAGACGTCCGCGTCGCTTGACCCGCTGTCGCCGTCCTCGGCTTTGCCCATCTCGGCTTTCAGCGTGTCGAGTTCGGCGTCGACTGAGCCTTTCTGTCGGACTTCCTCAAGCTCCCGCTCCAGCGAACTCTCATCCGATATCTGACTTTCGAGGACGCCATCCTCGCGGAGTTCGTCCATCGCCTGCGAGCGGGCCTCCATGTCCTCGGTGCGTTCCTCCGCGCGCTCAATAGCCTGATTGATGTCCTGCATCTCGTCGCCAGCGCCGGTCATTGCCTCGTTGACGCGCGCCGACGCCTTGGCGGCCTCGTGGCGGGCCTTCATCGTCTCCTTCTTGGTCCGGAACTGCTCGATCTGTTTCTGGAGTTCGTCTTTCTGCTCGACTAGCTGGTCCTGCTGGCTCTGCAGGTCCTGTATCTGGCCCTCCAGATCCTCGATCTGGCTCATCTTCTGCTTTTTCTTCTCCAGCGCCTGGCGGGCAAGGTCCTCTCGGTCCTGCTCGACGGCCTGGCGCGCCTGCTCATTGTGCTTCTCGACGTTCTCTTCGAGGCGGCGCTTCTGTATCTCCAGTCGTTTCTTCTGGGTCGTCAGGTCCGCGATGCCCTGCTTGACGTCCTGCAGTTCGTCACGCAACTGCTCGTAGCTGTAGTCGAGGGTCTCTGTCGGGTCCTCCGCTCGGTTCAGGACGGCGTTGAGTTTCGAGCGGATGACGTACGACGCGCGCGAGAGGATTCCCATATATGCGCATTGGTCTCTCCAACCTTAAATTTCTTACAGAGGGCTGGCGAGTGAACACGTATGACTACCGTCGGGATTCCGGGCGGGCGAGACGTCACCGCGACGCTCGACCGACCCGGGTCGGACGCTATCGTCGTTGCGTGCCCGCCCCATCCACAGTACGGCGGTAAGCGGTCGGACACGCGCCTGAACGCGGTTAGCGACGCACTGGCCCCTGATGTCGGCTGTCTCCGCTTCGACTACGGCGCGTGGGACGAGGGCCGCGGCGAGCGGGTCGACGCCGAGAACGCGCTGGCGTGGGCGAGCGAGCGGGCCGACGCCGTCGGCCTGTTTGGCTACAGTTTCGGCGCAGCTGTGGCGCTCTGTGCGGCCGCCGAACTCGATAGCGAGTCCGAGCCGTCGGTCCTCTCCGTCCTCGCTCCGCCGGCCGGACTGACCGCCCATCTCGATGCTGTCGCCGCGCTCGACGCTATCGACTGCCCGGTACAGGTCGTGGTCGGCGAGCGCGACGACACTGTGGACTGGGAGCCGGTCGTCGACCGGGCCACCGAACTGGGACAGGCCGTCGAGCGACTGCCGGCCGACCACCACTTCGTCGGCCAGAGCGGCCGTGTCGGTGAGACTGTTGGGCCGTTTCTCCGTGACCACCTGTAGCCGGTGTTGAATCCGACTGCCGGGACCCGAGACTACCGGACAGTATCGAAAGACAGAGGCGCTGTCGGCCCAATCTCCGATCATGAACCGCCCGCTTGCGTTCGCTGCCGTTTCGTTTATCGCAACACTGGTGGCGCTGCTAGTCCTGATGCAGACGGCGCTCGTCGCGGGCGGACCAGCCCGGGCGCTCGTCCTCGCCTCGCTGGGGGGCCTCGGGACCTACGTCGCTATCAAATCCGGCGTGCTCAAGTCCTGACGACCAGCCGAAGGTACATTTATACTATATACTGATAAATAATGAACTATGTCAACACGAACCAGGGCGGCGGTGTCGCACTCGACACGGCACGGCGTCGTCTCGCTTCTGGGTGGATTCGTCGCCGGCTACCTGTTGTTCATCGCCATCGGCTCTAGTCCCGGTGATGCGCTGTTCTCGGCGCTGACGCTGGCTGTTCTCGTGGCGGCATGGCGCGTCCTCACACAGCCGTCACTGTAGCCCCGTTGACACTGCGACGGGGTGGCGAACAGTGCGCGCTCCGAAACCGTTTAGACTACGCGGGGTTCACCGTCGGTATGCCGACCGAACCCGAAACGGACTACGACCCGGAACTGGGTCGGAAGTTCATCTTCGTCACCGGTGGCGTGATGTCTGGCCTGGGGAAAGGCATCACCGCCGCCAGCACAGGTAGATTACTCAAAAACGCCGGGTTCGACGTTACAGCGGTCAAAATCGACCCGTATCTGAACGTCGACGCCGGTACGATGAACCCCTTCCAGCACGGGGAGGTGTACGTGCTCAAAGACGGCGGGGAGGTCGACCTCGACCTGGGGAACTACGAGCGCTTCCTCGACATCGACATGACCTTCGACCACAACGTCACCACGGGGAAGACCTACCAGCACGTCATCGAGAAGGAGCGGTCCGGCGACTACCTCGGTCGCACGGTCCAGATTATCCCGCATATCACCGACGACATCAAGCGCCGCATCCGCGAGGCCGCCGAAGGAAACGACGTCTGTATCATCGAGGTTGGCGGCACCGTCGGCGACATCGAGGGGATGCCGTATCTCGAAGCGCTCCGTCAGTTCGCCCACGAGGAAGACGAGGACGATATTCTCTTTACCCACGTCACGCTCGTTCCCTACTCGAAAAACGGCGAGCAGAAGACCAAGCCGACCCAGCACTCCGTGAAGGAACTGCGCTCTATCGGGCTCCAGCCCGACATTCTCGTCGGCCGCTGTTCGGACAAACTCGATATCGACACGAAAGAGAAGATCGCGCTGTTCTGTGACGTGCCGACGGAAGCCGTCTTCTCGAATCCCGACGTCGACGACATCTACCACGTCCCGCTGATGGTCGAGGAGGAAGGCCTCGACCAGTACGTGATGGAGGAACTCGACATCGCGACCGAAGCCCTGCCCGAGGACGAGCGGGAGAACCGCTGGCGCGACCTTGTCACCCAGAACACCGAGGGCGAAGTCGATATTGCCCTCGTTGGCAAGTACGACCTCGAAGACGCCTACATGTCCGTCCACGAGGCGCTGAAACACGCCGGCCTGGAGAAGAACGTCGACGTGAACGTCCAATGGGTCAACTCCGAGAAGATGAACGACCACCACGCTGACCGGATGCGCGAGGCCGACGCCATCGTCGTGCCGGGTGGCTTCGGTGCCCGTGGTACGGAGGGTAAAATCGAGGCGATTCGGTACGCCCGCGAGAACGATATCCCATTCCTCGGGCTGTGTCTCGGATTCCAGATGGCCGTCGTCGAGTACGCCCGCAACGTACTGGACCTCGACGACGCCCATTCCGCCGAACTGGACGAAGACACCCCACACCCCGTCATCGACATCCTGCCCGAGCAGTACGAGATCGAGGACATGGGTGGGACGATGCGGCTGGGTGCTCACGAAACCGAAATCGACGCGAACACGCTTGCCGCGACGCTGTACGGCGGCGAGTCCTGTACGGAGCGGCACCGCCACCGCTACGAGGTCAATCCCGAGTACATCGACGACCTCGAAGCCGCCGGGCTGAAGTTCTCTGGCTACGCCGAAAACCGTATGGAGATACTCGAACTCGCGCCCGAGGACCACCCGTACTTCATCGGGACGCAGTTCCATCCGGAGTTCCGCTCCCGACCGACACGCGCCAGCCCGCCCTTCGTCGGCCTGCTCGAAGCGGTGCTCGGCGACGACCCACACACTGTGACGACTGAGGAGGTGAGCCACTGATGGTGAACGTCGACGAGTTCATCGCCGACGCGAAAGCCGAGATCGCCGACGAGATCGGCGACAAGAACGCCGTCATCGCACTGTCGGGCGGCGTCGACTCCTCGACGGCCGCCGCGCTGGCCTACGAGGCCATCGGCGACCAGCTCACCCCGGTCTACGTCGACACCGGGCTGATGCGGAAAGGCGAGACCGACCAGATACGCGAGACGTTCAGCTACATGGACTCGCTGCGGATCGTCGACGCCCAGGACCGCTTCCTCGATGCGCTCGGCGACGAGACCGACCCCGAGGAGAAGCGTCACATCATCGGCGAGCAGTTCATCCGGGAGTTCGAGACCGTCGCCAAGGACGTCGACGCCGACTACCTCGTTCAGGGGACCATCTACCCCGACCGCATCGAGAGTGAGGGGACGATAAAGAGCCACCACAACGTCGGCGGCCTGCCCGAAGTGGTGGACTTCGAGGGCATCGTCGAGCCGATGCGGGACCTCTACAAGGACGAGGTCCGCGAGGTCGCCCGGGCGCTCGACCTCGAGGAGATAATCTCAGAGCGGATGCCGTTCCCCGGCCCCGGCCTCGCCGTCCGCATCATCGGCGAAGTCACCGAGGAGAAACTGGAAGTGGCCCGCGAGGCCAACCACGTCGTCGAGGAGGAACTGGAGGAGTACGAGCCGTGGCAGGCGCTGGCCGCCGTCATCGGCAAGGCCACGGGCGTCAAGGGCGACAACCGCGTCCACGGCTGGGTCGTCGCCGTCCGCTCCGTCGAGAGCCGGGACGGGATGACCGCCCGCGCACAGGAACTCGACTGGGACACGCTCCAGCGCATCCAGTCGCGCATCACCGGGGCGCACGAGAACGTCGCCCGCGTCGTCTACGACGTGACCCACAAACCGCCAGCGACTATCGAGTACGAATGAAGGTGGTTCTCGTCGGCTCGGACCCGAACGCGCTCACCGACGCGCTCGAAGCCGAAGGCCACACGGTCACAGTCGCCGACGTCGGTAACCGACCCGGGCTCGAAGAAGCCGGCATCCACGAGGCCGAGGTCTACCTGCTGACCGAGATGTCGCAGGCGACCTCCATCGCCGTCGCCAAGGACCTTGCCCCCGACCTCCGGGTCGTCGTCTACGCGGCGGGCTCCCTGCCGGACTTCGCCAGCCGACAGACCGACCTCGTCGTCGACCCGGACCTGCTTGACGCCGAGGCGGTCGCCGAGGAACTGTAGGCTCGCCCGGTCTTTTCGTGTCTATGGTGTCCGCCCAGCAGTACCAACAGCCGGTCCGGCCGCACCCTCTTGCTGTTGAAGGGTATAATTTAACATATTCTTCGACGGATTTAATAGATAGATTAAGAGAGTAACTACTGGATACACCTATGCTAGCGATTCAGGCCGTCACGGAACGACCGCTGTTGCTGCAAGCGAACGTCGCTAATAGAATTGCCAAATATCTGTCAACACTCATCGCCGACGGCGTATCGGCCGTCGGGACGATACTGATTGCGGCAGTCATCCTCGCCATCGGCTACGGGGTCGGCGAGTACCTCGACAGCGCGGTGTACGACTGGACGCTCGAACGCGGGCTCGACGACCGCGCCGAGGAAACGCCGGTGTCTGCCGTCACAGCGGAGTCGGACCCGGTCGCGTCCGCAGCAGGTCTGCTCGCCCGATATCTCGTCTATCTGGTCGCTGTTCTTGCGGCGGTCAGAACGCTGAACATCAGCGAGCTCCGGACGCTCGCCGCGACGCTGTTCGGGTACGTTCCGAACATCGTCGCCGCCGCAGTGTTCCTGGTCGTCGGGTTCGGTCTCGGCCGACTGCTGGGCACGCTCGTCCCCGGCCTCGTCTCCAGTCCCGGTATCACGGAGAACTTCCCGGAAACGCACCTCGGACAGCTGCTCGACGCTGACAGCGGCACCGTTGGCAGAGTGGCTGGTCTAGTCGTCGAGTACTACGTCTACGCGGCGGCCGTCTACGTCGCTGCGGCGACGCTCACTATCGCTCCCGTCGCGGCCCTGCTCCGTGATGGATTGACCTACGCGCCGACCCTGGTCGGTGCCCTCGTCGTCCTCGTTCTGGGGGCACTAGTTGCTGATCACGTCGCCGACGTGATCACGTCGGTCGATGCCGCCGAAGAGTGGGTCTCGAAGCCGCTCCTCTCGGGAACGCTGCAGGCGCTCGTCTACCTGTTTACCGCCGTTATCGCGCTCAACCTCGCGGGCGTCGACTCGCTGCTGCTCGCCGTGTTGTTGCTCGCGGTCGTGTTCCCCGTCGGTATCGGGTTCGCGCTAGCGGTCGGGCTGGGCGGTCAGGACTTCGTTGCTGGCCGGCTCAGTAGCGACTAGGCCAGCCGTTTCACAGCGTCGCTGCCAGCTTACTGAGTTTCGCGGAACCCCCTTCCTCGAAGGGGACGCCGTGGCCCGGCACAGCGAGTTCAAACCGCGGTGCGCGCTCGGCGAAGTCTCTGATACTCCGAGCAACGGCGTCGGTATCGTAGCTCACCAGCCACGGCGAGGGCTCGGAGCGGCCGCTGTCCTCCCGGACGAGGTCACCCAGCAGTCCAAGCGAATGGTCTTCGCTGACGTAGCAGACGTGCCCCGGCGTGTGGCCAGGGGTATCGTAGACAGTGAAACTGCCGACGGTGTCGCCGTCGGCGAGGGGGACCACGTCGTTGTCCGGCGCGTCGAGGAACGGCGAGACGAGTCGCTGGAACGCCCCCTTGTGGTTGCCCAGCGGCGGAGCCTGCTCGCCGGTGACCAGCGGGGCGTCCCGCTCCCCGACGTAGATAGTCACGTCGATGCCGTCGAAGGCCGACAGCCCGCCGACGTGGTCGAAGTCGAAATGCGTCAGCAGAATTCGGTCCAGGTCTCGGAGTTCGTAGCCGGCGTCGCTCAGGCCGGCGATGAGCGCGTTGCCGTGCCAGGGAAGCCCGGTGTCCACGAGCGTTAGCGCTCCGTCGTCGTCGACGAGCGTTGCGTTGACGCCCGTGAGGTCGTACCACCAGATATCATCGGCGAGCGCCGTTACCATAGCGCGGGGTTGGAACGGCGGCGTCAAAACGCTTGACGAATCGGTGTGGCCGCAGAACCAGTCAACTGTGGCGCTCAGAACGGCAACTGCGACCGAACGAACTGCACGCCGGTCTTGACCTTCGACGGGTCCCGGATCCGCTCCATCTCCGCGTCGGTGAGTTCGAAATCGAAGACAGCCATGTTCGCTTCGAGGTGGTCGCGGCTGGACGCTTTCGGAATCGCGGCCACGCCGTCCTGCTGGACCAGCCACCGAAGCGCGACCTGCGCCGGGGATTTCCCGTACCTGTTACCCACTTGGACGAGCGCGGGGTCGTCGAGGACGCCGCCGCGGGCGAGCGGGCTGTAGGCAGTCAGGAGCACGTCGTGGATGCGACAGTAGTCGAGTAGCTTCCGCTGGTCCCAGTAGGGGTGGTACTGCACCTGGTCGGTGAAGATAGGGGCCGCGGAGATGTCCCGCGCCTTGTCCAGCAGCGACGGCGAGAAGTTGCTGACGCCGATGTGCCGGACCAGCCCCTCCTCGACGAGGTCGTTCATCGCCCCGAGCGTCTCCGACAGGGATGTCATCCACGGGGTGTTCGGCCAGTGGATGAGCAGGAGGTCGATGTAGTCCGTTCCCAGTTTGTTCAGGCTCTCCCGCGTCGACCGGCGGACGCTCCGCTCGTCGCGATTGGAGCCGTCGAGCTTCGTCGTCAAGAACACGTCCTCGCGGTCGACCGCGGCGGCGTCCATCCCCAGTCCGACCTGCCGCTCGTTGCCGTACGCCTGTGCAGTGTCGATGTGGCGATAGCCCATATCCAGCGCCGTTTCGACGGTTTCACGGCAGGACTGGCCGGTGAGCTGCCACGTCCCGAGGCCGAGTGCGGGGACCGACGTACCCTGGACCTGAATGTCGTCCATGCAGGGTGTTGGAGGGGGTCGGTGAAAAGTCAGTGGCTCCGGCGCACCGCGGTCTCGAACCGGCCTGCCCTACTGTACCGTCGCTACTGCTCCAGGATAATCCCGCCCGAACCGACCGCGATGTCGGTGCCGCCGCGGACGATGGCTTTCAGGTTCTCGCCAGCGGGCGTCTGTTCCTGGGTCCAGCCGCCATCGCCGAGGGCGTACACCTTACCGCCGCCGCCGACCGTGTAGCCGGTGCTGTCGTCGCCGGTGACCTCGATGTCACGCAGGCCGGCGTCGCCCGTGTCGGTCGGCGTCCACTCGGACCCGTTCCAGTGGAAAATCATCCCGCCACCGCCGGAGACCCACACGTCATCTGGGCCGTCGGAGTCGACGCCGTAGAAGTTGACGTTGGCGTCGGCGAGGCCGATCTTGTTCCACGTCGAGCCGTCGTCGGTGGCGAAGACGCTCTTGTTGCCGTCGACGATGTGGCCCGAGCGCACGCCGTGGAAGTCGACGGCGTTGATGGCCGACCCGGAGCCGGGCGTGGTGTAGTCCCACGTCTCGCTCGCGCCGTTCTCGAAGCTGTAGTACATCTTGCCGGAGTCGCCGGCGACGTAGACGTTCGCCTCGCCGGCGCTCCCGGTCACGGACACGTCGTTGAAATTGTTGGTCACGTCCATCGGGGCGCTGTGGTCGGTGAGAACGCCCGATTCCACGTCGTACTCGCCGATAGCGCCCGAGGCACCGACGAGCCAGAGGGCCTTGCCGTCGTCGGTTACATTGGCCCCGTAGAGGCTGTTCCCGTTGCCGGTCGGGCCACCGCCGATGACCTTCTGCCAGCCCCTGCTAGTCCGTTCGAGGACGATACCGCCACCCGCCACCGCGTACGCGCCGGTGGCCGTGTATTCGACGTCGTGGAGGGTGTTCCCGGTCGGGGACTCGACGGACTCCCAGGGACCGGCCGCCGCAACCGTCCCGGAGATGGCTGCCCCACCCAGTGCAGCTGCAGCTGTCGCGCCGATACCCGTGAGCACGCCGCGTCGTGTCGCGTTGTGATCGGACATGACACACGAGCCTGTGGGCTGTCTCTACTTCAATGGGTGACGGAGTTAACGACTTTTCACGCCGCTTTAAACGTTTAAACGGCCGATATTCGGGAGAAAAGCCGTCGGAAGTGGGAAAATTAGCGACCTGGGACGAACCGGCAAATATCACGTTAAGCCGGCTAAACGGTCACAAGACTGATACCGCGAGTTCGTCGTGTCGGCTCAGGACAGGTCAGCGACGAGAGACGGAGCTTCGGCCGCGATGATCTCGTCGATAGCGATACGAACCGCCGCCGGGTCCGCGGGCAGGCAGAACACCGGCGTCTCTCCAGCGATCCCGGCAGTCGCACGGACGGCGATGACACCGGTTCCCTGCTGTTCGAAGAGGAGGCTCCGGTACACTTCCTCGAACCCCGGCAGGGCCTTTTCGAACAGTGGGTGGACTGCTTCGAGCGTCTGCGCCGACGGGGCGACGCCGAGGCCCCCCGCG